>DATJMB010000208.1:0-11919 GCA_035508995.1 Solirubrobacteraceae bacterium | reverse complement strand
TTACTCACCCGTTCGCGGCTCTGCCCCAGGGCAAGCCCTGGTTCGTCGCTCCACTTGCATGTGTTAAGCACGCCGCCAGCGTTCGTCCTGAGCCAGGATCAAACTCTCCGTGAAGAACTTCACGAAAAGCTGTCATGGACTTGGCCCATCCGTCGGCAACCGAGGCTGCCCGCGGCTTGAGCCGGGTGGGAAACCTATACACGTGATCTCCCAACCATGACGGGGTACTGCTTCCTACTTGACTCTTTGTCCGCCCCCGGGAGAGACGATCAACCGCCGGCAATGCCGACGATGGACCTGCGCGCTAGGCGCCGCCCGGCGACGGGTCGAACCTGGACGCACACCACGATCGAGGGATCGATCGTCGGTGCGCATGCTGTTGAGTTTTCAAAGACCGCCAAGCCTCTCCGAAAGACCAACCTTTAGAGGAGGACCGATCAGACCCTACGCCCACGGGCGTGCTCAGGGCCGACCGAAGAGTATAGCGCGCCGCGACCTGCCGCAGCGACCCGCAGGCTACCAGCCCTGCCGCCGAGCGGCAAGACCACCGCGCTTCCCAACATCATACCGGCCCGTCGGACATCATCCTGCCGTGCGCGCGCGCCCGCGCGCGGGGCGCCACTTTTTGAAGCCTTCCCCGCCGATCTGTCGCTCTGTCCCGCCAGTCTGCCGCTGGCGTCCCTCCCGTGCGCGCACGCCCGCGCGCGGGGCGCCGCTTTTGGAACCTTCTCGCCGCCCCTCAGAGCACCCGCAAGCGCACGAACCGGCGCTTGCCCACCTTCAGCACCGCCCCGTCCGCGCGCTCCGCCGAGACGTCGTGCTCGGCGGCTCCCAGCTGGTCCTCGCCGAGGGACACGCCGCCGCCGTCCATCAGGCGCCGGGCCTCCGAGCGGGACACGGAGAAGGCCTCCGCGATGACCGCCGGCAGGTGGATGGTGGGCTCGTCCTCCCCGGCGCCGCTCCCCCCGGCGCCGCTTCCCCCGGCGCCGCTCCGGCCGGCGTGGCCGTCCGGGGAGACGGTGAGCTCGGGCATGTCCTCGGGGGGCCGGTGGTCCACGAACAGCCGGTCGAACTCGGCCTCGGCGGCCGCGGCCTGCTCGGGGGAGTGCAGCCACGCCACCAGCTCGCGGGCCAGCAGGCGCTTGGCGTCGCGGGGCGGGAGGTCCGGGGGGAGCTCGCGGTGGAGGAGCAGCTCGTAGTACTCCGGCATGGCCTCGTCGGGGATGCTCATGGCCTTGCCGTACATCTCCGGCGGCTCGTCGAGGATGCCGATCTGGTTGCCCAGGGACTTGGACATCTTGCGCCTGCCGTCGGTGCCGGCGAGGATGGGCATCGTCAGGACGGCCTGCTCGGGCTGGCCGAAGTGGCGCTGGATGTCGCGGCCGAGGAGCAGGTTGAACTTCTGGTCGGTGCCCCCCAGCTCGAGGTCGGACCGGATGGCCACCGAGTCATAGCCCTGCAGGAGGGGGTAGAGGAGCTCGAGGATGGAGATGGGCTGGGAGGCTGACCACCGTTTGGAGAAGTCCTCGCGCTCCAGCAGCTGCGCCACGGTGGTGGTGCGGGCGAGCGCCAGCAGCTCGGCCATGGTCATCTCCAGCCACTCGCTGTTGCGCCTGACCTCCAGGCGCTGCGGATCGTCGTCGAGGATGCGGCTGGCCTGCTCCTGGAAGGTCCTGGCGTTGGCGTCGATCTCCCGCTGGGAGAGCATCGGCCGCAGGCTGGAGCGTCCCGAGGGGTCGCCCACGCGGGCGGTGAAGTCGCCCACGATCAGCACCACCCGGTGGCCGGCGTCCTGGAACTCGCGCAGCTTGCCCAGCACCACGGCGTGTCCGAGGTGGATGTCGGGGGCGGTGGGGTCGATGCCGAGCTTCACCCGCAGCTGGCGTCCCTCGCGTGCGGCGGCGTCCAAGCGCTCCGCCAGGGCGCCCTCGGGCAGGCTGTCCACGGCGCCCCTGCCGAGCCGCTTGGCCTCCGCCACCGCCTCGGGGGAGGGCGAGGGGGGGGCTTGAACCGGGTCCGCCATGGGGGCGCCAATGCTAGACTCTCGCCCCCCGTGGAGCTTGCCTCACCGCCCGCCCACGGCCGGCCGCGGATGAAGAGGCTTCGCTTCCTGGCGATCCTCTTTGCCGTGTTGATGCTCGGCCTGGTGTCCTTCGCCTTCGGCATGTTCGTGGCCGTGGCCTCGGATCTGCCGTCGCTGACGCGGGAATTCGCGGATCTCAAGAACGCCAAGAGCTCCGTGCTGGTGGACGATCTGGGGCGGCCGATCGGGGTGGTGAGCCAGCGCAACCGGGTGATCCTCACGCCGGCTCAGATTCCCAAGCTGGTCAAGGATGCGGTGATCTCGATCGAGGACAAGCGGTTCGCCACCAACTCGGGGGTGGACCTGCGGGGGATCGCGCGGGCGTTCGTGCAGGACGTGCTGCACGAGGGGGGCCTGCAGGGGGCGTCGACGATCGAGGAGCAGTTCATCAAGAACGCCCTCCAGGCGCAGTCGCACCGGACGATCTTCGAGAAGATGCGGGAGGCGGCGCTGGCCTACCAGCTGGCGCACAAGTGGTCGAAGGAAAAGATCATCACGGCGTACCTGAACACGATCTACTTCGGCAACGGGGCCTACGGCATCGAGTCGGCGGCGCAGACGTACTTCGGGCGGGAACCCGCGCACATGGGCTGCGGCACGCCCAACCACGCGCTGTGCGTGGAACAGCTCCAGCCGGCGGAAGCGGCGCTCTTGGCGGGGATCATCCAGGACCCCACCGCCTACGACCCCGCCAACCACCCCCAGGCGGCGAAAGACCGCCGGGACGTGGTGCTCGAACAGATGTACAGCCAGGGGTACATCAGCCACATGGTCTACGAGGAAAGCCTCGCCCAGCCGCTGCCGGCGGCGGCGAACGTGCAGGCGCCCACGGAGCAGCCGGTGGAAGGGGTGGACGTGGGGTACTTCACGAGCTGGGTGCAGCAGCAGCTGATCGAACGCTACGGCGCGCGGCGGGTGCTGGAGGGGGGGCTGCACATCAAGACGACCCTGGACCTCGACCTGCAGCGCTCGGCCGAACAGGCGATCAACGGCTACCTCGCCTACTCCGGCGATCCCACGGCGGCGCTGGTGGCGATCGAAAACTCCACGGGGGAGGTGCGGGCTATGGTGGGGGGCCGGAACTACGGCGAAAGCCCGTTCAACCTCGCCACCGAGGGGGAGCGCCAGCCGGGGTCCTCCTTCAAGGCCTTCGACCTGGCGGCGGCGCTCGAGGACGGCATCTCGCCGGACTCGGTGTGGACGTCCAAGCAGAAGGAATTCATCGTGCCCCACACGGGCGGCCACGAACGGTTCATCGTGCACAACGACGAAGGGGCGTACTCGGGGGAGAACACGCTCACGGGCGCCACGGCGTACTCCGACAACTCGATCTACGCGGAAGTGGGCCTCGACGTGGGCACCCAGAGGATCGCCCACCTGGCCCACCGGATGGGCATCACCACGCCGATCTCCACCAACCCCGCGATGACGATCGGGGGCCTGAACGTGGGGGTCACGCCCCTGGACATGGCGCACGCCTATGAGACGATCGCCCACGACGGCAGGCGGGTGTCGGGGACGCTCGCCGAAGCGGACGCGCCGGTGGGGATCCAGGAAGTGGCCTCCCCCTACTCGGCCCTCCCGGACGGCTCACACCGGGACGTAAACCAGGTGCTCACCCACTTCGTGCTGCCGCCCTCGATCGCCGCCACGGAGACCTCGATGCTGGAAACGGTGCTCCAGTACGGCACCGCCAAGGCGGCCGCCATCGGCCAGTTTGCTGCGGGCAAGACGGGCACCACCTCAAACTACGGCGACGCGTGGTTCGTGGGCTGGGACTCCAAGTACACGGTGGCGGTGTGGGTGGGCTACCCCAACAAGCTGATCCCGATGACCACCCAGTTCGACGGCGGGCCGGTGCTCGGCGGCACCTACCCGGCGCTGATCTGGCACAACTTCATGATCTCCGCCCTGGCGATCGAAAAGGCGCGCGCCGAAGAAGCCGCCGCCAAGGCGCTCGCGGGAAAGGCGGGCAAGGGCCAGAAGGGCTCCTCGACCACCGGCGAAGAAGCGCTCACCGCCTCCCCCAGCGGCCAGGGCCAGGGAGCTGGCGGGAGCCGGGAAGCAGGCGGCGGGGAACACCGGGGCGGCTCCCACGGCCAGGCCGTGGAACACGCCGCCGGGGGCGAACACGGCGCGGCCTCCCCCACGCCCGCGGCCCCCTCCAGCCCAGTCCCTGCCACCCCCGAACACGCCTCCAGTCCCGCTCCCGAACATGGCGCCCCCACGCCGGAAGCCGGCAATGCAGCCCCTCCGACCAGCCCGGGGGGAGCGAGTGAGGGCGGCGGCGAAGCCGGTGGTGGCGGCACCGGTGGCACTGGCGGGGTGAGCCCCACGCCATAGGGGGCCGTCAGGGCGACGGGCGTCTGGCGGGCGTCTGGCCAGGCGCACTCTTCTTTTAGAGTGTGCGTCCCACCATGGTTATACGCGGGCCACAATGGAAGTGTCCCCTTGCCCGGCCGTGATGACACCCCAGAATCGAGCCGATATAAGTGGCACACTGGTGGGCACCCGAGATGGCAAGATCCCATCCCCGCATTCAGATCACCGAGGACCCAGAGTGCATCCCGGAGACCTCCGAGGACGAGCACCGGGCGCTGCTCGAGCGTCTGGCGGCCCGCTTCGGCGAGCCCGAGGAGGCTGGCATCGACTGGGAGTTGATGCGCGAGGGCAAGCAGCGTGCCTGGCCCAACCGCTAGCGACGTCATGGCCTTCGAGTCCGTGTGGCTGGCGCCGCCCGGCTCGCTTCCGTAGCGGACGGCGACGAAAACCGGCCCTCTCCATCCACCCCTAACCCACGGGCACGCGCGGGCTGGACACGTGGGGGCTGCCGGCGAGGCAGAAGCGCCAGGGGAGCTGCTCGGCGCGGTTGATGCCCACGCGGCGGCCCGCGAGAATCTCGGGCGTGGCGCGGCCGAGCCACCGCTGGTCGGGCGCGAGGATGCGCACGGGGCCGGCGTCGAGCGGCCCCTCGTTGTGGGAGAGGTCGATGGCGAGCGCCTGGGAGAGCTTGCCGGGGCCCGAGCAGAGGTCGCGATCGCGGGCGGGCAGGCCCGCCACGAGGCCGCGGCGGGCGCGCATGGCCGCCAGGCCGCGGACCGGCTGCAGAGCGCGGATGAGCACGGCGGCGCCCACGCCCTCGGGCTCGCAGACGGCGTTCAGCAGGGCGTGGACGCCGTATGAGCGGTACACGTAGGCGAAGCCGGGGGGCCCGAAGAGGGTCTTGGTGCGGGGGGTGAGGCCCACGTAGGCGTGGCAGGCGGGCTCGGTCTCGTGGTAGGCCTCGGTCTCGACGATCACGCCCGCGCAACGTCCGCAGGCGACCGTGCAGCCGATCAGGTCGCGGGCCACCTCCAGCACGGGCCGGTCGTAGAAATCGGCCCGCAGGGGCGCCCCGCGCGCGCGCGCGGGCACCCCGTTTTGGAGGCGATCGCCAGCGGCGGGGGCGCCAGCGCCGGCGGCAAGAGGATCGGCGGAAGCGCTCGGGAGAGGTTCGCCGGCGGAAGGACGCAGGGGGGACACGGCGCTCCAGTGTAGATCTGGAGTGCGCCGCGTCCCCCTCCCGCTCCCGCCGCGCAGCCATGGACATGAGCCCTAGTACTCACGTCCAGCGTTCTCCGGCGAGACCCGCGTGGCGGAAGTCAGGCTTTCAAATACAGTTCTTCGCCCTTCATCGTGAACCTCGCTTCCACCCCCATGCGAAGCGATTCGACCGGTTCGCAGACTTCTTTGCTTTTGCAGTAGGCCGCTTCGAGCACGTCTTCGGGAAAGCCTTCGAGCTGCGTGAAGCGCTGAACGCCGGCGGTCTGCTCGAAGTCGATGACGATTTCCTTGGACCACACGTCGGTGGGGGTGACTTCGCCGACGATCGAGCCGGTGAGACGCACCTGGAGTGTGGGTTCGGGTGGGTTGCCGCAGTGGAATTCCGCGAGCGGGCCGGGCGCCTGGGGCTCGATGTCGACGCCCACCTTGTGGGTGGCTTTGCTCAGGTAGCCGAGTTCGCCCGCGAGCAGGTTGGTTTTGATTTCGCCCGCGGCGCCGTTCTGGCACGGGAGGGAGGAGGCTTTGCAGTCGGTGTAGACGCCTTCTAGGTTGCCAAGCGTTTTGGGGCCGGTGACTTCGCCCTGGGCGCTCGTGTGAGCGCATTCCACGGTCGTTACGTGCGGTATTTCGATCGTAGCGGGCGGGGAACCGACGCTTTTGAACTCTTTCACTTTGCCGAGTTTGCCCGTTTTCAGTTCTTTGCTGCCGATGGCCCATTCTTCGAATTCATAGGCTCCTTCGGGCGCTCCTCCTTCACGGAGTTCGCCGGGGGGCGCTTCTTCGGAGCACGTCTTGTCGGTGTACCTGCCGGTGAGGACGCTCTTCTCTTTGAGTTTGCCGTTGCTTTCGTAGGTGACGACTTCCTTGGCGGCGTGGCCGCATTGATAGAGGGCCGGTTCTGACGCAAGCGCGGTCGCGGTGCCGCCCACGGCCAGGACCAGCAGAGCGCCGCAGGCGAGCGCACACGTGGGTGCGGTTCTCGAGAGCTTCATCTTCTCTATCACCTCTTCTCGGAGGGAGCCATCGGACGGTGTGTCCGGCTCGATGTCGGGTGTGCGGACGGCAGCCTTCGGGGGCTCTAGGGCCACCCGCCCGACGGATGCCGGCGCGAGCCGAACGGTACCGAGCCAAAGTTCCACTTACCAGACGCGTTTCCCATTGGCGACGCCGGGAGATGGGTCGGCGGACGGCGCTCAGCGCAGGGGGGCGTCGTCGTCCTCGTCGAAGTCGTCTTCCTGCTCGTGCTCGGGGGGGACCTCGCCGAGGATGTCGCGGGCGAGGGCGATCTGGTCGCGGACGCGGGGCAGGGAGGTGGCGCCGTAGGAGACCTTGGATTCCAGCCAGGAGGTCGGTTCGAGGACGCGCTGGAGCTCGGCGTGGTTGTCGGCCAGGAGCTGGCTGTGTTCGGCGAGCTCGGAGGGGGTGAGCTCGGAAAGGGTCTTGCCGTGGGCGAGGGCGGAGCGGACGAGGCCGGCGAGGATGGTGTGGGCCTCGCGGAAGGGGACGCCGTGGCGGACGAGCAGGTCGGCGACGTCGGTGGCGGCGGTCATCTCGTCGGCGGCTGCCTCGAGCATGGGCAGGCGGTTGAAGCGGATGCCGGCGAGCATGTGGGTGGAGGCGGTGAGCATGACGGCGATGGTGTCGACGGCGTCGAAGAGGTGCTGCTTGTCCTCCTGGAGGTCCTTGTTGTAGGTGAGGGGCAGGGCGTGGATGACGCCGTGGAGGGCCGCCAGGTGGGCGACCACGCGGGGGGCCTTGGCGCGCAGGAGCTCGGCGGCGTCGGGGTTCTTCTTCTGGGGCATCAGGGAGGAGCCCGAGCTCCAGGAGTCGGGGAGCTCGCAGAAGCGGAACTCGGAGCTCGACCACAGCACGATCTCGGCGCCCAGGCGGGAGAGGTGGGTGGCGCAGGTGGAGGCGGCGGCGAGGTAGTCGAGGACGAAGTCGCGGCCGGAGACGGCGTCGATGGAGTTGGGGAGGACTTCGTGGAAGTCCAGGCGCCGGGCGAGGAGGTCGCGGTCGGTGTCGAAGTTCACGCCGGCGATGGCGCCGGAGCCCAGCGGCAGGCGGCCGGCCTCGCGGGCGGTGAATTCGAAGCGGTAGCGATCCCGGGAGAGCATCCAGAAGTAGGCGAGGAGGTGGTGGGAGAGGTACACGGGCTGGGCGCGCTGGAGATGGGTGTAGCCGGGCATGGGCCAGTCCAGGTGCTCTTCGGCGCGACTCAGGACGGTGGCCATCAGGCGGGTGATGGCGTCGCGGGCGTGGTTGGAGCGGTCGCGGACGTACATGGCGAGGTCGGTGACCACCTGGTCGTTGCGGGAGCGGGCGGTGTGCAGGCGGGCGCCGGCGTCGCCGACGAGCTCGATGAGGCGGCGCTCGATGGCCATGTGGATGTCTTCGTCGTCGGCCAGGAAGGGGAAGCGGAAGTCGATGAGCTCGCGTTCGATCTGGTCGAGGCCCGTCTCGATGTCCTGGCGATCGTCGGCGGAGATGATGCCGCGCTCGGCGAGCATGTCGGCGTGGGCGCGTGAGAGGGCCACGTCCTGGGGCCACAGGCGCTGGTCGAAGTCGATGGACGCGTTCATGGACAGGAACGCGGGGTCGGGGCGGTCCTCGAAGCGGGACATGGGCCTCATGCTACGGCCAAACGGCGGCGACGGCGGCGCCATCGGCGGAGCGCCTCGCGCCCATCGGCCGGCCGGCCGCCGGATCGACGAGGCGGCGGGGGCGGGCGCCGCGGCCTGGCTTCACGGGCCGCGACGCCCGCCGGTTGGCAGGCCGGCGGTGTCTTGGGGGATGGGCGGAAATCCACCGCCGGCGATCTCGGACGCCGCGAGAGGAACGGCTCGGCGACCGAGTCCATGAGACCCTCCGTCTCTGGTCCGTTACCCGGCTGGCGGGCGAGTCACACGCTCAATCTCGATGTCGATGGTCGAGCGACTCAGCTGGCTCGCTCCACCCCGAGGTGGGGCGTGTGATTCGTCGAGAGCTTCGAATCGGGAGCTGGGCGCTTTCGTGGAGGACTCGGTTCTCGAGCTCCTTCTCCGCCACGAGGCGCTTGAGACGGCTGTTCTCGAGCTCGAGCTCGCCCAGGCGGGTGGCGTCGTCGAGGCTGACGTTGGCGAGCTGGGAGCGCCAGCGGTAATAGGTGCGCTCCGACACGTCCAGGTGCTTGGCGATTTCGGGGGCGGAGAAGCCGCCGGCGTGCATGACGGCGGCCTTGCGGAGCTTGGCGCCGATCTCGGCGAGCGTGTGGGGACCTCGACCTGGACGGCCGCTGGGTTGGGTGTCGCGAATGTTGACGATCATCGATGTCTCCTTCGTCGTTGGGCGGAGCTCGTGCGAAGCTGACCGTCGGCGCAGATGCGCGCCTGGGCTCGGTCGCCCGCCTGGGAGAGGCGCCACCCGTTGGGGCGACCGGCGCCGGCGGAGCGCTTGATCAGTAAGCCTTCGTCGGCGAGACGCGCGAGGGTCTTGGAGGACTGGGAGGATTTGATCTGAAGGCCCTTCTCCACGTCGCGATTGCTGCAGCCGGGGTGGTGGGCGACGAATGACAGGCAGGCACGCAGGCACGTGGCGCGGGCCGCGATGAGGCACGTGGGGATCCCGTCGTCGGCGCCCCAGTCGAACGCGGGCGTGGCTTGGAGGGCCGGCGAGGAAGGATCGGAGCGGGCGTCGAGAAAGCTCTTCACGGCGGCGTGCGAGCGGGCGGTCTCCTCGGCCCACGAGTCCGGAGAGCCGGCGAGGTGGACGATTTTTCCCATCAACGGCTCGAGCAGGGAGACGAGGGGCGGGGGCTCGGGCTCGGCGAGATGATCGCCGATCGCGGACAGGACCGCGTAGAAGACCGTCCTGTCGATCTCGAGCTCGGGCTGGGAGCGGGGGAGCTCGTCGCGGATGCTCGCGACGACGGCCTGGCGAAAGCTGAGCATGACCCGCACACGGCGGGCGAGGACCGCGTCGCCGCCGGTGAAGGACTCGATCATCACGGTCCCCAGGATGGCGGGCTCGGATTCGAGGAAGGCAAGGATCGACAGCAGCGCCTCGCGCATGCCGTCGCGCCAGTTGGCGGCGCGATCGAAGGCATGGTTGGCGAGCGCGAGGGTGTGTTCGAGGGTGAGATCGAGAATGGCCATCATGCAATCGGCGAGATCGGTGAATTCACTCTGAAATGTCTTGCGGGAGACTCTGGCGCGTTTGATCACGGCGTCCACGGTGCTGGCCTTGAAGCCCTGCTCCACGAACACCTCGGCGGCGGCGCGCAGGATGGCTGGTCGGGCGGGACCCCTGAGACCTCGTTTGGAAGTTGAGCTCGACATGTCGATGCGAAGTTGACGCCGGCGGCCCTTCCGCTCACGTCTTTGTCCCCGACCCTTGATTCGCACTTTCCACATCATCCTACGCGCTGGATATCGAGCCCGCAAGATCTGACCGACAGAACTACCGGAGCGGTTCAGTGAGTAAGTATTGCCGCGGTCGCGGGCGGCCTCGTCGCGGGCGTCGCGGGCGCCCCGTCGCGGATCGCACCGGCGCGAAGCGGCTCAGCGCTTCTTCGCCTTCTTGGCCTTGTGAGCGGGCTTCTTGACGCCGTAGCGGACGCGCATGCTGGCTTCGCAGGCGGCGAGCTTCTTCTTGGAGTGCTTTTCGGTCTTGCGGCACTGGGCGAGGGCCAGGGCGGAGTAGTGGGCGCGAGCTGTGCGTTCGCACTTGGCGCGCTTGGCCTTGGCGTGCTTGTACTTGGAGTGGCACTTGGCCATCGCCTTCTTGAACTGCTTCAGGAGGTTCGCCTGGTAGCCTTCCACTTCGCCGCAGCCCAGCACCTGGAGCTTGGTCTGCTGTTCGATGACCTTGCCGTTCTGGCCGGTGAGGGTGGTGGGGAGCACGGCTTTGGTGGTGCAGAGGCTGTACTTGTCCTTGGCGGGGACGTTGGTGGTGAGGGCCGAGTGGGGGCCTTCGGGAAGGATGGCTTCGAAGCTTTCGATGGGGTCGTCGGGGACGGAGTCGAAGGTGGAGGTGGTGACGCCTTTCTTGATCGCGGTCTGGCCGTCGAGGACCAGTTCGATGCCGTCTTCGCCCTTGAGCACGAACTCCACGTCGGGCCAGGCGGCGCCGCCGTGGGAGACGAGGTAGGCGGGGCCTTCGAGGCGCTGCCTGAGCACGGGGGAGCGGGCGATGCCCTTGCCGATCACCGAGCCTTCGGGGCAGGAGGCGGGGTTGTGTTCGAAGGTGGCGTCCACGCAGGCTTTCTGGATCGTTGTCAGCCGCGCGGGCAGGGTGGCGGGCAGCACGAGCACGGTTTTGGCGATGTTGGCCGCGCCGAGCCCCTGGCCTTCGACCTTCACGGTGAGGCTCACGCCGTTGGCTTTGCTGGCTTTGCCGGAGGCGTATGCGGTGAGCTTGGGCGCGAAGGACAGGCTCGGGCATTCGGTGACGGCGAAGGGGCTGGCGAAGCTGTCGACGGCGGTGCCGGGGCCGTCGAGTTCGGCGCCGTCGAGGCTGACTTCGAAGTTCATCGTGCTGCAGTTGGTGGGGTTGAACTCGAAGTTGGGCCGGTTGACGGCCACTTCGATGCGTTTGATCTGCACGGGCACGCCCTTCAGGCGCGTGGGGACGCCTTCGCCGCGGGGTCCCGGATCGCTGGTGACGGTCACCGAGGCGGTGTGGGGGTCGACGTTGATGCGGGAGCGGACGTCGACGTAGCCGAGTTCGAACGGGCCCGTGTTCGCGAGGGTGCGCACGAGCAGGCCGAAGGGGGCGCCGTCGTAGCCGCTGGTCAGGTAGGCCTGGCCGGTGAGTTCGACCGGCTCATGGGCGCCGAGGCCGGACGCCACTTTCACTGCGCCGATTTCGCTTTCGCCGCCGCAGGTCCATTCCCGTCCGGCCGGCGGTTCGGGACAGGGGGTGACGTCTTTGAGCACGGCCGCGTAGCCGGGCGGGAGCTTCACCGACAGGCCGTCGAGCGACTGCTGGCCGTCGGGCCGGTCGAGGTCGACGTCGAAGTTGCTGTAGGCGCCGGCCCTGGGGCTTTCGGGGCCGATCGTGTGGCCGAGGCTGAAGGGCAGCGGCGCGGAGGGGCACGCGCCGCCGCCCGGTCCCGAGGTGACCGCGAAGGCCGCCGGGGGTTGCGCCGCCGGCTCTCCGGACCACGGGGTGAAGGTGGTGTCGACGGGATAGGCGCCGCAGAAGTCCGGCGTGGAGAGGGAGGCGCGTTCGCCGCCGAAGAGGTGCAGCTTCAGTTCCCTGAAGAGGCCCACCTGGGGGATGTTCCTGAAGGTGGTGGTGACCTGGCCGTCGGA
>DATJMB010000207.1:0-7801 GCA_035508995.1 Solirubrobacteraceae bacterium | reverse complement strand
GGCCGCAGGCGGCCTGCCCGACCGTGCCACATGTGGCACGGTCCCCAATCCAGAGACCATCTACGCTGGGGGAATGCAGCTCAAGCGGGTGATTCCCTGCCTGGACGTGGACGGCGGGCGGGTGGTGAAGGGCGTGGAATTCGTGGACATCCGGGACGCCGGCGATCCGGTGGAGCTGGCGGCGCACTACGACCGGGAAGGGGCCGACGAGCTCGTGTTCCTGGACATCACCGCCACCCACGAGCGGCGGGAGACGATCGCGGCGCTCGCCCGGCGCACGGCGGACGAGGTGTTCGTGCCGTTCACCATCGGCGGCGGCATTCGCTCGGTGGCGGACGCCCAGGCGGTGCTCGACGCGGGTGCCGACAAGGTGTCGGTCAACAGCGCCGCCCTCGCACGCCCGGAGCTGATCGACGAGCTCGCCCGGGTGTTCGGCTCCCAGTGCGTGGTGCTCGCCGTGGATGCCAAGGCGGTGCCCGGCGATGGCTCCCGCTGGGAGGCCTACGTGGCGGGCGGCCGCACGAGCGCCGGACGGGACGCCGTGGAGTGGATCCGGGAGGCCGTGGAGCGGGGCGCCGGGGAGATCCTGCTCACGAGCATGGACAGGGACGGCACCGAGGAGGGCTATGACCTGGAGCTCACAGCCGCTGTGAGCCGCGCGGTGGGCGTGCCCGTGATCGCCTCCGGGGGCGCCGGCGAGCTCGATCACCTCACCCAGGCGCTGCGGGCGGGCGCCGACGCGGCGCTGTGCGCCTCCATCTTCCACTATGGCCAATACACGATCCCCGAGGCCAAGGCCCACCTGGCCGCCGCCGGCGTGCCCGTGCGGGAGGTGCCCGTGAGAGAGGTGTCCGTAGGTGACCGTTGACGGCATCCACCCGCAGGCGCTCGTGGACGGGCCAGACGGCCAGGACCTCTTGAGCCGCCTCGCCGACGTGCCCGGCGGCCGGGAGCTGTTGACGGTGGCTGCCCGCCCGGAGCTCGCGGAGCTCGAACCGGAGCTGGTGGGCGGCGCCGTACGGGATCTCATCCTCGCCAGAGCCCCCCGGGAGCTCGACGTCGTGGTGAGCCACGGCGCCCGCCAGTTCCTGGACGCTCTAGCAGCCGCCGTGGCGGAGGCCGCCCGGAAGGCACCGGCCCGCTCCGCCGATGCCGGTCCCGCCGATGCCCGCTCCGCCGATGCCCGCTCCGCCGATGCCGGTCCGCCGGCCGCCGGCGACGGGGCCGGTGCCGCGATCGAGCACACCTTCCACGAGCGCTTTCTCACCGGCTCCCTGAGCTGGCCCGTAGCCACGATCGACGTGGCCACCCGCCGCCTGGAGCGCTATCCCGGCCCGGGCGCCCTCCCGGAGGTGAGCACCGGCAGCCACGAGCAGGACCTGGCCAGGCGGGACTTCACCGTCAACGCCATCTCCCTGTCCCTCGCCGGTCCCGCCCGCGGGCGCGTGGCCGCCGTGCCCCATGCCCTCCAGGACCTCCAGGAGGGCCGCCTGCGGGTCCTCCACGACGAGAGCTTCCACGACGACCCCACCCGCCTGCTCCGCCTGGGCCGCTACACGGCCAGGCTCCGCTTCGAGCCCGAGCCCCACACCCTCGCCCTCGCCCGCCAGGCCCTCGCCGAGGGCGCCCTGAAGACCGTCTCCGGCGGCCGCGTCGGCGCCGAGCTGCGACTCGCGCTGGGCGAAGAGGACGGGGTGCTCGCGGTGGCTGCCCTGGAGGAGCTCGGCGCGCTGAGCGCGCTCGATCCCCGTCTGGCCTTCGACGCTCCTGTCGCCCGCGACTCGCTGAGACTGCTGGCAGAGTCCATCGCCCGCGGCGATGCCCGCCAGGATCTGGTGCTGCTGGCGGTCATGCTCGTGCCCATGCTCATCGCGGTGGACCACGAGCTCGAAACAGCAGCCCGCCAGCTCCTCGACTGGCTGGAGTTCCCCGCCGCCGATCGTGAGCTTGTCATCGACGCCGCCATGGCCGTGGAGTACTACGCCGACGAGCTCCACCACGCCAGATCCCCGGCTCAGATCTACGACGCCGTGTCCCACGCTTCCCTCGAGAGCGTCGCCCTTGGCGGCGCTTGGGGAGACGAGCACGGTTGGGAAGCGTCCCTCGAGGCCGGCCAATGGCTCGATGACCTGCGCCACCGCCGCCTGCGAATCACCGGCAAGGACCTCATCCACGCGGGCATCCCCGAGGGCCCCCACATCGGACGTGCTCTGGCGGAGGTCATGGCCGAGCGCCTCGACGAAGAGCTTCCCGACGAGCCCCACGCTCAGCTGGAGGCGGCCCTGCGCGCCGCCCGCCACGAGCTCTCCCCGCGACGGTGACCTCCCAGCCCCCTCCAGCCGATCCCCTCGCTGCCGATCGTCTGGCGGTCCACGTCCCCGAGGCCCTCTCGGAGCTCCGCTTCGCCCTTCCCGGAGGCGCCCACGCGCTCTTCACCGACCGCTCCCACGGCAACCTCTCCCTCCTGTCCGGCCCCCACCACGACCGCGCACACGCCGCCCGCGAGCGCCTCCGCGAGAGCCTCTCCCTCGATGCCCTCGTGGCCGGTCCCCAGGTTCACGGCACAACCGTCCAGCGGGTGACCGCCGAGAGCTTCGATGGGCTGCCCGCCGACGGCCGCGCCACCAGCCTTCGTGGCGTCGCGATGATGGTCCTCGCCGCCGACTGCCTGCCCGTGATTCTCGTCGCCGACCGCGCTGTGGCCGCCCTCCACGCCGGCTGGCGGGGCCTTGCCGCGGGGGTGCTGGAGGAGGGGCTGGCGGCCGTGCGGGAGATGTCTGTGGCGGGGGTGGAGATGTCTTCGGCGGGGGTGGAGATGTCTTCGAAAACGGGTGCCCGCGCGCGCGTGTGCGCCCGCCCGCGCGTGCCCGCCCACGCGCGCGCGCGCGCGCGGGGCGTCGCTTGCGAGAGTCTCGTGGCCCTCCTCGGCCCCTGTGCCGGTGCCTGCTGCTACGAGGTGGCCCCCGACGTCCACCGGCTGTTCCCCGAGGCTCCTCCCCGTCCCGACTCTCACCTGGACCTCAGAGCCATCGCTCGCCACCGCCTCCTGGCGGCGGGCGTCCAGCGGGTGGAGGCGGCGGACCTGTGCACCATCTGCGACCGCCGCTTCTTCTCCCATCGTCGACAGGCCGCCCAGGCGGGACGCCAGGCGGGCATCGTGTGGCTGCCCTGATCGACCTCCCCGACGCCTGCCGCCTGCGCGCCAACCTCGCACACATCCGTCGCCACATCGACGACGCCGCCCACAGGGCCGGTCGCCGCGACGGCTCAGAGGTGCGGCTGCTGGCCGCCACCAAGTACGTGGCCACCCACCAGATGCCCCTGCTCGCCCACGCCGGCGTACGCCTCGTGGGCGAGAACCGCGCTCAGGATCTCCTCGCCAAGGCCTCCCTCTACGAGGACCTCTTCGAGTACCACTTCATCGGCGCCCTCCAGAGCCGCAAGGTGCGCTCCATCCTGCCCCACGTCACCCTCATCCACTCCGTCGCCAGCGAGTCCGCCCTCCAGCAGCTCGCCCGTCACCGCCATCTCGCGAGGCCCGGCCTGGAAATCCTCATCGAGGTGAACATCGCCCGCGAGCCCGCCAAGGCGGGCATCTCCCCCGAGCAGCTCCCCCGCTATCTCGACCTCGCCCCCCTGCCCGTGGCCGGCCTCTCCTGCATGGCTCCCCTCACCCAGGACCCCGAGCGCAGCCGACCCTGGTTCGCCGCCCTGCGTGAGCTCGCCCGCGAGCACCACCTCCAGACCCTCTCCATGGGCACCTCCCAGGACTACCCCGTCGCCGTCGAAGAGCACGCCACTATCGTGCGAATCGGCACGAATCTGTACAGTTAGGGATCACCGGAGCGCCGGCCTCAGAACGGGCAGCCCTTTCAGGGGGTTCATACGAGGCCGTCGATCCGGAGGAGGCCGGCACATGTGGGCGGTGATTGGGCCGAATGGATGCCGGCCTCCCGCCGCTGGGGGTGCCGGCCTCCGTGTGTCACGCGTAACATGAGCAGGGAAAGCGCCCCCGCGGGCGAACACGCAGAACATGGCCTTCCGCGACTCCTGGCATAGAGCTCTCGTGTACTTCGGCCTCGCCGAGGAGTACCACGAAGACGAGTACGACGACCCCCCCGCCGAGGCCGAGGCGGAGGACCGCTACCGGGAGCGCCCCAACGTCCGTCGCCTGCGCCGCCGCAGGGACGAGTTCGATGACATCTTCGCCGATGACGAGCCCCGCTCCGGCGGCGGCTCCGGAGGCTCGGGAGGCGGCCGCTCCGCCGCCGTCCTGCGCTCCGTCCAGAGGACCGGCAACGGCGACGTGCGGGTCCACCTGGTGGTCCCCAAGTCCTTCAACGACGCCCAGCAGATAGCCGACAGGTTCAAGGACTCCATCCCCGTCATCCTCAACCTCCAGAGCTCCGACACCGACCTCTCCAAGCGACTCATCGACTTCGCCTCCGGTCTCACCTACGCCCTCGACGGCGGCATGCAGAGGATCGCCGACAAGGTCTTCATGCTCACCCCCCGCAATGTCGAGATCTCCGCCGAGGAGCGCGCACGGTTGATCGAGAAGGGCTTCTTCAACCAATCTTGACGTTCCACCCGCCGAACGTCCCATGCAGATAGGCCTCATCGGTTGCGGCAACATGGCCCGGGCTCTCGCCCGCGGCTGGGCTCGGCCGCTGCTCTGCTCCGACCCCCTGCCCGATCGCGCCGCCGCCCTCGCCGCGGAGGTCCACGGAGAGGCCCTAACCGACAACGCCGAGGTGGCCCGCCGCGCCGACCTGGTGGTCCTCTGCCACAAGCCACCCCAGCTCTCCGACGTGGCCGCCGAGGTCGCACCCCACGCCCGCGCCGTGGCCTCCATCCTCGCCGCCACCACCCTCTCGGACCTGAAGCACGCCTATCCCGATCGACCCGTCTACCGCTTCATGCCCTCCCTCCCCGTGGAGGTACGCCAGGGCGCAGTCGTCCAGGCTGCCGACCCCGACGGCCCCGACCCCCAGGCCGCCGATCACGACGGCCTCGCCGGCGAGGAGGCACCCGCTGGCTCAGACGCCCCTGGCGGCCCCGAGGCCCCCGCCGGCGACGTCCGGGCGTCCACCGACCGCGAGGTCCGGGCGTCCACCGACCGCGAGGTCCACGACCTCTTCGCCGAGCTCGGCACCCTGGTGGTGCTCGAGGAGCGACTCGTGGACGTGGCCATGGGCCTCATGTCCTGCGGCCCCGCCTACGTGGCTCTCGTGGCCGAGGCCCAGATCGACGCCGGCCTCCGCCACGGCATCCCCGCCCCTCAGGGCGCCCAGCTCGTGGTCCAGACCCTCGCCGGCACCGCCGAGCTGCTCCGTCGCCGCGAAAACGATACCCACGCCGTCCGCCGCGAGGTGTCATCCCCCGGCGGAGTCACCGCCAAGGGCCTCGACGCCCTCGAGCGAGCCGGCCTGCGGGCCGCCTTCAGCGACGCTCTCGACGCCGTCCTCGGGAAGGCCACGTGACCCACGTGACAGACCTGACAGATGTGACCGGCCTTCCCCTCGCAACCCTTCTCGCCACCACCCGCACCCAGATCGCCGGCTACCTCTCCACCCTGGTGTACGTCTACACCGTCATCATCATCCTCTACATCGTCGTCCAGCTCCTCTTCTCCGCCGGCCTGCGACCGCCCTACTCCCGCGCCACCGACGCCGTGCTGGGCTTCCTGCGGGACGTATGCGAGCCCTACCTGCGCATCTTCCGTCGCATGCTCCCCAGCTTCGGCGGCCTCGACTTCAGCCCCATCATCGCCATCGTGGTCCTCCAGCTGGTCAACACCATCCTCATCCAGGGCCTCATCCACGGCTGACCGTCGCCTGGCCCCGCCGCCGGTGTCGATCCATCGCCCCTACCTCCGCGCCCTCCTCGTCCTGCTGCTGGTCCTGCTCCTCGACCAGCTCTCCAAGCGCCTCGTCAGCCACTCCATCGTGGTCGGCGAAGAGGTGAAGCTCCTGCCCGGCATCTCCCTCGTGGACACCCACAACCGCGGCGTCGCCTTCGGCCTCGCCGCCGGCAGCCAGCTGGCCGTCACCCTGCTCGTGTCAGTCGCCCTCCTGGCCCTCCTCGCCTACTTCCTCACCCACTCCTCCCGTCCCCTCATCTGGCTCCCCGTGGGCCTCCTCCTGGGCGGCGCCCTCGGCAACCTCCTCGACCGCCTCCGCGAGGGCTACGTGGTGGACTTCGTCAAGCTCCCCCTCGGCTGGCCCCCCTTCAACCTCGCCGACCTCTCCATCGTGATCGGCGTCCTCCTGCTGCTCCTCGTCATCGAGAGGCCACCCGCTGCGCCTCCCGCCGGACCCGCCGCGGAATCCGCGGGACCACCTGCAGAGCCGCCCACAGAGCCGCCCATCGAGCCGACCGCCGGGCCGAGCGGGCCGAGCGGGCCGAGCGGCCCATAATCGAGTCGTGGCCTCCAGCCGGCCCTCCCAGGCTCAGCCCGCCTTCACCGTCGCCTACCGGGACGATCACCTGCTGGTGATCGACAAGCCCGCCGGACTCGTCGTCCATCCCGCCCGTGGCCATCGCGAGGACACCCTCTCCCAGCTCCTCGCCGGCCTCGCCGCCGGCGGCCCCGACCCGGAGCGTCCCGGCATCGTCCATCGCCTGGATCGCGACACCTCCGGCCTGCTGGTGGTGGCCCGCACCGACGAAGCCCACCGCCTCCTCCAGCGACAGCTCGCCGCCAGGGAGATTCGTCGGGAGTACCTCGCCCTCGTCCTCGGCCGTCCCCCCGCCCGCACCGGCACCATCGAAGCTCCCATCGGACGCCACCCCGCCAACCGCACCCGCATGGCCGTCAACGGCGCCCACCCCCGCGAGGCCCGCACCCATTTCGCCATCCACCGCTCCCTCGGCCCGCACACCCTGCTGCTGCTCCACCTCGACACCGGCCGCACCCACCAGATACGCGTCCATCTCCAGGCCATCCGCCATCCCATCCTCGGCGACCCCGAGTACGGCCCCCCTCAGCACCCCCACGCCCTCGGCCTGCACCGCCAGTTCCTGCACGCCAGTCGTCTCTCCTTTCCCCACCCCATCACCGGCCAGCCCGTCGACGTGACCTCCCCGCTGCCTGCCGATCTCGCCGCCGCCCTCTCCCGCGCCGAAGCTCTCGTCTGACCGGCGGGCCTGTGCGTCGAGGTCTTCGGGGGTGGCGTAGGTCTTTCGAAAATGGGGCCCCGCGCGCGCCCGCCCGCGTGTGCGCCCGCGTGCGTGTACGTGCGCGTGCGCGTGCCCGCGCGCGGGCAGGGCCTTGAGCGTCTCTTGGCGGCCACGCCAACCCCGCCGGTGGGCTATTCTGAGCAGTTCCATCCGTCCCCCACCCGCGCGGATCCGCTCGCGGCCCTGCCCGTAAGGCGACCTCTCGCCACACCGGGTCCCCCGACGCCCGCCCGGCACAACCAATCCGATTCGACAAGGGAGCACACCGGTGCCTGAAGTAACCATCTCCGAGCTCCTGGAGGCCGGCGTCCATTTCGGCCACCAGACACGTCGCTGGAACCCCAAGATGCGTCGTTTCATCTATGGCGAGCGAGCCGGCATCTACATCATCGACCTGCTCAAGACCTCCGCCCTGCTCAAGGAAGCCCAGGAGTTCGCCGGCACCCTCGCCCACCGCGGCGGCACGGTGCTGTTCGTGGGCACCAAGAAGCAGGCCCGCGACACCATCAAGCAGGTGGCCGAGTCCGCCGACATGCCCTACGTCAACCATCGCTGGCTGGGCGGCCTGCTCACCAACTTCCAGACCATCAGCCAGCGCATCCGCCGCCTCCACGACCTC
>DATJMB010000206.1:0-2978 GCA_035508995.1 Solirubrobacteraceae bacterium | reverse complement strand
GTCAGCCCCCGCAACCGCGAGCTGCTCGGCCTCGTGCCCTCCGCGCTGCTGGTGACGGCGGGCTTCACCGCGATCTTCATCCAGACCCAGGACACCACCCGGGGGGCCGCCACCAACGTCACCCTCAACCACGCCTCCAGCGTGTCCCTCACCTACGGCGCCCTCTTCCTGGCGCTCTGCGTGGCGGGCCACCTCGTGATTCGCTTCGCGCTGCCCCACGCCGACCCCTACCTGTTCCCGCTCGGCGCGGTGCTCGCGAGCGTGGGCATCGTGATGGTGTACCGCATCGAACCCACGCTCGCCCGCCAGCAGGCCCTGTGGATGGTGATCGGCCTGATCCTCTTCGCCGCCACCATCCTGGCGCTGCGCAGGGAGGGGGTGGCGGTGCTCGAGCGCTACCGCTACACGATCGCCGCGGTGGGCATCATCGCCACCATCCTGCCCCGCCTGCCGGGCATCGGCGGGCAGGTCAACGGCGCCTACCTCGACGTGCACGTGGGCGGCGTGTCCTTCCAGCCGGCGGAGCTCGGGAAGGTGGCGATCGTGATCTTCCTCGCCAGCTACCTGCACGACAACCGCCAGGTGCTCGTCACCGCCGGGCGGCGCTTCCTCGGCCTGACGTTGCCGCCGATGAAGCAGTTCGGCCCGATGCTGGTGGTGTGGGGCGCCGCCATGGCCACCCTGCTGATCACCCGGGAGCTCGGCACTTCGCTGATGTTCTACGGCGCCTTCCTGGCCCTCCTGTACGTGGCCACCGGCCGCTTCTCCTTTCCCCTCATCGGCCTGCTGCTGTTCGCGGTGGGCGCCTGGTTCGTGGCCAACCACGTGGGCCACGTCCACGCCCGGGTGCTGGCCTGGGAACACCCGCTGGACCCCGCCCTCTACAACCAGCCCGGCGGCAGCTACCAGCTGGCCCAGTCGCTCTTCGCGCAGGCCGACGGCGGCCTGCTGGGCACGGGCTTCGACCAGTCCCTGCTCCAGTACCCCGTGGAACTGGCCAACCACCACATCGTGCGCCGCTCGATCCTGCCGGTGCCCGAAAGCGATCTCATCTACGCCGTGATCACCAACGAGCTCGGCCTCGCCGGCGCCGCGGGCCTGCTGCTCGTCTACCTGCTGTTCGTGGCCCGCGGCCTGAAGACGGCGATGCTCGCCCGCGACTCCTTCTCAAAGCTCCTGGCCACCGGCCTCTCCTTCGTGGTGGCGATGCAGGTGTTCGTGATCGTGGGCGGCGTCACCCGGGTGATCCCCCTCACCGGCGTGACCCTGCCGCTGGTGGCCTACGGCGGCTCCTCGGTGGTGATGAACTTCGTGCTCCTGGCGCTCCTGCTGGTGATATCCGAGCGCGCCCGCCGGCCCTACTCCCGCGACTGAGCGGCCCGCCGAGGCGCCCGGGGCCGCCCGCCGAGACGCCCGGGGCCGCCCGCCGAGCCCCCCGGGGCCCGCCCTCCGAGCCCGCCGGGGCCACCCACCGGAGCCCTCTCGCGCCCTCCGGGGCGCGGTTTTGGGCAGCTATGCGCAGGTCCGATCAGCTTTGCTGCGCACTTTGCCGCCCAAACCTCCAATTGTGGGTAACGCGCAGGGCGAAGGGCACATGTCGTCGAAAGCCTCCTGCGCAGACCCATGGTCTCCTGCACTCTCAGCCACGCCACCCCCCGCATGCTGCTGCGCGCCGCCGCGCCGGCGCCGGCCCTCGGGCGGGCGGGCATCCGCTGCCGCACCGGGCCCGCCGCCGGCCTCTCCTCGCCGGCCGGCCTGCACCGCCGGCCCTGGCTGGGTCGCCTGCGGCGGGCGCTGGAGCGCGAGCTCTTCGTGGTCCACTACCAGCCCATCGTCTCGCTCCGGGATGGCCGTGTGGCCCACTACGAGGCCCTCGTGCGCCTCGCCGACGAGCGCACCGGGCCGCCGGTGCCGCCGGGACGCTTCCTGCCGGCCGCGGAGCGCTACGGCCTGATCAGGGAGATCGACCGCTTCGTGCTCGACGCCGTCGCCGAGCTGCTCGCCGGCGATGCGCCGGGCGACGCGCGGAACGGCCCCCGCATCGCGCTGAACCTCTCCGCCCTCTCACTCACCGACCCCACCATGCTGACCCGCATCGAGCGCACCCTGGAGCGCCACGCCGTCGCCCCCTCCCGGCTGGCGTTCGAGCTCACCGAGACGGCCGCCATCACCGACATGGAGCGCGCCCGCTCCTTCTGCGCCGGCGTACGCGCGCTGGGATGCGCCGTCGCCCTCGACGACTTCGGCGCCGGCTTTGGCTCCTTTCAGTACCTCAAGCAGCTGCCCTTCGACTATTTGAAGATCGACGGCGGCTTCGTGCGCGCCCTGCCGAGCTCTCCCAAGGACCAGCTCGTGGTGCAGGCTCTCGTGGGTCTCGCCCAGGGCATGGGCAAGCAGACGATCGCCGAGTACGTCGGCGACCGCCACACCCTCGGGCTGCTGCGCCGCTACGGCGTCGACTACGCCCAGGGCTTCGAGATCGGCCGCCCCCACCCGGCCCTCTCGCTGGCGGAGCTCTGAGCGAGCGCGAACGCGCCAGGTTGCTTGGTGTCCCAGCCAACGCGAGGTACCATCGATCGTGTCGATGAAGGATCTCGAGTTCCGCACAGCTCTCCTCGCTGACCCGCTGGCTCGAAGCCAGAGCGAGCGCCTGGCCCGGGCATTCGCTCAGGCGGACGCGGCGCGTCTGGACGCCGCACTCCAGGCCGGAGACATCGTCGCCTTTCAGCGGGAGCTCGGGCTCAGCGACGCCGAGTTCGTGGGGATCGCGGACGAGCTCGACCGAGCTCGCCAGAGCGCTCTGCGGCGGGCAAGCGAAGCGCTGCCTGCCGCCTGATGGCGGACCGCGCCCCGGTCGGGTGCGCCAACCCGGAGGGATTTCTCGTGTGCGTCGCGGCCGCCACCGCCGGCGCCGATTCCGTGACGGCGCAGGGGAAGCTCGCGTTGGCGCTTTCGTGGTGGAGTTGCTACATGGGGTT
>DATJMB010000205.1:0-3885 GCA_035508995.1 Solirubrobacteraceae bacterium | reverse complement strand
CATGCACTCCCCCGTGGAGCTCGTCCAGCTCGACGACGTCCACGCCGCCGCCCGCCTGATCGCCGCCGCCGCCCTACGGTTGGACGGCGAGGCCTCCTTCACGCGCTGAGCGCCGCTGCGCCGAGTGCCGCCCCGCGGACCTGCCGCGAGGCGACTCCCGCGTGGGCCGATATCCGGCCTCCCAGCTAGGCGCTCAGTTCGGTGAATTCGGCGGCCTCGTAGGCGGCGCCCGGCGTGCCGCCCAGCGCCAGCAGGCGCAGGCCCTCGCCGCCGGAGTAGATCTTGCGCTTGGCCGCGGGGCCGACACGCACGAGCACGTCTGGAGTGAGCGGGACGCGCTCGCCTTCGACGTCGATCTCGCCGGAGCCCAGTATCGCGGAGTAGACCTCCTCCTGGCCGTCGGCGGCGTGGTCGTGTTCGGGGTAGTCCTGGTAGTTGGGGGGCAGATCGATCACCTGCATGCCGAAGGACTCCACGCCGAGCTCGGCCCGGGCCTTCTTCAGGCCGCCGCCGAAGGCGGCCTCCATCTCGTCGATCCGCTTCGCGGTGTAGTCAGCCATTGCCAGCCTTCCTGTCGTGATGGGCTTGGGCGACGAATCGGGCGCCCGTCCCGTGTGCTGCCTCTCGCGCGGAGCTTATCGCCGGACAAGCCGCTTGTAGGTGATGCGATGCGGCCGGTCAGCGGCGGCGCCGAGGCGCTCGCGGCGGTGCTCCTCGTAGGCCTCGAAGTTGCCCTCGAACCACACCACCTGGGAGTCCCCCTCGAAGGCCAGCACGTGGGTTGCCACGCGATCCAGGAACCAGCGGTCGTGGGAGATGATCACGGCGCACCCCGGGAAGGCCAGCAGGGCGTCCTCGAGCGCCCGCAGGGTGTCCACGTCGAGATCGTTGGTGGGCTCGTCGAGCAGCAGCAGGTTGCCGCCGCTGCGCAGCAGCTTCGCGAGGTGCACCCGGTTGCGCTCGCCGCCGGAGAGCTTGGCGATCTTCGCCTGCTGGTCGGAGCCCTTGAAGTTGAAGCCGGCGGTGTACTGGCGGGAGTTCACCGTGCGATCTCCCACCTTGAGCTGGTCGAGCCCTTCGGAGATCTCCTCCCACACGGTCTTGTCCGGGTCCAGGGCGTCGCGGGACTGGTCCACGTAGGCGAGCTGCACCGTGTCTCCGAGCTCCAACGTGCCGCTGTCGGGCTGCTCCTCGCCGACGATCATGCGAAAGAGGGTGGTCTTGCCGGCGCCGTTGGCGCCGATCACGCCCACGATGCCCGCCCGGGGCAGGTCGAAGCTCAGATCCTCGATCAGCAGGCGCTCGCCAAAGCCCTTGCGCAGGTCGCTCGCCGTGAGCACCCGCTCGCCCAGACGGGGCCCCGGGGGGATGTGGATCTGGACGTCCTCGAGCTTCACGTTGCGCTCCTCCGCCACCAGCTCCTCGTAGCGGGCCAGGCGGGCCTTCGATTTGGTGCGTTTGCCCTTCGGGTTGGCGCGCACCCACTCGAGCTCCGCCGCGATCGTCCGCCTACGGCCCCGCTCGGCGCGCTCTTCCTGGGCCAGGCGCGCCTGCTTCTGCTCGAGCCAGCTGGAGTAGTTGCCCTCGTAGGGGATCCCCCGGCCGCGGTCGAGCTCCAGGATCCAGCCGGCGACGTTGTCCAGGAAGTAGCGGTCGTGGGTGACCGCCACGATCGTGCCCCTGTACTCCGCCAGGTGCTGCTCCAGCCAGGCCACGGACTCGGCGTCGAGGTGGTTGGTGGGCTCGTCGAGCAGCAGCAGGTCGGGCGCCGCCAGCAGCAGCCGGCACAGCGCCACCCGCCGGCGCTCGCCGCCGGAGAGGGTCTTCACGTCGGCGTCCGCGGGGGGCAGGCGCAGGGCGTCCATCGCGTACTCGAGCTCCGTCTCGAGGTCCCAGGCGTTGGCGGCTTCGATCTGGGCCTGAATCGCTTCGAACTCCTGGGCGTTCTCCTCCGAGTAGTCCGCCGCCAGCTCGTTGAAGCGGTCCAGCAGGGCCTTCTTGGCGGCCACCCCCTGCGCGACGTTGCCCTTCACGTCCTGGGTCTCGTCGAGCTGCGGCTCCTGGGCGAGCATCCCCACGCTCGCCCCCGGCGCGAGCTGGGCCTCGCCGCGGTACTCCTCGTCGAGGCCCGCCATGATGCGCAAGAGCGTGGACTTGCCCGCGCCGTTGTAGCCGAGCACGCCGATCTTCGCTCCCGGCAGGAACGCGAGGGTGATGTTCTCGAGCACCGTCTTGTCCGGAGGGTGGACCTTGGTGAGGCGGTGCATGGTGAACACGTACTGGGCGGACATCGCCGAGCAGGATAGGCCCTCCGGCGCCTCCTGCGCCCGCGCACGCCAGCGGCCGTGCGCATGCCCCGAGAGCGCCTTGCGGGCGCTACCGTTTGTGCGATCGTGCCGACCACGGTTCTGGACATCGAGCAGCACATGCTCCTGCTGGAGCTGGAGCCGCCGTTCGACAAGCGCGACGTGCAGCTGGCCCGGCGGCGGATGGCCAAGCGCTGGCATCCCGACATCGCGCCCGCGGGCCGCCAGTTCGAGCACGAGCGCCATCTCAAGGCCATCAACGAGGCCGCCGACCAGCTCGAGCGGCTGGCCGAGGGCTCCCGCGGGGGACGGGTGTCCCGCAACGCCGTCCGCGCCAGCGCCGCCGCCGCCCGGCGCGCCCGCGAGGAGGCCGGCCGGATGGCCTACGAGGCCGAGCGGCGCGCCCGCGCCCAGGCCGCCGACCGGGCCAAGCACGACCCCTTCGGCGCGCGCGTGCCCGACCACTCGGTGGTCCACCGCTACGCCCGCTGCCTCTCCTACCCCGAGTGGGGCGTGGGCACCGTGGCGGGCATCTACTTCAGCGGCGATCCCACCGGCGAGGAGGACGTGCAGCAGTGGGCACGGGTGCGCTTCAGCCACGGCATCCGCACCGTTCCCGCGGGCTCCCTGCGCTTCGTGGACTTCTCCAAGCCCGACCCCGCCTCCGAGCGGGTCGAGCGCTTCATGGTGGCCGCCCAGCGGGCGATGGCCGAGGGCGAGTACGAGCTCGCCGCCCAGCGCCTCGTCTACGCCCGGGACGCCGAACCCCGCAACGTGGCGGTGTTGCGCCTGATGACGCTCGCCTTCTGGCAGGCAGGCAACCTCGACGCCGCCGCCCGCTCCGTCCGCGACTGGGCCCGGGTGGAGGACGCAAACCCCGCCGCCCACCGCTTCGCCGCGCGCATCTACGAGGACATGGGCGCCGTCGATCTCGCCGAGCAGGCCGCCGAGCGCAGCGCCGAGCGGGGACCCTCGGACGCCTCCGCCTGGGAGCGCCTGGGGCGCCTGCGCCTGAGCCTGCTCGACCGCGAGGGCTCCCTGCGGGCGCTCCGCCGCGCCCAGGAGCTCGGCGCCGGCGAGCCCGTGCGCGAGCTCATCGCCCAGGCCCTCTCCCTTGAACCGCGCCCGGCGGCCTCCGCGGCGTGAGCCTGGCTCCAGCTAAAGAACGTTGATCGCCCGCGCGAACACCAGCCCGATGGTCACCAGCGACACGAGCGCCTGGATGCCCATCACGCTCTTGGCCATCGCGCTCAGGGGCATCGTGTCGGTGGGGGAGAAGGCGGTGGCGTTGGTGAGGGACACGTAGAGGTAGTCGATGAACCGCGGCCGCCAGCTCAGGGGCTCCACGCGGTCGTCGGACATCTGCGGGAAGAGGAAGTCCGGCGGTCCGTCGTGACCCGCCGCCCGCACGCCCGGGCCGCCGCGGTCGAGCTCCCAGTACCAGAGCCCGAAGATGAGGAAGTTCGTCAGCCAGATCAGCACCCCCGAGCCGATCAGCAGGTGGCCTTCGATGATGTGATGGTGCAGCAGATAGTGGGTGAGGGCTGCCAGCGAGTAGACGTTGGCGGCGGTCACGAAG
>DATJMB010000204.1:0-22849 GCA_035508995.1 Solirubrobacteraceae bacterium | reverse complement strand
TCGCGCCGCCTTGTTTCACCCCGGGGTGTGTGAACCAAGGTGCGTATAGCGGGCATTTGGAAGCACACCTCGCGCGGCGGGCGCCGTTTCACCCCGGGGTGTGTGAACTGAGGTGCGTATAGCGGGCATTTGCAAGCACACCCCGCCGACCCCGACCCCCGACCCGACCCCGACCCCCGACGCCGACCCCCGCGCCCCGACGGACGCGCACACCGCCCTACCCCCCCGGCCGGGCCATCAGCACCTGCTCGATCGAGTCCGCTGCTCGCGGCGTGGTCGAGCAGCGGATGAGCACCGCCATCAGCCAGGGGTCCTCTTCGGAGGTCTCGAAGCGGATCGGCATCTGCGTGCGCAGGGCCTCGATGGCCTGCTCGCGCTTGACGCCGATCACGCCCCCGCGCGGGCCGGTCATGCCGACGTCGGTGATGTAGGCGGTGCCGCCGGGGAGCACACGGGCGTCGGCGGTGGGCACGTGGGTGTGGGTGCCCACGACGGCGCTCACGCGGCCGTCGAGCATCCAGCCCAGGGCGACCTTCTCTGAGGTGGCCTCGGCGTGCATGTCCACGAGGATGTGATCTACGCCTTGATTTTCGAGCTCGCCCAGGGCGGCCTCGATCTCGGTGAAGGCGGAGCGCCCGGCGCGCAGGTAGAGGTTGCCGCTGAGGCTCACCACGCCCAGCCTCAGGCCGTCGCGCTCGAGCACGCAGACGCCGTGGCCGGGCTGGATCTTGAGGAAGTTGGCGGGCCGCAGTATGCGCGGCTCGGAGTCGAGGTAGGGGTAGATCTCGCGGCGATGGTAGGTGTGGTTGCCGAGCGTGATCGCGTCGACGCCGCCCGCGAACAGCGCGCGGGCGGACTTCGGCGTGATGCCCAGGCCGCCGGCCACGTTCTCGGCGTTGACGACCACGAACGTGGGGTCGTAGCGCTCGCGCAGCAGCGGCAGGCAGTCGAGCAGCGTGTGGCGGCCGATGCTGCCGACGAGATCGCCGGCGAAAAGAATGGATGGCCCCGCGCGGGCGGCCCCCTCCTGGCTCCCCTCTGGACCCGCCTGTGGCTCAGCCATACTTGGCCGATGCGCGCGGGTGTGTGCAGGTGAGCCCTACCGGAGAGAGCGCGTCCGACCCGGCCCCCGTGGCGGGCCCCACGCCGCCGCCGGCCTCGGCGCCGCGCACGGTGGTGCCGCGCTGGATCCAGCTGGTGCTGCTGCCGCTCGGACTGCTGGCGGCGTGGGCGCTCGCGAAAGCGGCGGGGAAAGTGGTGTTGATCTTCGTGGTGGCCGCCGTCATCGCCTTGATCCTCAACCCGGTGGTGGCATTCGTGCAACGCCGCCGGGTGCCGCGCGGGCTCGCGGTGCTGCTCGTGTACCTCGCATTCTTCCTGACGGTCGTGGGAATCGGCTTTCTCGTGGCCAACCCGCTCGCCAACCAGGCGCGGGTGTTCACCAACAACCTGCCCCACCTGACCAACGAAGCGAACAGGACGCTCGCCAACTTCCAGCTGGAACTCAACGAAGCGGGCATCCACGTCAAATTCATCAAGCAGGGCAAGACGGCGCTGCAGACCTTCCAGGACAAGATCGAGGGCAGCGCCGGCACGATCACGTCCTTCAGCGCCGGCGTGCTGACCGAAGCGGCGGGGGCGATCTTCGACCTCGTGCTCGTGTTCGTGCTGTCGGTGTACATGCTCGTCTACGGCCAGCGAATCGGGGCGATCGTGCGGCGGGTGATGCCCGCGGGGGCGGAGGACCCGCACGACGACTACCCGCGGCTGGTCCAGCGGGCGGTGTCGCGCTACGTCGGCGGGCAGCTGCTGTTCAGCGTCGTGATGGGCACCACGGCGGGCGTGGCGCTGTACCTGTTCGGGGTGCTGGGCATCTTCCCCGCGGGGCGCACCTACGCGGTGGCCTTCGGCGCGTTCCTGGGCTTCATGGAGCTGATCCCCTACATCGGCCCCTTCCTGGGCGCGCTGCCGCCGGTGCTGGTCGCCCTGTTCACGGACCCGATCACGGCCGTGTGGGTGGCGCTGCTGTTCCTCGGGCTGCAGCAGCTCGAGGGCCACGTGGTGGCGCCGCAGATCTTCGGGCACACGCTGCGGCTCAACCCCCTGCTGGTGATCTTCGCGCTGCTGTTGGGAGAGCACGTCTACGGCCTCGTGGGGGCGCTCGTGGCGCTGCCGCTCGTGGCGATCCTGCGCGAGACGATCGTCTATCTCAGCGGCCACCTCGAGCTCGAACCGTGGGAGCGCTCACGCGGGGGACTGCTGTGAGCGCGGGCGCGCAGGCGCCGGTGATCGTCGCGGAGGGCCTCTCCAAGCGCTTTGGCGAGCGCGAGGCACTGCGGGGCGTCGGCCTGCGGGTGAGCGCCGGCGAGCTGGTGGCGATCGTGGGACCCAACGGTGCGGGCAAGACCACCCTGCTGTCGATCCTCGCCGGCGTGCAGCGCCCCAGCGCGGGCACCGTGAGCGGCGCCGGGGCCGGGCGCGCGGCGGGCTGGGCGCCCCAGCAGCCGGCGCTGTACGGACGGCTGTCGGTGGCCGAGAACCTGCGCCTGTTCGCGCGCCTGGAGGGTCTCGCCGACCCGGCGGGCGCGGTCGCGCGGATGCTCGCCCAGACGGGCCTTCAGGAGCGGGCGGATGAGCGCGTGGAGAGGCTCTCGGGCGGCAACCGCCAGCGGGTGAACGTGGCGCTGGGGCTGATCGCCGAGCCGCCGGCGCTGGCCCTGGACGAGCCCACCTCGGCGCTCGACCCCGGCCAGCGGGAGCGGCTGTGGGAGTTCGTGGGCGGCCTCGCGCGGGCGGGCACCGCGGTGCTGTTCTCCACCCACCACCTCGGCGAGGTGCGCCACCACGCCACGCGGGCGATCGTGCTCGCCGACGGGGAGCTGCTGTTCGACGACACCCCCGCGCGGCTGATCGAGCAGACCGGCGGGGAGCGGGACTTCGAGGGGGCCTTCGTCGCGTTCCTGAAGGCCCGCGGGCACTAGCGCCGGCGATGGCGGCGCGTGTGACGAGGGGAGCGGCGGGCTGAATGCGCTGGCTGCTGGGCAAGGACCTCGTGATCCTGGCGCGCTCGCGGCTGCTGGTGGCGACGCTCGTGATCTACCCGATCGCGATCGCGCTGCTGATCGGCCTGGCGATCTCCCGCAGCCCGGGCAAGCCGAAGGTGGCGATCGTCGACGAGACGCCTCCCGGCCAGACGATCTCCGTCGGTGGGCGGCAGGTGGAAGTTGGCCGCTACGCCGCGCAGATCTTCGATCAGGTGCAGCCGGTGGCGGTGGACAGCCGCGCCCAGGCGGTGGCGGACATCGAAGCGGGCAGGGTGCTGGCGGCGGTGGTGATTCCGCGGGACATAGCCGCGCGGATCTCCTCGGGCGTGAGCCAGGGCAGCGTGGAAGTGCTCTACAACGGCAACGCCCTGGAGCAGTCGCTCGTGCAGTCGCAGCTGAACGCGGCGCTCGCGCAGGCGAACGTGGGCTTCTCGCAGCGCATCCAGCAGGCCGCCGCCGGCGCGATCGCGGCGCTGCTGCAGGGCGGCGACGCGGCGGTGCTGGGCGCGCCGCCGGACATGATCGGCCTCAGCCAGATCCCCGCGCGGCTGAAGGAGATCGTCGCCCACCAGCCGCCCGGCGCGGAGCGCGAGCAGCTGGAGCGGATCGAGGCCTTCGCGACCTTCGCCGCCCAGAACCTCGACGCGGCCCGCGGCGCGCTCGCCGCCATCGGCCAGCCGATCGCGGTGAAGAGCACGCCGGTTCAGGGCAGGCGCACGCCGCTCGACACCTTCGCGGTGGTGGTGGCGGTGAGCGTCTCGCTGATGTTCGTGTGCGTGCTGCTCGCCGCGGGCGGGCTCGCGCTGGAGCGCGAGGAGCACGTGCTGGCGCGGGTGCTCAGGGGCCCGCCCGCGCTCGTCTCGCGGGAGGGGCTGCTGGGCGAGAAGATCCTGCTGGCGGCCGCGTGCGGGTTCGTGCTGGCGCTGGCGATGCTCGCGGGAGTGGGCGCCTTCGTGAGCCTCGAATGGTCGCGGGTGGGCCAGTGGCTGGTGGCGCTGGCGTGCGGGGGGGTGGCCTTCGGCGCCCTCGGGGTGGCGATCGGGGCGCTCGCGCGGGAGGTGCGGGCGGCGTCGCTGCTCGCCTTCGGCCTCGCGCTGCCGCTGGCGTTCCTGGCGCTGGTGCCCTCGGGGGCGGTCTCCCACGGGGTCTATGACGCGATCGCGGCGATCTCGTTCGTGTTCCCGTTCAAGGCCGCTCTGCAGGCGCTCGACGCGGCCGTCAACGGAGCGTCGCCGGGGCTGGGCGTCTCGGCGATTCACCTGCTCCTGCTGAGCCTGCTGTTCGCGGCGCTCGCGCGCGTGGGATTGCGGCGCCTGGAGTAACCTCAGAGGCGATGGCCTTTCCGAAGACGCGGATGCGCAGGCTGCGCGAGAGCGCCGGGCTGAGGGGGCTCGTGCGCGAGACGGAGCTGCGCCCGGGACGGCTCGTGCTGCCGCTGTTCGTCAGCGAGGCCGAGCCCGCTGCTCGGCTCGCCGCGCCGCTGCTTCCCGACGGGCCGTTCGGCGCGCTGACGCTGCCGGCTCTCGATCGCCTCTCGATCTCGGCGCTGGTGGAGCGGGCCCACGAGGCGCAGGAGCTCGGCGTGGGGGCCGTGATGCTGTTCGGGGTGCCCTCGCACAAGGACGCGGAGGGCTCGGGGGCGTGGGACGAGGAGGGCATCGTGCAGCTGGCTTTGCGGGCGCTGGGCCAGGCGCTGCCGGAGCTCACGGTGATGACCGACGTGTGCCTGTGCGAGTACACCGACCACGGCCACTGCGGGGTGCTGCGCGAAAACGGATCCGGTCCGCCCGGCGTGGACAACGACGCCACGCTCGAGCTGCTCGCGCGGGTGGCCGTCAGCCACGCGCGGGCGGGCGCCGATGTGGTGGCGCCCTCGGACATGATGGACGGCCGCGTGGGGGCGATTCGCGCCGAGCTCGACGGGGAGGGCTTCGCCGGGACGCCGATCCTCGCCTACGCGGCCAAGTTCGCCTCCGCCTTCTACGGTCCCTTCCGCGACGCCGCCGGCTCGGCGCCGGCGTTCGGCGACCGGCGCTCCTACCAGCTCGATCCGGCGAACGGACGGGAGGCGCTGCGCGAGGCGGCGCTCGACGCGGCGGAGGGGGCGGACATGCTGATGGTCAAGCCGGCGCTGGCATATGGCGATCTGATCGCCGCCGTCAAGCGCGAGACGGGGCTGCCGGTGGCGGCCTACAACGTCAGCGGCGAGTACGCGATGGTGAGGGCCGCGGCGCAGGCGGGACAGCTCGAGGAGGGCGCGGCGGTGGCGGAGATCCTCACCTCGCTGCACCGCGCCGGAGCGGACGTGGTGATCACCTACCACGCCCTCGAGGCGGCGCGAGCGATGGCGGCGGGCCGATGAGCCCCTGGCAACCAGAGGTTGCCCGATGAGCGCGACGCCGAAGCTGCGCGAGCGCAAGCACGGCGCGGCGGTGCCGCTCGATGACGTCGACCGGCGGCTGCTGAACCTGATGCAGGGCTCCTTCCCGATCGCCCCCCGTCCCTATGCGCGGGTGGCGGAGCTCGCGGGGATGGTGCAGGACGAGGCGATGGCCCGGGTGGCGCGGCTGCTCGAGCAGCGGATCGTCAGGCAGGTGACGCCGATCTTCGACACGCGGGCGCTCGGCTACTCCTCGATGCTGGTGGCCGCCAAGGTCGATCCCGAGTACCCCCATCGCGCCGCCCAGGTGATCAACGCCCATCCGGGCGTCTCGCACAACTACCTGCGCAACCACGACTTCAACCTCTGGTTCACGATCGCCACCGAGCCGGACTCGCCGCTGGGCCTCGAGGGCACGCTGGAGGTGCTCGCGCGGGAGGCGGGCGCGGAGTCGGTGCGCCAGCTGCCCACGCTGAAGCTGTTCAAGATCCGCATGGACCTGGAGATGGAGGGAGACACGCAGGCGCTCGCCAAGGCCGCGCAGGCGAGCGAGCCGGTGGAGCTCGAGCGCCAGCCCTACGACGAGCTCGACATCGCCGTGATCCGGGCGCTGCAGGGGGACATGCCGGTCTGTGAGGAACCCTACCTGGCCGCCGCGCGGGAGCTGGGCATGGAGCAGGAGCGCCTGCTGGAGCACCTCCTGGGGATGCGGGAGCGGGGGCTGCTGCGGCGGGTGGCCGCGATCCTCTACCACCGCCGGGCGGGCTTCTCGGCCAACGGCATGGGCGTGTGGAAGGTGCCCGACGAGCAGATCCTCGACGTCGGCAAGCGCATGGCGGCGGTGCGGGGGATCTCCCACTGCTACCAGCGCCCCACCTACGCGGACTGGCCCTACTCGGTGTTCACGATGGCCCACGGGCGCTCGAAGGAGGAGTGCGACGCGATCCTCGCGGCGATCGCCGACCAGACGGGGATCGAGGAGCGGGCCACGCTGTACTCCTCCACCGAGTTCAAGAAGATCCGCCTGCTCTACTTCACCGACGAGTTCAAAGCCTGGGAACGCCAGCACGCCGGCATCTGAGGTGGTGCCCGCACGCTCTGACACCCGCTCGGCGGAGCTCTACCGGCGCGCGCTGCCGGTGCTGCCCGGCGGCGTGAATTCACCCGTGCGGGCGATGCGGGCGATCGGGCGGGAGCCGGTCTTCGTCGCGCGGGGGCGGGGTGCGGAGCTGATCGACGTGGACGGCAACCGCTACCTGGACTACGTCTGCTCGTGGGGTCCGCTGATCCACGGGCACGCCCATCCGCTGGTGCTGGAGGCGATCGCGCGGGCAGCGAGCCACGGCACCAGCTTCGGCGCGCCCACGGCCGGCGAGGTCGAGCTCGCCAAGGAGGTGGCCCGGCGGATGGATGCTGTGCAGATGCTGCGCATGACCTCCTCGGGCACCGAGGCGACGATGACGGCGCTGCGGCTCGCGCGGGCGGCGACGGGGCGGGAGCTGGTGCTGAAGTTCGAGGGCGCCTACCACGGACACGTCGACGGGCTGCTGGCCCAGGCGGGCTCCGGCCTGGCCACGCAGGCGCTGCCCGCGAGCCCGGGGGTGCCGGCGAGCACCACGGCGCTGACGGTGCTGGTGCCGTGGAACGACGAGCAGGCGCTGCGGGCCGCATGTGCGGAGCACGAGCTCGCGGCGATCCTCGCGGAGCCGCTGCCGGCGAACATGGGCCTCGTGGCGCCCGCGCCGGGGTTCCTCGAGCTGCTGCGCGAGCAGGCCGACGCGAACGGGGCGCTGCTGGTGCTCGACGAGGTGATCAGCGGCTTTCGCGTGGCCCGTGGCGGCGCCCAGGAGCGCGGCGGCGTGAGCGCGGATCTGACGATCCTGGGCAAGATCCTCGGCGGCGGCCTGCCCGCGGCGGCGCTCGGCGGACGGCGGGAGCTGCTCGAGCGCCTGGCGCCCGCCGGCGAGGTCTACCAGGCGGGAACGCTCTCGGGGAACCCGCTCGCGGTGGCGGCGGGGCTCGCCACGCTCTCGCTGCTCGACGAGGACGCCTACGGGCGCTTGGCGGCGAGCACCGAGCGACTCGCGCGGGGCCTGCGGGAGGCGGCGCGGGCCGGCGGCCGGCCGGTGAGCGTGGCGAGCGTGCCGGGACTGCTGACGGTCTTCTTCGCGGCGCGGCCGGTGCGGGACTTCGCCGGGGCGCGGGCCTGCGACACGGACGCCTACGGCGCGTGGTGCCGGGAGCTGCTCGCGCGCGGCGTCTATCCGCCGGCCTCGCAGTTCGAGGCCTGGTTTCCCTCTCTGGCTCACACGGAGGAGCAGATCGAGCGCACGCTGGCGGTCGCGGCGGAGGCGTTCGCGGCGCTCGACGATACCCATGCCCCGGCGGCGTCGGGCGGGAGGCGGCGACATGAGCGCGCGTAAGGGCGGCGGATCGCTGGGGGGGCTGTGGCGGCTGCTGCGCGATCAGGGCGGGCTGATCGCGAGCCTGCTCAGCGCCGAGCCGGCCACCCAGGCGGGGGCAGGCCCGGCGCAGCTGGCCGCGGCGGGGCCGCGGGCGCGGCGGGCGCCGGCCGAGTACGAGCTGCTGGTGGAGGCGATCTACGAGGGCTATCTGCTGCACTACGGCACCTCCCGGGTGATCTCCTCGCCGGAGGAGAACCTCAGGCTGCTGGCGGGCGACCGCCTGTACGCGCTCGGTCTCGCGCGATTGGTGGCGCTCGGGGATGGCGCGGCGGTGGCGGAGCTCGCGGACACGATCACCCTCAGCGCGCTCGCGCACGCGTCGGGCGAGCCGGAGCTCGCGGGGGCGGTGTGGCTGGCCGGAGCGCGAGCGGTCGGCTGGGGCGCGAGCGAGGCGCACACACGCGCGAAGCGGCTCGTCGGCGGCGGCGCGCCGGAGGCGCTCGATGCGATGCGCACAAGCGCCGAGGGGGCTGCGGCGCCGCGCTGAATCGCGCCTCGATATTGTTCGACCCGGTGGCGGACAAGCACGCGAAAAAGAAGTCCAAGTACGCGGTCGAGCGCCAGTTCCCCGGCGCGTTCGAGGGCGAGACGGTCACGCGCAGGCGCTTCATGACCGGGACCGCCCATACCGCGGGAGCGATCGGCGCGGCGGCATTCGTGCTGCCCGCGCTCGGCTTCGCGGTGGGGCCGATCTTCAAAAGCATGCCCGTGCGTTGGGAAAGCGTGGGCCCGGAGGATCTCTTCAACGAGTTCAACTACGTGCCGGTGGTGATCACGCTCAACCCGGAAATCGGCGAGGCGGGCAAGTCGACGGCCTACATCCGCAAGTTCAACGCGGCGATCGACGTGGACCCCTATGACAAGGGCACGCCCTACATCGCGATCTCCAGCCGCTGCGCGCACCTCGGCTGCCCGGTGCGCTGGGTGGACGCGGCGGAGCGCTTCATCTGTCCGTGCCACGGCGGCGTCTACGACCTGCTCGGGCGGCGCGTGGGCGGCCCGCCGGTGCGGCCGCTGGATCGCTTCTACACGCGGGTGAACAAAAGCTACGAAGTCGAACTGGGACCGCGCTTCAGCGTGAACTCGGAGCTCAAACGCTTCTCGCCGCGCGACCCCGGCGAGCCGCTGGACGGCATCGGCCAATACGCCTACCCCTCGCGACCGGGCGCGCAGAAACTGTAGGGGCGACAGATGGCGAAGCGTCCCAAGCTCCCCGCCCCACCGGTGCCGAGCGCGCTGCAGGCGCCGGTGCCCCGGCCCGGGGAAAACGGCAAGGTGGCGCCGGCCGACCAGGCCAAGAACGCGGGCGCCACGGTGGTGGACTGGGTGGACGAGCGCACCTCGCTGAGCGGCGGCGTGCGCTGGATGCTGTTCCGCAAGGTGCCCAAGGGCACCAACTGGTTCTACACGCTGGGCTCGGCGACGATGTTCGCCTTCCTCTCGCAGGCGGTGACGGGCGTGTTCCTGGCGATGTACTACCGGCCGGACCCCTCGGGCGGCGCCTACGAATCGATCCGTCACGTGACCAACGAAGTGTTCCTCGGCCAGTTCGTGCGCGGCATGCACAAGTGGGGGTCGAGCGTGATGGTGATCCTGGTGTTCCTGCACATGGGACGCACGTTCTTCTTCGGCGCCTACAAGTACCCGCGAGAGCTCAACTGGGTGATCGGCGTGGTGCTGCTGATCCTGACGATGGTGATGTCCTTCACCGGCTACCTGCTGCCCTTCGACCAGCGCGCCTACTGGGCGACGATCGTGGGGGTGAACATCAACGGCACCGGCCCCCTGCTGGGCCCCTACCTGAGCGACTTCCTGCGCGGGGGCCCCGAATTCGGAGCCACCACCCTCTCGCGCTTCTACGCGATCCACATGCTGCTCGTGCCGGGACTGATCGCGGCGCTGATCGGCGCGCACCTGTACCTGGTGGCCAAGCTCGGCACCACGGCGCCGCCGTGGATCAAAGCGGAGAAGCCCGCGGAGCTGCGCGAGGCCGACGTATGAACCAAAGGGAGAAGGAGGAATACCTCCGCGAGTACTCGATCCTGAAGTCGCAGGGCAAGCCGTTCTTCCCCTACGCGGTGACGAAGGACGCGGTGATGGCGTGCGTGGTGATGGCGGCGATCATCACCCTGTCGCTGGTGCTGGGGGCGGAGCTCGGCTCGAAGGCGAACCCCACCACCACCACCTACGTGCCGCGGCCGGAGTGGTACTTCTTCTTCCTGTTCGAGCTCCTGCGGGTGATCAAGCCGCCGAGCATGGTGGGGATGGCGACGATCGGGATCCCCACGATCTGCATGATCCTGCTGTTCCTGCTGCCGTTCTACGACCGCAAACCGGAGCGCCGGCCCGAGCGGCGGCCGATCGCGACGGTGACGGGGATCGCGGTGATCGGGGCGATGGCGCTGCTCACCTACCAGGGGGCGAACGCGGGCTCGCCGACGGTGATCGAAATGGCCACGCCCACGGCGGTGGTGCAGGCGGGCGGCAAGACGCTCTCGGAATACGAAGCGGGCAAGCTGGTGGTGGCGCAGTCGGGCTGCCTGGCGTGTCACAAGATCGGCGACAACGGCAACGACGGCCCGGGTCCGAACCTCACGCACATCGGCGCACGTCTGCCACGGCTGGGGATCGCGCGCACGCTCGTGAATCCGACGGCGCCGATGCCGTCCTTCAAGAACCTGCCGCCGCAGAAGTTCAACGCGGCGATCTTCTTCCTCTCGCAGCTGAAATAGCGGCGCACATGCCGGCTCAGGACCCGAGGTCGGGGCGGCTGCAGGCCGAGCAGGTGCGAGACATGTTCGACGGCATCGCCGGCGTCTACGACGTGCTGAACACGGCGATGACCGCGGGGCTGCACCGGCGCTGGCGGGAGCGGGCGGCGGATCTCGCGGGGGTGGGCGCCGGCGCGCGGGTGCTGGACGTGGCCACCGGCACGGGGGATCTGGCGCTCGAGCTGGCGCGGCGGGTGGGTCCCGGCGGGGAGGTGGTGGGCAGCGACTTCGCGGAGGCGATGCTGGCGCGGGCGCGCGGCAAGGCGGCGAGCGCGGTGTGCGTGGAGGCGAGGATGAGCTTCGAGTGGGGGGACGCGCTCGAGCTGCCCTACGAGACGGACGCCTTCGACGCGGCCACGGTGGGCTTCGGGGCACGGAACTTCTCCGATCTCGGGCGTGGCCTGGCGGAGATGGCGCGGGTGGTGCGGCCCGGGGGCAGGGTGGTGGTGCTGGAGATCACCACGCCCACCCGCTTTCCGCTGGCGCTCTTCTTCGGGCTGTGGTTCGACCGGCTGGTGCCGGGCTTCGGGCGGCTCGCGGGGATGCTCACGGGAAGCTCTCGGGGGGGCGTGGCGGACGCCTACAGCTACCTGCCGAGCTCGGTCAAGCGCTTCCCGGGGCCGGCGGAGCTGGCGGCGCGGATGGCGGCGGCGGGGCTCGGGGAGATCCGCTACGTGATCACCGCGGGTGGGATCATCGCGATCCATGCCGGTACCGTTCGCGGTGAGGCGAACAGGTGAGCACGGTGGACAGCGGCACGGTGGTATCGAGCGGCGCGGCGGACATGGACGCGGTGGAGGCGATCATGCGCCGCGGCGGTGAGGCGCTGAGGGAGCGGATGGCGGCGATCGAGCGCCATCTCGAGCGGGTGACGGCGCAGGCGGGGGAGCCGCTCGCGGGCTACGCCACGGCGACGGTGGTGGCGGGCGGCAAGCGGCTGCGACCGCTGCTGGTGGTGCTGGCGGCGGAGTCGGCGGGGGGGCCCAGCTCCGACGACGAGGGCGAGCGGGCGCTCGTGCGGGCCGCCGTGGCGGTGGAGCTGGTGCACTCGGCCACGCTGGTGCACGACGACGTGATCGACGGCGCTCAGCTGCGCCGCGGGCGGCCATCGGTGGCGGCGGCGGCGGGACGCAAGCTCGCGGTGGCAACCGGCGACCTGCTGTTCTCGCGGGCCTTCGCGGAGCTCGCCCAGAACGGCGACGAGGCGCAGCTGAAGGCGCTCTCGGACGCCAGCTCGGCGCTCGCCGAGGGGGAGCTGCTGCAGCGCGAAGACGCCTATGCGGCGAACGTGGAAGTGGAGCGCTACCTGCGCCGCTGCGAGCTCAAGACGGCGGCGCTGTTCGAGGCGGCCTGCCGGCTGGGGGCGCTGGTGGCGGCGGACGCCTCACGGGCGCTGGCGGACGCGCTGGGGACCTTCGCGCGGCGCATCGGGCTGGCCTTTCAGCTGCTCGACGACGTGCTCGACGTCTCCGGGCCGGTGGAGCGCACGGGCAAGGCGAGGGGCACGGACCTGCTCGACGGCACGGTCACGCTGCCGCTGATCCTGGCCCGGGAACGGGCGCCCGAGACGGCTGCCTTCGGCCTCGCGTCGCTGGAGGGCCCGGAGCAGGCGGAGCGGCTGTGCGAGCGGATCGCCGCCACGGGAGCGCTGCAGGAGGCCCGTGAGAGGGCGCTGGCGCTGGTGGCGAGGGCGAAGGGGGAGCTGCCGGCGGTGCTCCCGGACGGCCGCGGAGCGTTGCTGGACCTGGTGGCGGACGCCGTGGTGGAGCGCTATCGCTAGAAGTCCGCCGGCGTGATCAGGTCGGCGTCGAGGGCGCGCACGAAGAAGTCGATCTCGTCGGTCATGTTCGCATGGGTGATCTGGCGCAGGTCTCCCAGGAGCTCGCCGGTGGCGCGGTCGAGCTCGTCGTCGAGACGCTCCACGACGGACTGCTCGAAGACGCCTTCGCGATGGGCCTCGCACTCGGGACAGCGCAGCACGATGCGCCAGTGGCGATCGCCCTCTTCGGCCCAGTCCAGGGGGTAGACGAACTCGCCGGCGCAGTTGAAGCAGACGTGCAGCGCGGCCGGCTCGCAGGCGGGGGCGGAGGCGGGAGTGGAGGCGGCGAGGGGAGCGCCCGCGGGGGCGGCCTCGGCGGCCCGCGGACCCTCGGCCCGATCGGCGCCCTCAGATGCGGCGGGCGGTGCGGAGGGGGCGGAGGAGGGGTAGGGGGAGTGGGGCTCGGGCTGGTCCGCGGGGGCGGAGCCGCGAGCGGGCTCGGGAGGCACGGAGGAGGCGCAGCGGTAGTCGCGGTAGACGATCTCGACGTGTTTGCCGTCGGGCAGCTGCACGCGATGGCGGATGTGAGGGCTGAGGTCTGACATCGGCGATTCCCTCATGTCATCGGCCTCTGGAGGCGCCGCCTTTAGAGGGTTTGGCCGCAGGTTCGGGTGTGGATCGACCGGTATGGGACAGCGGCGGTGATAGCGTCAAAGGGCTTATGGCCACCGCGATTCGCACGATCGGCCACGAGGACCGCCTCACGCTGGTGGATCACCTCGAAGAGCTGCGCACGCGGATCATCGTCTGCATCGTCGCGGTGGCGGTGGCGTTCGGGGTCTGTCTGTGGCAGAACCACGCGCTGCTGGAAATCGTCAACAAGCCGCTGGCGGCTGAGACGCAGAAACAGGTGGAGGAGGGCCACGGGCCGCTTGGCCAGACGGCGCTCGCCCAGCAGGGCGTGCTGGCGGTGGCGGGGGACGTGCAGCAGATCGCGGCGGAGCTCGCGAACCCCAAGAGCGGGCTGCCGGCGGCCACGCGGGCGGCGCTGGCGGCCCAGATTCCGAAGCTGCAGGCGGACGTGGCCAAGATCCCGCGGACGCCCGAAGGGAACAAGCCGGTGACGCTCGGCATCGGCGAGCCGTTCACGACGACCATCGGGGTGACGCTGCTGTTCGCGCTGGTGTTCTCGCTGCCGGTGATCCTGTTCGAGCTCTACGGCTTCGTGCTGCCGGCGTTCAGCCCCAGTGAGAGACGGATCGCGTTTCCGCTGCTGATGGCGATTCCCTTCCTGTTCGTGATCGGGGTGCTGTTCGGCTACTTCGTAGTGCTGCCGGCGGCGGTGAGGTTCTTCCAGAACTTCAACAGCGAACAGTTCAACGTGCTCGTACAGGCATCCCCCTACTACCGCTTCGCCGCCACGGTGCTGCTGGCGATGGGGCTCGTGTTCCAGGTGCCGGTGGCGATCCTGGCGGCCACGAGGGCGGGAATCGTCACGCCCAAGCAGCTGCGCCACAACCGCCGCTACGCGATCGTGGCGTGCGCGGCGGTGGCGGCGTTCCTGCCCGGAGACGCGATCACGCTGATCCTGGAGACGGTGCCGTTGTACGTGCTATACGAGATGAGTATCCTGCTCGCGTCGTTTGCCGAGCGCCGCTGGCCGGTGTCGGCGGCGGCGGAGGGGGTTCCGGCGGCTGGGGACCAGGGCGAAGGGGAGACGAGGGAGCGAAGCGTGCAAGAGATCATCGACCACACCGATCCGGGACTTTCCAGCTGATGCTCTTCGACCTGCGCGGACGGGGCCGTCGGCGGACGGTGCAGGTGATCTACCTCGGCCTGGCGCTGCTGATCGGCGCGGGGCTGGTGTTCTTCGGGGTGGGCGCGGGCGTGGGCGGCGGCGGCCTGCTGAGCTCGCTGACGGGCAGCGAAGGCTCCAGCAGCGCGAGCTTCGCGGCGCAGATCGAAAAGTACAAGAAGCTCGCCAAGAAGAACCCCCGGGACCTCTACGCCTGGGAACAGCTGACGCTGGCGCAGCTGCACGAAGCGGGTGGCGAAGCGTACGTGACGCGCTCCGGGGAACTGACGAGCAAGGGCCGTGAACTGTTCTCCCAGACGGCCTCCTCCTGGAACAGCTACATCGCGCTGAACCCCAAGCATCCGAACGCCACGCTGGCGCAGGAGGTGGTGCGGATCTTCGGCGAAGAAGGCCTCGACAACCCCGCCGAAGCGGTGAAGGTGCTGCAGATCGTGATCGCCGCCAAGCACGGCAGCACGGCCCAGTACCAGGCGACGCTGTACTCGGAGCTCGCGGAGTACGCCTACAAGGCGGGCAACACCGGCACCGGCGACCTGGCGGCAGCCAAGGCGGTGGCGATGGCGCCGACGGCCCAGCGGGCGCGGCTGAAGAAAGAACTCGAAGAAATCAAGAAGCACCCGAAAGGCCCCGAATACACGACCACGGTGAACGGCAAACCGGTGAAAGTGCAGTCGGCGGGCCACGGGACGTTCACGGCGACCGAATCGGTGCCCAAGACGACGACCTCCACCCAACCGGGCGGACTGTCCTCGGGCACCAAATAACGGGGCGGGCGAGCGGTGGACGACCCTCCCCGCTACACGGCTCGGCTGCTGATCGGCTGCGGCGATCGCCCGGGGATCGTTGCGGCGGTGTCGGGCTTCCTGTACGAGCTGGGGGCGAACATCGTCTCCTCCCACCAGTACTCCTCGGATCCCACGGACGGGCGGTTCTTCATGCGCACGGAGCTCTACCTGGAGGAGCTCGAGGGGCCGGGCGAGGCGCGGGAGCGCTTCCAGGGGCGCTTCGGGAGGGAGGTGGGGGAGCGCTTTCAGATGGATTGGGAGGTGCGCTACCGAGAGCAGCGGCGACGGATCGCGATCCTCGTCTCGCACCACGATCACTGCCTCGTGGACCTGCTGTGGCGCTGGCGGCGGGGGGAGCTGGACGGGGAGGTGGTGGCGGTGATCTCAAACCACGAGGACCTGCGCGGCGAGGCGCGGCGGGCGGGGGTTCCCTTCCATCACGTGCCTGTGAGCGGCGAGAGCAAGGCGCAGGCGGAGGAGCGGATGCTCGAGCTGCTGGCGGGAGAGGCGGAGCTCGTGGTGCTGGCGCGCTACATGCAGATCCTCAGCGGCGAGTTCCTCGCGGGCGTGGGGGCGCCGGCGATCAACATCCACCACTCTTTCCTGCCGGCGTTCGCGGGCGCGAACCCCTACCGGCGGGCGCGGGAGCGGGGCGTGAAGCTGATCGGCGCCACCGCCCACTACGTGACGGCGGAGCTCGACGAGGGGCCGATCATCGACCAGGACGTGGAGCGGGTGGACCACCGTCAGAGCGTCGCGGAGCTGGAGCGGGTGGGCCGGGACATCGAGCGCACGGTGCTGGCGCGGGCGGTGGCGCTGCACCTCGACGACCGGGTGATCGTGGACGGCCGGCGCACGGTGGTCTTCTGAGCGGTCCGCCCTGGACTCCCTCGCTGCTCTCCGCCACGGCCCGTCATCGAGCTGGCCTCGGTTAGAATCGAGCGCCCGAAGCCGGACGGCGCCGCCCCGCGGCCGCCCGCCGCCCTCGCGGGCCGTTAGCTCAATTGGCAGAGCAGGGGCCTCTTAAGCCCAAGGTTGCAGGTTCGATTCCTGCACGGCCCATTCGACCTCTGCGGCCGGGTCGCGTCCTGCACGAGTCGGCCCTCCGGAGGGCAACGTCAACACCAGCGAGGAGGCAACGTCATGTACGTACGGGTGGTCAGGTTCACCGGCGTGAGCGCTGAGACGATGGAGAAGCTCGAGGCCCAGATCGACGCGGCGGGCGGACCGCCGCCGGGCATCCCAGCCAAGGCGCTGAAGGTGCTGTTCGACGAGTCCCAGGGCACGGCCGTGGTGTTGCAGTACTTCGCCACCGCCGAGGACATGGCCGCGGGCGGCAGGGCGTTCGACGCGATGGATGCCGGCGAAACGCCCGGGGTGCGGGTGTCGGTGGACATGTGCGAGATCAAGGTGGAGCGCGAGGTCTCCTGAGTCCCTCGGGGCTAGCTCGCCAGCATGTGCTCGACCGCGGCGATGAAGTCCGCGGCACCCGTCACGATCGCCTCCGTCTCACCGCGGTCGGGGGTGATCGCTTCGTAGTCGCCCTTCTGGCGGGCGTCCTGGGCGCGCTGGGCGAGTGCGTGGAGGTGCTGGTCGAAGGCGCCGGTGGTCACATAACGCTCGTGGAACAGGTGCCAGGTGCCGCCGTGGGTGCGGGCGTACTCGTCGCGCTCGGATAGGGCGGCGCGGGCGGCGTAGAGCATCGCGTAGTACGCGGCGCTGACGGCTCCCTCCGGGTGTTCGGAGGCAAGCAGCTCCCGCGCGATCTCAGCCCGGTCGCGGGCCTGGTCCATGAACTCCTCCGAGCGGGGGCTCACTCCAGGCGATCTCCGTGGAGCACGATCTTGTCGCGGTCCACCTCGGCGATGAAGAAGGAGCGGATCTCCCGGCGGCCACGCAGCCACTCCCGGTCGCACACGAACATCGAGTACCACACGGGGCTGACCCCCACGGCGGCGGCCACCTCGTGGACCAGTTCCACCGCCCTCATCCCGTAGCGCGGGTCGCCGCCGTCGGCGATCACCATCAGGTCGATGTCGGACTCGGGGCGGGGCGTCTCCCCGCGAGCCCGTGAGCCGTACAGCCAGATCGCGTGCAGATCCGCGCCGAGCGCCTCTCGCAGGCGCTCCACGAGGCGCTCCACCATGCGGCGCTCATCGTCCGTGAGGGAGGCGGGAGCCATCGCATCTGCAGGCTGGGTGGCCATGGCATCAGAGAATAGGCGCCTCGCCGGTGCCCTCTCGCGGCCCGGAGGGCCGGCGCTGGGCGCCGGGCTATCCGGCGGAGGCGCCGTTGCCCGCCGCGAGGGTCCCGCGGCCGGCGTCCGTCCAGATGGTCTGCTCCCGGCCGGGGCCCACGCCCACGAGCGCCACCGGGGCGCCCACCTGGTCGGCGATGAAGTCGAGGTACTCGCGGGCAGCCTGGGGGAGGTCGGCGACGGTGCGGCACTCACCGAGGTCCTCCTGCCAGCCGGCCAGCTCGGTGAGCTCGGCGGTGGTGTGGTGAAGGACCGTCTGGTGGTAGGGGAAGTCGTCGAACCGCGCTCCCTCGGCGCCCCGGTAGCTGGTGCAGACCTGAATCTTCTCGAAGCCGGAGAGCACGTCCAGCTTGGTGATGGCGAGCGCCGTGACGGTGTTCAGGCGGGCGGCGTAGCGGAGCGCCACGAGGTCCAGCCAGCCGGCCCGCCGGGGACGGCCGGTGGTGGTGCCGAACTCCCCGCCCCGCTCCCGGATGGTCTCGCCGGTGTCGTCGTGGAGCTCGCTGGGGAAGGGCCCCGCGCCCACCCGGGTGGTGTAGGCCTTGGAGATGCCCCAGATCTCGTCGATGTTCCGGGGCCCCACCCCGGTGCCCACGCAGGCGGCTCCAGAGAGGGGGTTGGAGGAGGTGACGAACGGATAGGTGCCGTGGTCGATGTCCAGCATCGCCCCCTGGGCGCCCTCGAAGATCACGCTCTGGCCGTCGTCCAGCAGATCCCACATCAGCTTGGCGGTGTCAGCGATGTGCTGCTCCAGGCGATGGCCGTATGTGAGGTATTCCTCGGTCATCGCCCGCAGGTCCAGAGAGGGGTCCTTTTCGAAGGGCCGCAGGGACAGCCGCTTGGGCTCCATGGCCGCCACGATCTTCTTCTTGAGGATCTTCTCGTCCAGCAGGTCCTGCACCCGGATGCCCAGCCGGGCGGCCTTGTCGGCGTAGCAGGGACCGATGCCGCGCCTGGTGGTGCCGATCTGCTGGCTGCCCAGCCTGGTCTCGCCGGCGGAGTCCAGCAGCAGGTGGTAGGGCATGATCAGGTGGGCGTTGGCGGAGATCCGCAGGCCGCCCACGTCCACCCGCCGGGCGCGCAACGCGTCGAGCTCCTCGATCAGCACCTTGGGGTCGATCACCACTCCGTTTCCGATCACACACCGCTTACCCGCGTAGAGGATCCCGGAGGGGATCAGGTGGAGCTTCCACTCCACGCCGTCCCTGACGATGGTGTGGCCCGCGTTGTTGCCGCCCTGAAAGCGCACCACCGCGTCGGCCTGCTCGGCGAGCAGGTCGGTGACCTTCCCCTTTCCCTCATCGCCCCACTGGGCGCCGACGATCACGATTCCGGGCATTTCCGCTGTAGGAGTGTAGGGGGGTCGGACGTGGGACCGGCGGTCCTCAGGCAGAGGAGGGGGAGTGTGGCCTGCGGTACACCACCCGCTGGTCCTCGCCGTACAGACATACGGGATCTCCGCACATCTCCACCAACCGGGACACTGTGCGCTTGCCGATCTGCTCCTCGAGTGTCTTGGGCTCGAAGTTGGTGGTGAGGATGATCGAGCGTTCGTCCTCGTAGCGCTTGTTGACGATCGAGTACAGCTGCTCCAGTACCCAGTCGGTGCGGTTCTCGGCGCCCACGTCGTCGAGGTGCAGCAGATCCACGGCGGCGAGCTCGTCGAGAAAGCCCACCACTCCCTCCTCGCCGATGGATTCTCGGATCATCTGCATCAGTCTTGGCAGCGAGTAGATGGCCGCGCTGCGCCCCGCGTCGAGGGCAGCTTTGGAGACGAGCATCGCGAGCATGGTCTTGCCGGTGCCGGTGTCCCCGATGATCCACATCCCTCGACCGGCCTCGAGGTTCTCTTCGATGCGCGCCACGAAGCCGCGCACCATCCGCACCTGCTCGGGGAAGGCCACCAGGTCGGTGCCGGTGAGCTGCTCGAAGGAGATGTCCCGGTAGCGCCTGGGGATGCGCGCCTCCAGCCGCCGCGCCCGCACCCCCGCGATGCGGCTCGGCCGGCAGCGGCAGTCCGAGGCGGTGTTGGTGGCCTCATCGATCAAGAAGCCGCTGCCGTCGCAGAGGCCGTAGGGGCAGGGACCGCTCACCGTCGCCTCACCGCTCGAAGCGCTCGCCGGCGTAGTTGGCGAACTTGGGGTACTCCTTCTGGAAGGTGAGCGTCACTTTGCCCACCGCTCCGTTGCGGTGCTTGGCGATGATCAGGTCCGCCTCGCCGGGACGCTCGGAGTCTTCGTCGTAGTACTCGTCCCGGTAGATGAACATCACCAGGTCGGAGTCCTGCTCGAGGTTCCCGCTCTCCCGCAGGTCCGAGAGCTGTGGCTTCTTGTCGGGTCGCTGCTCAACCGCACGGCTGAGCTGGGAGAGGGCGATCACCGGCACTCCCAGCTCCCGGGCGAGGATCTTCAGGCCCCGGCTGAGCTCGCCCACGGCCGTCACCCGGCTGTCGTAGCGGCTGTCGGTGCGCATCAGCTGCAGGTAGTCCACGATGATCAGCCCCAGGCCCCCCTCGCACTGGCTGTGCAGCCGGCGGGCCTTGGCGCGGATCTCGAGCATGCCCACGTCGCTGGAGTCGTCCACCCACAGCGGCGCAGCGGCCAGGCGCTGGGAGGCGTCGAGGATCTTCGGCCACCGCTTCTCAGACACCCGTCCCTTGCGCAGCTCCTCTCCCTTGATGCGCGCCTGGGAGGCCACGAACCGCTGGGCGAGCTCCGCCTCGGCCATCTCCAGGCTGAACAGCGCCACCGGCCGCGGCCGCTTGGAGTCCAGGGCTGCGTTCTCGGCGATGTTGCACACCAGCGCGCTCTTGCCCATCGCCGGACGGGCCGCCACGATGATCAGGTTTCCTGGCTGAAAGCCGCCGGTGATCTCGTCGAGATCCTTGAACCCCGAGGGCGTGCCCGTGAGGGCTGTGCCTTCGATGGACAGCCGGTGGAGCTTGTCGAGCTCCTCGTGGAGGATCTCCTCGATCGCCCGGAAGTCCTGCTGGCGGTCGTCCCGGGCCACCTCCAGCATCGCCTTCTCCGCTCTCTCCACGAGCTCCCTGGGGGGGCCGCTGTGGCCCATGACGCTCTCCTGGATCTCGTAGGTGCTCCGCAGCAGCCGTCTCAGCAGCGCGTTCTCGCGCACGATCTGGGCGTAGCGCCGTGCGTGGCCCGCCGCCGGCACCACCCCTGTGAGCTCGTCCACCGCCGCGGAGCCACCCACATCCTCGAGCTTCCCCAGCGCCCGCAGCCGGTCGGTCACGGTGAGCACGTCCACCGGCTCCGATTCGTGGTAGAGCTCCAGCATGGCGCCGTAGATCGTGCCGTGGTGCTCCCGGTAGAAGTCCTCCGGACGCAGCCCCTCCTCGATCACCAGCGCGTACAGAGCCCGGTCGGAGAGCAGGATGGCGCCCAGCACCGACTGCTCGGCCTCGAGATTGTGGGGCGGCGCGATCGCGTCCCGGTGGGCGCCCGGCGCGCCGTTGCGGGCGCCGTTGGTGGCTGTGGCGAGTGTGCTCATGGGCGGCTCGCGCGAGTGTAGATGCGCCCGCCTGCCCGCTCTCAGGTTGTTCCCGCTATGTCCGCGCGAATCGCTCCCCACGAACATATGTTCGCAGGCGCAGCGGCGCTAACGAGGTGGCTAGCTCTTGGCGACGACCATAGTCTTGATGGTGGCGGTCACGCCGGGGACGACCTCCACCACGACCATGTAGGTGCCCACGTTTTTGATCGGCTCGGGCATGTGTACGCTCTGTTTGTCGACCTTCAGGCCCCGGGCTTCGCGCACGGCGGTGGCGATGTCCTGGGCGGTGACGGAGCCGTAGAGCTTGCCGTCGGCGCCGGCCTGCTGGGGGATGGTGAGGACGGTGCGGTTGAGCAGGCTGACGTTCTCCTGAGCCTTCTCGATGGCGTGCCGGGCGGCCCGCTCCTCCGCTTGCTGGCGCTGTTTGATGGCTTCGACGGAGCCCTTGGTGGCGGGCTGGGCGAGCTTGCGGGGCAGCAGATAGTTGCGCAGGTACCCCTTGGAGACGTCCACCACGGAGCCCTGCTCGCCAAGGGTGTCCACGTCCTCGAGGAGGATCGCCTCGGGCATCTTCGCCGTCCTCCTACCGTTCCCGGTCGCCGCGTTCGCGCCGGGGGCTGTCGTCGCGGCCGCCCTCGTTGACGTAGGGCAGCAGCGCCAGCTCCCGAGCGCGCTTCACGGCCTGGGCGATCTGAGCCTGGTGGCGGCGGCAGGCGCCGGTGATGCGCCGGGAGCGGATCTTGCCCTTCTCGGAGACGAACTTCCGCAGGGACACCACGTCCTTGTAGTCCACCTGCTCCACCTTGTCGCGGCAATGCTGGCACGGCTTGCGCCGGCCGCTCCCGGGACCGCCCTTCTTCTCTCGCCGCCTGACCGGCTTGCCACGACCTCGTTTTGCCACTGGAAGATGCCTCGCTCTGCTCTCGTTTGCTGGTTGAAGCCTAGAACGGAATGTCGTCCTCGCCGGATCCGCCGCCGGCCGGCGCGGGCTGGAAGTCCCCCTGGTCGACCGGTACGTGGCCGCCCTCGGGGACTCCGCCGCCGGCTGCTCGCTCGCCGGCAGGCGCGCCTCCCGCGCCTTCGTCGCGGGAGCCCAGAAACTGCACCGAGTCGGCAATGATATCGGTTGCCTGCCGCTTCGTGCCGTCCTGGGCTTCCCACTCGCGCCACTCCAGGCGGCCGTCGATGGCCACGGGACGTCCCTTGGAGAGGTATCGGGCGGCGTTCTCTCCCTGGGCGCCCCACACGGTGACGTTGAAGTAGTTGGGCTTGTCCTCCCATTCGCCGGTGCTGCCGTTCTTGCGGCGGGTGTTGCAGGCGATGCGCAGGCTGCACACGGACATGCCGCTCGGCAGGGAGCGCAGCTCGGGGTCGGCGGTGAGGTTCCCGGTCATCACGACCCGGTTGATGTTGGTGGCGGCCACGACGTCTTCCTTTCCTATCTGTATTTCTCAGGGCTATCTCGGTTCAGCGTCCGAGGCCAACGGCGAGTGTAGAGATGCGGCCGGGCGTGCCTCTGTGTGGCGCGTGTGCGTCAAAGGTGTGACGGAGGTGTGACGAGACGCGGGAGATGCCTTCCCTCGACGACTGCGTATAGCTATGGTTATACAGAGTCTCCGAAATGAGACATCCTCGCCCTCGACTCCTCCCCTCCCGCTTGGCCGCGGGCGGTAGCCGTCAGCGATGAGGGCGGCGCACTCGGGAGGAGGTGCGAAAGACCTCGTCCCAGTAGGGGGCGCTGATGCCGAAGCCCTTGGTGTCGTCCTGGAAGTGGTGGCGCATGTGGCGCTCCCGGAGCATCCGTGTGAGGCGGTTGCGGGGGGTGAAGTGGTGGACGTAGTAGTGGAGCATGTCGTAGGCCAGGTAGCCGAGGAAGAAGCCCGCCCCGAGGCCCGGCGCGTAGCGTTCGCCGAAGGCCAGGTACAGCAGGCCGAAGACGATCGCCCCCAGGGGGATGCTCACGGCGGGTGGCATCACCAGCCGCAGGGGATCGTTGGGGTGCTCGTGGTGGACTCCGTGGATGATCCAGTGCATCCGCGCGCCGATGCCGTGGTCGGGCTCG
>DATJMB010000203.1:0-5026 GCA_035508995.1 Solirubrobacteraceae bacterium | reverse complement strand
CTGACGGTCACCAACGCCGCCAACCACGAACGGGATCTGGCGTGGTTTCTCGCCCACGGGGATGGCTTGCAGGCGCGGGTGGAGGACCGCATCGACGCCTACGCGATGCTCGCCGTGCAGGGGCCCCGGGCACGGGAGGTGGTGCAGGCGATCTCCGACTCTCCCCTGCCCGCCCGCATGACGGCCGCCCGGCGACGGCTGCTGGGAGGGGAGACGCTGGTGTGCGGCACCGGCTACACGGGCGAGGAAGGCGTGGAGCTGCTGCTCGCCCCCGAGTCGGCGCCGGCGCTGTGGGACGAGCTCGTGCGCCGGGGCGCCCGGCCGGCGGGCCTGGCGGCGCGGGACACGCTGCGGCTGGAGGCCTGCTTTCACCTCTACGGCAACGACCTGATGGTGGAGCGGGGACCGATCGAGGCGGGCCTCGGCTGGTGCTGCAAGGAGGACACCGGCTTCGTCGGCTCGGACGCCGTGCGCGCCGTGCGCGACGCCGGTCCAGCGGAGCGGCTCGTGGCGTTCGCCCTCGAGGGTCCCGGCATCGCCCGCCAGGGCAACCCGATCGTGGACGGCGGGGTGGTGACCAGCGGCGCCCTCTCGCCGTGTTTGGGGGTGGGGGTGGGCCTCGCCTACGTGCCCGCCGCTCGCGCTCAGCCCGGCACCCGCCTCGAGATCGACGTGCGTGGCAAGATGCGCCCTGCGGTCGTGCGCAAGAAGCCCTTCTACCACCGAAAAGGAAAGTGAATGGCGCAGGAGAGCTACCCCGAGGAGCTGCTGTACCACCCCGACCACGACTGGGCCCGCATCGAGCCAGGCGACGGTGAGGCCACGCTCGGCATCACCTGGTACGCCCAGGAGCAGCTCGGGGAGGTTGTGTTCTGCGAGGCTCCCGACGTCGGCACATCGCTCACCCAGGGGGAGCCCTATGCGGAGGTGGAGTCCGTGAAGGCCGTCTCCGACGTGGTGGCGCCCCTGTCGGGGGAGATCGTGGCCGTCAACGACGCCCTCGCGGACACTCCGGGGGCGATCAACGAGGATCCCTACGGAGAGGGTTGGCTGGTGCGCGTAAAGCTCACCGACCCGGCTGAGCGCGAGCGGCTGCTCGACGCGGCGGCCTATTCCGCCGGCTTGAGCGGCTAGGCTGAACGCGGAAGCTTGAGCCGCTACACCGCAACGACTGCAGAGGATCGCGAGCGGATGCTCGCCGCGATCGGCGTGTCCTCGATCGAGGAGCTGTTCGCGCGCCAGATTCCCGAGGCGGTGCGTTTGCGCCGGGCGCTCGCGCTGCCCGAGGGGATGCCCGAGCAGGACGTCTACGCCCACCTGCGGGAGCTGGCGCAGCGCAACGTCTCCTGCGAGGCGGAGCTCTCGTTCCTGGGCGCGGGCATGTACGACCACTACGTGCCGGCTCTCATCGACATGCTGATGGAGCGCTCGGAGTTCCTCACCCCCTACACCCCCTACCAGCCCGAGATCTCCCAGGGGGGGCTGCAGGTGATGTTCGAGTACCAGACCGCCATCTCCGAGCTCACCGCCCTGCCGGTGGCCAACGCCTCGGTGTACGAGGGCCCGAGCGCCGCCGCCGCGGCGGCCTACCTGGCCAAGCTCCACAACGGCCGCTCCCGGCTGGTGGTGAGCGCCGGCATGCATCCCCACACGATCGAGACGCTGCGCACCCACGCCCATGGCTACGGCATGGAGGTGGTGGAGGTGCCCCTCGTGGCCGGACGCACCGACCTGGAGGCCTGGACGGAGGCGATCGACGAGGACACCAGCGCGGCGCTGTTCGCCCAGCCCAACTTCTACGGCGCTGTGGAGGACGCGCCGGCGCTCGCGGCCGCCGCGAAGGCTTCCAAAGCGGGAGCCCCGCGCGCGCGGGCGCACGCACGCGCGGGCAGCCCTTCGAGCAACGGTTCCGCCGCCCCCTCCACCAACCCTGGGGCTCCTGTCGTGGTCTGCCAGGTGGACCCCCTCACCCTCGGGATCCTGCGCCCGCCGGGGGAGTGCGGGGTGGATGTGGCGGTCGGGGAGGGCCAGCCGCTGGGCAACCGATTGGACTTCGGCGGGCCCTCCTTCGGGATGTTCGCGGCGCGGGAGGAGTACCTGCGGCGGATGCCCGGCCGGATCGCCGGGGAGACGGTGGACGTGGACGGTCGTCGGGGCTTCGTGCTCACGCTGCAGACCCGCGAGCAGCACATCCGCCGGGAGAAGGCCACCTCCAACATCTGCACCGCCCAGGCGCTCAACGCCCTCGGCGGCGTCGTGTACCTGGCGTGGCTCGGGCGCCGGGGGATCGTGGAGCTGGGCGAGCTGCTGCTGGCACGCACCCACTACGCCCGCGAGAGCCTCACGGCGATCGACGGCATCGAGGCGCTCCACAGCCAGCCGGCGATCCGCGAGTTCGCGGTGCGCCTCGACGGCGACGTGGCCGCCGTGAAGGCCCGCTGCGCCCGCGCAGGGGTCAACCCCGGCGTCGACATCCAGGCGCTCACCGGCCGCGAGGAGGATCGCGGCGGGCTGCTCGTGGCGCTCACCGAGCAACGCACCCGCCGTGACATCGACCGCCTGGCGGAGGCGCTCGGCGCGGCGGTGGCGGCCGAGCGGGAGGCCGTGGCGGTATGAGCGGCGCCCAGCCCGAGACGCCCCTGCAACGCCAGCGGGCGCGGACGATCTTCCAGAAGGGCGCCCCCGGCCGGCGGGCGTTCACTTGCCCTGCCCTCGACGTCCCCGCCGCCGACCCCGAGGAGCTGCTGCCGGCGCAGTTGCGGCGCAGGGAGCCGCCGCGGCTGCCGGAGGTCTCCGAGCCGGAGATCGTGCGTCATTACGTATCCATCTCCAAGCGGAACTTCGACCTGGACTCGGGCTTCTACCCGCTGGGGTCGTGCACGATGAAGCACAACCCCCGCCTGCACGAGCGCGCCGCGGCCCTGCCCGGCCACGCCCGCCTGCACCCGCTCCAGGACCCCGCCCGGGCGCAGGGGGCGCTGGAGCTGATGTGGCGCCTGCAGGAGGCCCTCGGTGAGATCGCCGGCCTGCCCCACGTCTCGCTGCAGCCCTCCGCCGGCTCGCACGGGGAGCTCGCGGGGGTGCTCCTCACCCGGGCCTACCACGAGAGCCGGGGAGAGAGCCGCACGAAGGTGCTCACCCCGGACACCGCCCACGGCACCAACCCGGCAACCGTCACGATGGCGGGCCTGCAGGTGGTCAAGCTCGCCACCGACGAGCACGGCGGCATCGACCTCGACGACCTGCGCGCGAAGGCGGACGGGGAGGTGGCGTGCCTGATGCTCACCAACCCCAACACCCTCGGGGTGTTCGACCCCAACATCGAGGAGATCGCCGCGGTGGTGCACGGCGCGGGCGCCACCCTCTACTACGACGGCGCCAACCTCAACGCGGTGATGGGCTTCTCGCGGCCGGGGGACATGGGCTTCGACATCGTGCACTTCAACCTCCACAAGTCCTTCACCCAGCCCCACGGCGGCGGCGGGCCGGGCTCGGGGCCGATCGCGGTCTCCGAGCGCATCGCGCCCTTCCTGCCGGTGCCGCTGGTGGTGCGCCGCGAGGACGGCGTCTTCGCGCTCGAGCACGACCGGCCCGCGTCGATCGGCCGGCTGCGGGGCTTTCACGGCAACTACGGCTGCTTCGTGCGCGCCTACGCCTACATCTGCTCGCTCGGCGCCGACGGTCTCAAGGACGCCTCCGAGAACGCGGTGCTGAACGCCAACTATCTGCTCGCTCGCCTGCGGGAGGCTGGCGTGGCAGAGCATCTGCCGCTCGCCTACGGGGAGCTGTGCATGCACGAGTTCGTGCTCTCCGGCGGACCGATGAAGCGGGAGCTGAAGCTCAAGACCCTCGACCTCGCCAAGCGACTGCTGGATCTCGGCTTCCATCCCCCCACCGTCTACTTCCCGCTGCTGGTGGAGGAGGCTCTGATGGTGGAGCCCACCGAGACGGAGACCCGGGAGACGCTCGACGACTTCGCGCGGGCGATCGCGGAGATCCTGCGGGAGGCAGCCCAGGAGGGCCCGGAGATCGCCCAGAACGCCCCCTACAGCACGCCCGTGCGGCGGCTGGACGAGGTGGCGGCCGCCAAGCGCCCGGTGATCCGCCAGGCGCTCTAGCCGCCGCGACGGGGCCGTCCTCTAGCCTGCGCCTGCCATGCGCATCTTCTCCGGCATCCAGCCCACCGGCACCAAGCACCTGGGCAACTACATCGGCGCCATCGCCCAGTACGTCGCCGGCCAGGATCGCGGCGAGGCGCTGTACTGCATCGTGGATCTCCACGCCATCACCGTCGCCTACGACCCCACGGAGCTGCGCCGCAGCGTCTATGACCTCACCGCACTGCTGCTGGCCGCGGGCCTCGATCCGGGACGCTGCATCCTCTTCCGTCAGGGCGACGTCCAGGAGCACGCCGAGCTGTGCTGGCTGCTGAGCTCGGTGACCGAGCTCGGGCGCCTGCAGCGCATGCACCAGTTCCGCGACAAGTCCATCGCCCAGCGCGAGCTCGTCTCCGCCGGCCTGCTGCTCTATCCCGTGCTACAGGCCGCCGACGTGCTCGCCTATCGCGCCCAAGAGGTGCCCGTGGGCGAGGACCAGCGCGAGCACCTCGAGCTGATGCGCGACGTCGCCCGCCGCTTCAACGCCCGCTTCGCGGATGGCGAGGAGGTGCTCGTGGTGCCCGAGCACCGCATCCCGGAGGTGGGCGCCCGCATCATGGACCTCCAGGACCCCAGCAGCAAGATGTCCACCACCGGCGGCTCGGAGCAGGGCACCGTGTACGTGCTCGACGAGCCCAAGATGATCGAGAAGAAGATCAAGTCCGCCGTCACCGACTCCGGGGCCGAGATCCGCCGCGCGCCCGATAAGCCCGGGGTGTCGAACCTGATCGAAATCCTCGCCGTCGCCCGCGCCGGCACCCCCGAGACGGTGGAGGCGGAGATGGCCGACGCCCGCGGCTACGGCGATCTCAAGGCCGCGGTGGCGAGCGCCGTCGTCGAGTATCTCGCCCCCGTGCGCGAGCGCTACA
>DATJMB010000202.1:0-3658 GCA_035508995.1 Solirubrobacteraceae bacterium | reverse complement strand
TGACGGGGGCGGGCGGGATCTCCTTCTGCGCGGGGGCGGACCTGAAGTCGACACAGTCGATGGCGGGCAGGCTGATGTCGAGGGAGGGGCCGATGGGGTTCACACGGCTGACGGCGAGCAAGCCGACGATCGCGGCGATCTCGGGGTTCTGCTTGGCGGGGGGGCTGGAGCTGGCGCTGTGGTGCGACCTGAGGATCGCCACGGAGAGCTCCACGTTCGGGTACCCGGAGCGGCGTTGGGGGGTGCCGCTGATCGACGGGGGCACGCAGCGGCTGCCGCGGATCGTGGGTCTGGGACGGGCGCTGGACCTGATCCTGACGGGACGGATGGTGGGGACGAAAGAGGCTTTGGAGATGGGGCTGCTCAGCGAGGTGGTGCCGGCGGGAGCGCACCTGGAGCGGGCGGTGGCGCTGGGAGAGGGCCTCGCGGGCTTTCCGCAGCGGACGATGCTTGCGGACCGGCGGGCGGCGATCGAGGGGCTGGGGATGACGCTCCAGGAGGGACTGGCGCTGGAGGCGAAGGCGGGGCCGGAGGTGTTCGCGGAAGGCGCGGAGGGAGCGGCGCGGTTCGCCGCGGGGGCGGGACGCGGCGGAGCGGGGGCGGGGGCGTGAGAGATATGCTCGGGTGAGATGTCCTACTTCGTGACCGGCGGCACGGGCTTCATCGGGCGCAGGCTCGTGGAGCGGCTGCTGGAGAAGCGGGCGGGGACGGTGTACGTGCTCGTGAGGGAGAGCTCGGCGGGCAAGCTCGATGACCTCACGGCGCACTGGCGGTCCAACCTCGGAGCGGCGGCGGTGAAGCGGATCGAGCCGGTGTACGGGGACCTGCGGCGGCCGATGCTGGGAGTGGACCGGGAGCGGGTGGAGGAGCTGAGGGGAAAGGTGGAGGACTTCTTCCACCTGGCGGCGATCTATGACATGACGGCGCCGGTGGAGCAGAACACGGCGGTGAACGTGGGCGGCACCACGCACGCGGTGGAGCTGGCACGAGCGCTGGAGGCGGGACGGCTGCACCACGTGTCCTCGATCGCGGTGGCGGGCACCTACAGGGGGACGTTCACGGAGGAGATGTTCGACGAGGGCCAGCGACTGCCGTCGGCGTATCACCGCACGAAGTTCGAGTCGGAGCGGATCGTGCGGGAGCAGCCGTACGTGCCGTGGCGGGTGTACCGGCCGGGGATCGTGGTGGGGGACTCCAAGACGGGGGAGATGGACAAGATCGACGGGCCGTACTACTTCTTCAAGGCGATCCAGCGAATGCGGCAGCTGCTGCCGGAGTGGACGCCGCTGGTGGGTGTGGACCTGGGGTTCACGAACGTGGTGCCGGTGGACTGGGTGGCGGGGGCGCTCGAGCACATCGCACACCAGCCGGATCTCGACGGCAGGGCGTTCCACCTCACGGACCCGCGGGGACAGCGGGTGGAGGAGCTCGTGAACGAGCTGGCGGCGGCGGCGCACGCGCCGCGGTTCCAGGTGCAGATCGACCGGCGGATCACGGACCCGCTGCCGAAGTGGCCGCTGGCGCTGGCGCTGGCGCTGCCGCCATGGCGGCAGGTGCGAAACGTGGTGCTGCGGGATCTGGGGATCCCGCGGGAGGTGATCGGGCACATGGAGCTGGTGCCGCGGTTCGACACGAGCGGCGCCCGAGCGGCGCTGGCGGGCACGGCTTTCGAACAGCCGCCGCCGGTGCACGAGTACGCGGGGCTGCTGTGGGACTACTGGGAGCGGCGCATGGACCCGGGGCTGGCGAAGGGTCGCACGCTGCGGGCGGCGCTGGAGGGCAAGCACGTGATGATCACGGGCGCCTCCTCGGGGATCGGGCGATCGACGGCGCTGAAGGTGGCGGGGGCGGGCGGGGTGCCGCTGCTGGTGGCCAGGAACGTGGAGAAACTGGAGGAAGTGCGGGCGGAGATCGTGGCGGGGGGCGGCACGGCGTACGTGTACGCGGCGGACATCTCGGACATGGAGTCGGTGGAGCGGCTGCTGGAGCGGGTGCTGGCGGACCATCGGGGGGTGGACATGCTGGTGAACAACGCGGGGCGGTCGATCAGGCGGTCGATCAAGCTCAGCTACGACCGCTTCCACGACTTCGAACGGACGATGCAGCTCAACTACTTCGGGGCGGTGAAGCTGATCATCGGGCTGCTGCCGCACATGCGGGAGCGGGGGTCGGGGCACATCGTGAACATCTCCTCGATCGGGGTGCAGACGAACCCGCCGCGGTTCTCGGCTTACGTGGCATCCAAGGCGGCGCTCGATGCGTTCACGCGGGTGGTGGCCTCGGAGGTGATCGGGGACGGGGTGACGTTCACGACGATCCACATGCCGCTGGTGCGCACGCCGATGATCGAACCGACGAAGATCTACGACGCGTTCCCGGCGATCACGCCGGATGAGGCGGCGGACATGATCTGCGAGGCGCTGCGCAGCCGGCCCAAGCACATGGGCACGCGGCTGGGGACGGTGGGTGAGATGGCGTACACGCTCTCGCCCAAAGCGGTGGACCGGATCCTGCACCTGGCCTACCGGGTGTTCCCCGACTCGGCGGCCTCCAAGGGCCACCGGGACGTGGACGAACGGGCGTCGTTCGAGCAGATCGCGATGGCGTCGCTGACGAGGGGCGTGCACTGGTAGAGCAGGCGGAGCTCGAGCCGGCGATCGAGGCGCGGGAGCTGCGCAAGCGGTACGGCGAGCACGAGGCGGTGCGGGGCATCGACATCACGGTGGGCCGCGGTGAGGTGTTCGGCCTGCTGGGACCCAACGGGGCGGGGAAGACCACCACGGTGGAGATCCTCGAGGGCTACCGGCGGCGGAGCGGCGGGGAGGTGTCGGTGCTGGGGCACGACCCGGCGGGGCGGCCGCTGGCGCTGCGGCGGCGGATCGGGATCGTGTTGCAGAGCGGAGGGGTGTACGGCTACATCTCGCCGCGGGAGGCGCTCGAGCACTGGGCGTCCTTCTACCGGGCGCCACGAGAGGTGCGGGAGGTGCTGGCGCTGGTGGGGCTCTCCGAGCAGGCGGACACGCGCATCCGGCGGCTCTCGGGAGGACAGTTGCGGCGGCTGGACTTCGGGCTGGCGCTGGTGGGAGATCCGGAGCTGATCTTCCTCGACGAGCCCACCACGGGCTTCGACCCGGAGGCGAGACGGGATGCGTGGGAGACGATACGCAGCCTGCGGGCGCTGGGCAAGACGATCCTGCTGACCACCCACTACCTCGACGAGGCACAGGCGCTGGCGGACCGGGTGGCGATCCTCAAGGAGGGCCGTGTCGTGGCGCTGGGGGCGCCGCGGGAGCTCGGAGCGGGAGCGGCGCGCTACCGGGTGAGCTACCGGGACGGGACGGGAGAGCTGGTGGAGCGGGAGACGGAGGACCCGACGAGACTGCTGCACGAGCTCACCGGGCAGGCGCTGCAGCGGGGGGAGCAGCTGCGGGAGCTGAGCGTGGGGCGGCCGACGCTCGAGGACGTGTACCTGGAGCTGACCGCGGATGCTGAGGTGGCGGCGGATGGCTGAGGCGACGAGGCTGGCGTGGCGGCAGTACCGGCTGGAGCGGCGGATGTTCTGGCGCAACCCGAGCGCGGCGTTCTTCAACTTCCTGCTGCCGCTGGCGTTCCTGGTGGGCGGGGGAATCATCCTGCACGGCAACCAGAGCCAGCTGGA
>DATJMB010000201.1:0-6860 GCA_035508995.1 Solirubrobacteraceae bacterium | reverse complement strand
AGCGCGGCCCGGAGCTGCTGGCGGCGCTGCGGGAGGCGGGGGTGGTGGACGCGGGGGGCTACGGCCTGACGAACATCTTCGCGGGCGTGGTGGCGGCGCTGCGGGGGGAGGAGGCGCCGGAGCTCGAGCACCACGCGCCGGCCCAGATCAGCCATCCGGAGCACTCCTCCAGCACCTATCGCTACTGCACCAACTTCGCGGTCACCGGCAGCGAGCTCAGCCCCCAGGCGTTCGTGGCGGCGCTGGAGGAGATCGGGGACTCGGTGCTGGTGGTGGGGGACGCGAGCACGCTGAAGGTGCACGTGCACACCGACGACCCCGAGCGGGCCACGGCGGTGTTCGCGCGGGCGGGGGAGGTCTCGCGGCTGGACATCGCGGACATGCGCACGCAGGTGGCCGAGCGCCAGGAGCGCCTGCAGGCGCCCTCGGGCGGCGTCGCGGTGGGTGGCGGGAGCGATGAGGCGGTGCGCTGCCGGGCGCTCGCGGTGGTGGGCGGCGAGGGTCTGGCGCGGATGTTCCAGGAGCTCGGCGTGAGCACCATCGACGGCGGGCCCACGCTGAACCCGTCGACCTATGAGCTGCTCGCGGCGATCCACGCGGTGCCCGCGGAGGAGGTGCTGGTGCTGCCGAGCAGCCCGAACGTGACGATGGCGGCGGAGCGGGCGGCGGAGCTCTCGGACAAGCAGGTGCTGGTGGCGCCGGCGGTGAGCCAGCAGGCGGGCCTGGTGGCGGCGGTGGCGCTCGAGCAGGGGCGCAGCGTGGAGGAGAACGCGGCGGCGCTGCTGGCGGCGCTCGCGCACGTGCGCACGGGGGCGGTGGCGGAGGCGGCGCGAGACGACGCGCAGGGGCGCTTCGTGCGGGGCGAGGCGGTGGGGTTCGTGGCCGACGAGATCCACGCCTGGGGCGATCCGGCGAGCACGCTGCGGGCGGTGATCGAGCAGCTGGCGGTGGAGGCGGAGCTGATCAGCTGCCTGACCGGCGCGCGGGCGCCGCTGGCGGCGGAGGAGGTGGAAGGGATGGTCAACGGCAGCGTGGAGCTCGAGCTGCAAGACGGCGGGCAGCAGACCTACTGGTGGCTGCTGGCCGCCGAGTAGATCCGCGTCGATCGCCATCATGGGGGCGATGAGCCACGTCGCCGCAGCCGTCCCCGAGCGGGAGATCACGGCGAGAGCCGCGGCGGGAGGGATCGTGGCGGAAGCGTCCGGGCAGCCGATGCGGGCCTTCGCCTCCGGCGAGGCGCTGAGCCGGGGTGCGCTGCTGGCGGCGCCCGTGCGCTGGCCGCGGCCCTCGCGGCTGGCGGCTGCGCTGCCGCTGCCGGCGGGGCGGAGCGCGGATGCGCTGGCGAGCCTCGGCGTGGACAGCGTGGGGGCGCTGCTCGAGCACCTGCCGAGCGACAGCCGGGAGGCGCGCACCGTGGGGGGCCTGCGGGGCGGGGAGGCGGCGACGGTGGATGTGGAGGTGCGCACGATCGCCGCCCGGCCGGTGCGGCGGCGGGGGATGAAGCCGCTGGTGGAAGCGAGCGTGTTCGACGAGACGGGCACCATGAAGGCGACGTTCTTCAACCAGCCGTGGCTGGCGCAGCGCTACCGGCCGGGCACGAGGCTGGTGCTGCACGGCAGGCTCACGCCGAAGGGGACCTTCGCGGTCTCCCACCACGCCACCGGCACGGAGCTGGGCGCGGCGGCGGCGAGCGACGCGGGCGCGGCGGGCGGCGCGGGCGCGGGCGGCGCCGGCGGTGAGGGCGGGGCGGTGGCTCACTATCCGGCCACCGAGGGGGTGAGCTCCACGCAGATCCTGGCTCTCGTGGGCTCCCTGCGGGGAGCGCTGGGGGACGTGCCGGAGGCGCTGCCGGCGGCGATCCGGGTGGGGGAGGGGCTGGCGCGGCGGGCGGAGGCGCTGGGGGCGCTGCACTTCCCGGAGGGACGCGGCGAGGGGGAGGCGGCGCGCGAGCGGCTGGCCTTCGAGGAGCTGCTGCTCACCCAGCTGGCGTTCCTCGCGCGGCGGGAGCGGCGACGGGCCGGCCGGCGGGCGCCGGCGCTCGCGGCGCCCGGCACGCTCAGCGAGCGGTGGCTAACCCAGGAGCTGGCTTTCGAGCTCACGGGCGACCAGCGGGCGGCGATCGCGACGCTGGCGGGTGACCTCGCGTGCGAGCAGCCGATGCAGCGGCTGCTGCTGGGAGAGGTGGGCAGCGGCAAGACGGTGGTGGCCGCCTACGGGCTGCTGCGGGCGGTGGAGCACGGCATGCAGGCGGCCCTGATGGCGCCCACGGAGACGCTCGCCGAACAGCACTTCGCCACCCTCCAGCAGCTTCTGGGCGGGGGTCTCGCGGAGGTGCGGTGCGGCCTCTTGACGGGCTCCACGCCGGCGGGCCGGCGGGCGGAGATCCTCGGACGGCTGGCGAGCGGGGAGCTGGCGCTGATCGTGGGCACCCACGCGCTGATCGAGCCCGACGTGCGCTTCGCGGAGCTGGCGGTGGCGGTGGTGGACGAGCAGCACCGCTTCGGGGTGCGCCAGCGGGCGGCGCTGGACGGCCAGGCGATGGCGGCGGACGCCACCCGGCGGGCGCCTCACGTGCTGCACATGACCGCCACGCCCATTCCGCGCACGCTCGCGCTGGCCCGCTACGGAGACCTCGACACGACCCTCCTGCGGGAGCTGCCTCGGGGGCGCCAGCCGATCGCCACGCGGGTGATCGCCGGGGAGGAGGCGCGGGCGCGGGCCTACGAGGAGCTGCGAGCGCAGCTGCGGGCCGGCCGGCAGGCATACGTGGTGTGCCCCCAGATCGAGCAAACCCAGGAGCCCGGCGAGCCGGGCGAGCAGGGGGGGCGGGGGAGCGCGCCCGGCGGGGCGGGCCAGGCGAGCGAGACCAAGGCGGCGGTGGCGGAGTTCCAGCGGCTGGCGGGGGGCGAGCTCAAAGATCATCGTCTGGTGCTGATGCACGGCGGCATGCGGCCGCGGGAGAAGGCCCAGGCGATGGCTCAGTTCGCCTCCGGCGCCAAGGACGTGCTGGTGGCGACCACGGTGATCGAGGTGGGGATCGACGTGGCGAACGCCACGGTGATGCTGATCGAGAACGCGGAGCGGTTCGGGATCTCCCAGCTGCACCAGCTGCGGGGACGGGTGGGACGCGGAGAGCACAGCTCGCTGTGCCTGCTGATGGGGCCCCCCAACGCGGCGCGGCTGCGGGCGCTGGCGGAGCACACCGACGGGTTCGCGCTGGCGGAGATCGACCTGCGGCTGCGCAAGGAGGGGGAGCTGATCGGCACCCGTCAGTCGGGCCTCGGACAGTTCCGGGTGGCGCGGCTGCCCCAGGACGGCGAGCTGCTGGCGCGGGCACGGGCGCGGGCGGAGGAGATCGCCGGCGCGGACCCCGGCCTGGCGGCCCCCGAGCACGCGCTGCTGGCGGAGGCGCTCCGGGAGGCCTTCGGCGAGGAGTCCTCCCAGCCGATCCCCGGATGAGGGTGATCGGCGGGCGCTACGGCGGGCGGCGGCTGCGGGCGCCCGGCGGGCGGACCACGAGGCCCACGGGGGAGCGGGTGCGGGAGGCGGTGTTCTCGATGCTCGGGGACCTGCGGGGGATGCGGGCGCTGGACCTGTTCGCGGGCAGCGGGGCGCTCGGCATCGAGGCGCTCTCCCGGGGAGCCGAGCAGGTGGTGTTCGTGGAGCGCGACCGCCACGCGCTGTCAGTCCTGCGCGCGAATCTCGCGAGCCTGGAGCTCGGCGAGCCGCGGGCGATCGTGCGGGCCCAGGACGCGGAGCCGGCCCTCCGCAGAGCACGAGAGCGGCGGGAGACATACGATCTGCTCCTGATCGATCCTCCGTACCGACAGGCAAGCGCGTGGGGGGCGGGACTGTCGGCGTCGTTGCCGGCGCTTCTGGCACCGGGCGCGCGGCTGGTGAGCGAGAGCGATCGCCGGGCGCCGCTGCACCTGGAGCTGCCGCTGCGCAGGGAGCGGCGTTACGGAGACACCCTGATCAGGATTCACAGCCAGGCATGACCACCGCCCCCAGCCGATGAGCCCATCCAGCGAGATCGTCCCCAGCGGACAGCGGGTCGTGTGCCCCGGCTCCTACGACCCGATCACCAACGGCCATCTCGACGTGATCCGCCGGGCGGCGGCTCTGTATGAGGAGGTGGTGGTGGCGGTGGTGAACCGGTCGGTGCGCAAGAGCGACACCCTGTTCGGGATCGAGGAGCGGCTGGAGTTCATCGAGCACGCCACCGCTGACCTGGCGAACGTGCGGGCGGAGCCCTTCAACACCCTGGTGGTGGACTTCGCGCGGAAGGTGGGGGCGAAGGTGATCCTCAAGGGCCTGCGGGCGATCTCGGACTTCGAGTACGAGCTGGAGATGCACCAGCTCAACCGCCGCCAGGCGCCGGACATCGAGTCGGTGTACCTGATGGCGAGCTCCGAGTACAGCTTCCTGTCCTCCAGCGGCGTGAAGGAGCTGGCGATCTTCGGCGGCAACATCGACCACCTCGTGCCCGGAGACGTGGGCAGGCGCTTGCAGGAAGAGCTCAAGCGGTGACGAACTGGACCGGGACGGCCCGGCCACCGGCCGGCCACACCGCGATTCGCACTCCGCCGGCGCTGGGCGGGCCTGTGCGGGACGCCGCGAGCGCCGCCAACAGAGATAGTGTTTAGAAGATGGACGTCCTCGTTCTCATAGACAAGCTCGACGATCTGGTCCACAACGCCAAGCCGGTGCCGCTCACCGACCAGGTGAGGGTGGACAAGGAGGAGATCTACGACATCCTCGACCAGATGCGTGCCACCATCCCCGAGGAGATCAAGCAGGCGCGGTGGATCGTCAAGGAGCGCCAGGAGATGCTCGCGGAGGCCAAGAAGGAGGCCGAGCGGATCCTCAAGGAGGCCCAGGAACGCCAGGACCGGCTGGTGGGCGAGGAGGAGGTCACCAAGCAGGCGGAGCGGGCGGCGGAGGACATCGTCGAGGACGCCCGCGCCCGCGAGCGGGAGATCAGGCTCGGGGCGGAGGACTACGCGGACGAGATCCTCAACACCCTCGAGGTGAACCTGTCGAAGTTCATCGCCGCCGTGCAGCGCGGCCGGGAGCGGCTGCAGGGCAAGGACGAACCGGCGGAAGTGTCGTAGTCGGATCCGCCGGCCCGCGCGGCCGCGTGCGCGCCCGCGGCCGCCCACGCGCGCGCGCGGGGGTCGATTTTTGGGGTAGGGTCCCGCCGGCATGAACGGGCGCGAGGCCAGACACAGGCTGGAGGTGGCGAGGACGCTGCTCGGCACCGGCATGATCCGGCCGGAGCGTCCCGACAAGGCGGCCCGGGCGGTGCGGGCGCTGCGCCAGTGGGGGCCGACGCCGGCGGCCGCCTACACGGCCTCCGCGGTGCGCTGCCCCGAGCGGCAGGCGATCGTTGACGAGCGGGGCACGCTCACCTTCGGCGAGGTGGCCAGCCGCACCAACTCCCTGGCACGGGCGTTGAAGCGGGAGGGGGTCTCCGAACAGGACGGGGTGGCGATCATGTGTCGCAACCACAGGGCCTTCGTGGAGGCCACGGTGGCGTGCTCGAAGGTGGGCGCCGGGGCGCTGTACCTGAACACGGCCTTCGCGGGCCCCCAGATCGCGGACGTGCTGCGGCGGGAGAACCCGGTGGCGGTGATCTACGACGAGGAGTTCGGGAACCTCGTGGAGGAGGGGGGAGAGGGGCGCAAACGGTACGTGGCCTGGCACGAGCCCGGCGAACGGCCGCTCTCCGCCGCGGACGCCCGGCTCGAGGACCTGATGGCCTCCGAGCCCGACGCCCCCCTCACGGCGCCGGCGGAGAAGGGACGGGTGGTGATCCTCACCTCCGGCACCACCGGATCGCCGAAGGGGGCCTCCCGCAAACAGCCCGATTCGCTGGAGCCGGCGGCGGCGCTGTTCTCGAAGATCCCCCTGCGGGCGCGGGAGACGACGATGATCGCCGCCCCCATGTTCCACTCGTGGGGCTTCGCCCACTTCACGCTCGCCCTGCCGCTGGCCTCCACGCTGGTGCTGCGGCGGAAGTTCGACCCCGAGGACACCCTGCGGGCGATCGCCCACCACCGGGCCACGGCGGTGGCGGTGGTGCCGGTGATGCTCCAGCGAATCCTGGAGCTCGGGCAGGAGACGATCTCTCGCTATGACACCAGCTGCCTGCGGGTGATCGCCGCCAGCGGCTCGGCCCTGCCGGGGGAGCTGGCCACGCGGGTGATGGACACCTTCGGGGACGTCCTCTACAACCTCTACGGCTCCACCGAGGTGGCCTGGGCCACCATCGCCACCCCCGCGGACCTGCGCGCCGCGCCCGGCACCGCCGGCAGGCCGCCGATGGGCACCGTGGTGAAGCTCCTGGACCCCGAGGGCCGGGAGGCGCCGCCGGGCGAGGGAGGCCGCATCTTCGTGGCCAACGAGATGGTCTTCGAAGGCTATACCGGCGGCGGCAACAAGGAGATCGTGGAGGGCCTCATGAGCACCGGCGACGTGGGCCGCTTCGACGCCGCCGGCCGCCTGTTCGTGGACGGCCGCGACGACGAGATGATCGTCAGCGGCGGCGAGAACGTGTTCCCCCGCGAGGTGGAGGACCTGCTCGCCGACCACGCCGACGTGGAGGAGGCGGCCGTGGTGGGCGTACCCGACGAGGAGTTCGGCCAGCGCCTGAAGGCCTACGTGGTCCTCCGCTCCGGCTCAGAGCTCGACGAGGAGGCGGTGAAGGCCTACGTGAAGGCCAACCTCGCCCGCTACAAGGTCCCCCGCGACGTGATCTTCCTCGAGCGCCTGCCCCGCAACGCCACCGGCAAGATCCTCAAGCGCGAGCTCGTAGAGACCGCCTGAGACGGTGTGGGCGGCCCCGCCCCATGGGGCGG
>DATJMB010000200.1:0-6926 GCA_035508995.1 Solirubrobacteraceae bacterium | reverse complement strand
AGGATGTTGCGGATGGTGCCGTTGGGGGAGCGGTACATGCGTTTGAGGCCGAACTCCGCCACGCGGGCCTCGTCGGGGGTGATGGTGGCGCACTTCACGCCCACGCCGTGGCGCTTGATGGCCTGCGCGGCCTGCACCGTGACCTGGTCGTCGCTGGCATCGCGACTCTCGATGCCGAGGTCGAAGTACTCGAGCTCCACGTCCAGGTGGGGCAGGATCAGCTGGTCCCTGATGAACGACCAGATGATGCGGGTCATCTCGTCGCCGTCGAGCTCCACTACGGGGTTGCGCACCTTGATCTTGGCCATGACTTCGTGGTCCTTCGGTGATGGGGGTGGTCGCGGGCCGCGCGCCCAGAGGGCGCCGGGAGTGGGCGGGCGATGCTATCGCGGCGCGGCGCGGCGCAGGAGCGCGGGCGGTGGCGCCGCTCGTGGGGAGTACCCTGTGGTTGATGGCGACTGTGCCGAGCGACACACACGCGGCGGAGGCTCCGTGGCGCACGCACACGGTCTTCAACCAGGTGCCGCCGCTGGAGGGACGGGACGTGTTCTCCGACAACACACCCCTCGTGGAGGCCACCGAGCGAGAGGGCGCGACGTGGGTGCTCGAGCGGGCGCGGGCGCTCGGAGAGCTGATCGGCGAGGTGGGCGGGCCGCAGGAAGTGTGGGGGCGGCTGGCGAACGAGAACAAGCCGGTCCTGCGCACCTTCGACCGCTACGGACACCGCATCGACGAGGTGGAGTTCCACCCCGCCTGGCACCAGCTGATGGCGATGGGAGTGGAGCACGAGCTGCACGCGCTGCCCTGGCGGGAGCAGGAGCGCCGAAGGCGCGGCCACGGGAGCCTGGACGGCTCCCGTCCCTCACATGAGGGCCGGCTGGACGCCGGCCCGAGCAGACCGGCCACCCACGTCGCGCGGGCGGCCCTGTACATGACGGCGATGCAGGCGGAGGCGGGCTTCGCGTGCCCGATCACGATGACCTTCGCGGTGGTGCCGGCCCTGCGGGCGCAGCCGGAGCTGGCGGCGGAGTGGGAGCCGCTGGTGACGGCCACCACCTACGACCCCAGGCTGATCCCGGCGAGCGAGAAGGGGTCGGCGATCGCGGGCATGGCGATGACGGAGAAGCAGGGCGGCTCGGATGTGCGCGCGAACACCACCTGTGCGCGGCCCCTGGGCGGCGGGGGAGCGGGCGCGGAGTACGAGCTGACGGGCCACAAGTGGTTCTGCTCGGCGCCGATGTCGGACCTCTTCCTGGTGCTCGCCCAGGCGCAGTCCCCCGGCGGAGAGGCCGAGGGGCTCTCGTGCTTCCTGCTGCCGCGCATCCTCCCTGACGGGAGCCGCAACGCCTTTCACATCCAGCGGCTGAAGGACAAGCTCGGCAACCACTCCAACGCCTCCAGCGAGATCGAGCTGCACGGGGCCTGGGCGCGGATGGTGGGCGAGCCGGGCCGGGGGGTGCCGACGATCATCGAGATGGTGGGCCACACGCGGCTTGACTGCGTGATGGGGGGCGCCGCGGGGATGCGGGCGGGGGTGGTGAGCGCGCTGCACCACACGGCTCACCGGGAGGCGTTCGGCAAGCTGCTGATCGACCAGCCGCTGATGCGCAACGTGCTCGCGGACCTGTGCCTGGAGGCGGAGGCGTCCACGGCGCTGGCGATGCGCCTGGCGCGGGCCTACGACGAAGCGGAAACGGATGCGGATGCGGGGCACACAGCCGCAACGGCTGGGTCCGGCGAGGACGGCGGCGACGCGCAGCTGTTCAAGCGGCTGGCGACGGCGGTGGGCAAGTACTGGGTGTGCAAGCGGGCCCCCAACCACGCCTTCGAGGCGATGGAGTGCCTCGGCGGGGCGGGCTACGTGGAGGAGTCGGGCATGCCGCGCCTGTACCGGGAGGCGCCGCTGGCGTCCATCTGGGAGGGGTCGGGGAACGTGATCAGCCTCGATGTGCTGCGGGCGCTGGTGCGGGCGCCGCGGGCGCTGGAGGTGTTCCTGCGGGAGGTGAAGCTCGCGCAGGGCGCGGACCGGCGGCTGGACGCGCGGGTCGCGGATCTGGAGTCGCAGTTCGCCGACCCGGCGACGCTCGAGCAGCGGGCGCGGCGGGTGGTGGAGAGCATGGCGCTGTGCCTGCAGGGATCGCTGCTGGTGCGCCACGCGCCGGCGGCGGTGGCGGACGCCTTCTGCGCCTCCCGCCTGGGACGGGACGGGGGCTTGGAGTACGGCACGCTGCCGGCGGGCAGCGACTTCGAGGCGATCCTCGCCCGCAGCCGCGTCGCGGCATAGGCCGGCGGCTCGCGGGCCCACGGGCCCTACCATGAGGGTGATGGCGCCGCGTACGAACTTCCAGCTGGGCCGGGTGTTCGGGATCCGCATCGGGGTGGGCTTCAGCCTGTTCGTCGTGGTGTTCCTGTTCGTGTTCGCGTTCACGCCGCGCTTCCACGAAGTGCTCGGTGGCTCGCAGACGACGGCCTATCTGGTGGCGGTGGCGGTGGTGCTGTCGTTCTTCGTGTCGGTGATCCTGCACGAGCTCGGCCACGCGCTGGTGGCGCGGCGCAACGGCCTCGGGGTGGCGGGCATCGACCTGTGGGCGTTCGGGGGGCTGACGCGCATGCGGGAGATGCCCCAGACGCCCAGAGCCCAGCTGCAGGTGGCGATCGCGGGGCCGCTGGTGACGTTCGGGGTGATCGTGGTGGCGGCGGTCGCCGCGGGGCTGGCGGCGCCGGCGGGGCACTTCGTGGAAGTGGCCACGGGCAGCGGCGAAGTGCGGGCCACGCCGGCGCTCGTGTGGCTGAGCTGGGTGGCGACGGTGAACGTGTTCGTGCTGGTGTTCAACCTGATCCCCGCCTTCCCGCTGGACGGCGGGCAGATCGCGCAGGCGCTGATCTGGTGGCGGACGGGAGATCGCAACCGGGCCACCCACTGGACGGGACGCACGGGCCAGGGGTTCGCGATCGCGCTGGGTCTCGGCGGGCTGGCGCTGTTCGGCTACGGCTACAGCGAAGGGCTGTTCGTGATGGTGCTGGCCTACTTCCTGCACCGGGCGGCCACCGCGGCGGTGGCCCAGGGGGCGTTCGGGCAGCGCATCCAGGGGGTGACGGTGGCGGACGTGATGGACCGGGAGCCGGTGACGATCCCCGCCGAGCTGAGCCTGCTGGACGCCCAGGAGCAGTTCTTCCTGCGCTACCGCTGGCCGTGGTTCGCGGTGGTGGACCCGGCGAAGCGATTCCTGGGGGTGATCAAGGCCCAGCGGGTGGACGCGGAGATCGCCGCGGGCCGGCCGGCATTGCCGGTGGGAGAGGTGCTGGAGGACGACCTGCCGGTGCGAATCGGCGAGGACCAGCCGCTGGAATCGCTGCTTCGCAGCGAGGGTTTGGGGCGGCTGGGAGCGATGGTGGCGGTCGACGAAGAGGGCGTGCTGCAGGGTGTGGTGACGGTTGCGGAGCTGCGCAAGGCGCTGCGGCCCGCCGCCGGTATATAGAGTGCCGGCCGCAGCAGATTCGCTCAACCCCCTCTGAAGGACAGCAGAGCCATGCCAGCACACGACGTATTGATCATCGGCGCGGGCCTCGCGGGCCAGCGAGCCGCACTGGCGGCCGCACAGGAGGGGGCGAGCGTGGCGATCATGAGCAAGGTCCACCCCGTGCGCTCCCACTCGGTGGCGGCGGCGGGCGGGATCAACGCGGCGATCAACGTGACCGACGACTGGCGCTCGCACGCCTACGACACGGTCAAGGGCTCGGATTTCCTCGGCGACCAGGACGCGATCGAGATCATGTGCTCGGAGGCTCCGGCGGAGGTCATGCACCTGGAGCACCTCGGGGTGACCTTCCACCGCAACGAGCGGGGTGAGCTCGACCTGCGGGCCTTCGGGGGAGCGTCGATGAAGCGCACTGCCTACGTGGCGGACATCACCGGGCAGGCGATCCTGCACGTGCTCTACGAGCAGCTGATGAAGCACCACGAGACGGTGGAGAGCTACGAGGAGTGGTTTGTGACCTCCCTGATCCAGGACGAGGAGGGGCGGTGCACGGGAGCGATCGCACGGGACGTGCGCACGGGGGCGATCGAGGTGTTCGACGCCAAGAACGTGATCCTCGCCTGCGGCGGGGCGGGGCAGGCGTACAAGCCGACCACCAACGGGCTGATCGTGACGGGGGACGGCATCGCGCTGGCCTACCGCATCGGGGCGCCGCTGATGGACATGGAGATGGTGCAGTACCACCCCACCTGCCTGGTGGAGTCGGGCATCCTCATCACCGAGGGAGCCCGCGGGGAGGGTGCGCACCTGCTCAACAAGGACGGCGAGCGGTTCATGGAGAAATCGGCGCCCAACAAGATGGAGCTGGCGTCCCGGGACGTGGTCTCGCGGGCGGAGCAGATCGAGATCAACGAGGGCCGCGGGGTGGGGCCGCGGGGCGAGGGCATCTACCTGGACGTGACGGTGGTGCCGCGCAAGCGCACCCTGGAGGCGCTGCGGGAGATCGTGAACCTTGGGCGGGACTTCGCGGGGGTGGACATCACAAGGGAACCGATCACGATCCGGCCGGGCCAGCACTACATCATGGGCGGCGTGAAGACGGACGTGGACGGGCGCACGCCGATCGAGGGCCTGTACGCGGCCGGGGAGGTGGCGTGCGTGTCGGTGCACGGCGGCAACCGGCTGGGGGCCAACTCGCTGCTGGACACGCTGATCTTCGGCCGGCGGGCGGGCGAGCACGCGGCCAGGCGGGCGAGCACGATGGCGATGCCGAGCGCCGGCCGGGCGCGGGCGGCGCGGGACGAAGCGATGCTCGCGGGCATCCTCGGCCGGGAGCACGGCGGCAGGCGGGTGTCGGAGATCAAGGACGAGCTCGGGCGCACGATGAACGAGCAGGTGGCGGTGTTCCGCGACGAGAGCGGCTTGCGGGAGGCGCTCGCCACCGTCACGCGGCTGCGGGAGGAGTCCGATTCGGCGTGGGTGGACGACCGGGGGACGGTGTTCAACCAGGACGTGCTGGGAGCGATGGAGCTCGGGTTCATGCTGGACTGCGCGGAGGCGATCGTGCTGGGGGCGATCGAGCGCAAGGAGTCACGGGGAGCGCAGTACAGGACGGACTTCCCGGAGCGCAACGACGAGGAGTGGCTGAAGCACATCGACATCTCCCGTGACGGCGACGGGGAGCCGAGGATCGGCTACTCGCCGGTCACCATCACCCAGTGGCAGCCGGAGGAAAGGAAATACTGATGGCTCAGATGGCTGACGTTCACAGGCCCCCGGAGAGCTTCAAGCTCAGGCTGCGGCGCTATGACCCGGAGTCGGGGGATGCGCCCTACTGGGACGAGCACACGGTGGCGCTCGAGCCCCACCGGTCGGTGCTGGAGGCGATCCTTCAGGCGCGGGACAAAAGCGACGGCTCGATCGCCATCCGCTGCTCCTGCCGGCAGGCGATCTGCGGCTCCTGCGGGGTGCGGATCAACGGCGAACCGGGGCTTGCCTGCCACACCCACCTCGAGGACGCGCGGGCGGGAGCGGGAGCGGACGGGGCGATCGAGGTGGAGCCGATGGGCAACATGCCGGTGATCAAGGACCTGATCGTGGACATGGACGCGGTGCACTGGAAGAAGGTGCGGCGGGTGACGCCGTGGCTGCTGCCCTCCGAGCCGGCGCCGGAGCGGGAGTACATCGTCTCCAAAGAGAGCATGGTGGACGTGACCCAGACGATGGCGTGCATCCAGTGCGGTGCGTGCGTGTCGGACTGCCTGGCGATGGAGGTGGACCCGGGCTTCATCGGGCCGGCGGCGCTGGCGAAGGCCTACCGGTTCGTGGGGGACCCCCGCGACCAGCAGCAGCGGGAGCGGCTGCTGGACCTCGCGCAGGACCCGCAGGGGATCTACGACTGCACCCACTGCTTCAAGTGCGTGGAGGCGTGCCCCAAGGACGTGAACCCGATGGGCCAGATCATGCGGCTGCGGCGGATCGCGGGCACCGACCAGCGGATCGTGGACCGCAACAACGGGGAGCGCCACGAGGCGGCGCTGACGACGCTGGTGCGGGACTTCGGGCTGCTGCACGAGGCGGAGCTGCCGCCGCGCTCCTACGGCGGGAACTCGTGGTTCGGCAAATTCCACCCGGCGGCGGCCAAAGAGCTGGTCTCGCTGCTGCCCACCGCGGCGAAGGCGATCGGGAGGCGCAAGATCGGCGTCAAACAGGCGCTCTTCGGCCACAAGCTGGCCAAGCAGGATCTCGATGCGGTGAAGCGGATCTACGAGAAGGTGGAGAGCCGGCCCGAGCGGTATGAGCTGAACCTGTACGTGAGCGGCGTGGACGAAGAGGTCGAGCCGGCGACGGCGGCGGCCTCGAGCGAGGAGGTGGCGTCGTGAGGGTCGCCTACTGGCCGGGTTGCGTGAGCCGGGGGTTCACGCCGGAGCTGCACGGGTCGATGGCGAAGGTGGCGCCGCTGCTGGACATCGAGCTGGTGGAGCTCGACCGGGGCAACTGCACGGGCTGTGGGGTGATCGCGGAGCACAACCAGGAGCTCGCGGACACGCTCAACGCGCGCACCTTCGCGCTGGCCCAGCGGGTGGAGGGAGCGGAGATGATGATGAACATCTGCTCCACCTGCCAGGGGGCCCAGGGAGAGTGCCAGGAGCGGCTGGACGCGAGCGCGGAGTACCGGGGGCTCGTGAACGAGACGCTGGCGAGCGAGGGGCTCAGCTACGAGAGGGGCCTCACGAACAAGAACTTCCTCTGGCTGCTGGTGGAGGAGATCGGCCTTCAGGAGCTGAAGAGCAAAGTGCGCCGTCCGCTCGCGAACCTGCGGGTGGGGCCCTTCTACGGCTGCTACATCGTGCGGCCGCGCAAGCGGCTGGGCATCGACTCCGAGCATCCTCGGGACCACTATCTGGAGCAGCTGATCGCGGCTCTGGGGGGCACGGTGATCGAGTA
>DATJMB010000199.1:0-22000 GCA_035508995.1 Solirubrobacteraceae bacterium | reverse complement strand
AGACGACCACTTCAACACCGGCTCCGTGACCATCTGTCCGTTCACCACAGATCCCACGGATGCGCCGCTGTTGAGGCTTCAAGTCGAGCCGTCCACCGAGAACGGCCTGCACGAGCGGTCGAAGCTGATGGTCGACAAGATCACCACCGTCTCACGCGCGAAGCTCGGTGATCGAGCCGGCAGGCTCACAGCCGTGGACACGATCCGCCTCAACCGCGCGATCTTCGTGTTCCTCGGCCTCTCCTCAGCCGGTTGAGTGGATTGCGTGTCGGGTCTGCCGAGTACCGTTGAGCGATGAGCGTCGCCTCCCTGGACCTGGACCTCGACCTGGACGTCTTCAGCGGGCCGTTCGACCTGCTGCTGACGCTGATTCTGCGCGAAGAGGTGGACCTGCTGGAGCTCTCCCTTGCGGATGTGGTGCTCGCCTACCTCGATCACCTGGAGGCCCGCGGCGAGCTCGATCTGGAGACCACCACCGAGTTCATCGTGCTGATCGCGGCGCTGCTGGAGCTGAAGTCCAAGCTGATGCTCGCCGGCGAGCAGGAGGAGGAGCTGCTGGACATCGAGCCCGAGCAGGCCGCCGAGGAGCTGCTGGCGCGGATGCTCGACGCCCGCCGCTACCGCGCCGCCGCGGATCATCTCAAGGAGCTGCTCGCCCGCGAGCACGGCAGCCGCTTTCGCGAAGCGCCGCCCCCCGCCCACCTGCGTCGCACCCAGCTACAGCCACAGGAGGGCTCGCACGATCCCGCTCTGCTTGGGGCCGCGATCGGTCGCCTGATGGCGCTGCCGCCGACGATCAACGTGCGTCACATCGCGATCCCCCGCGTGAGCGTCGCCGAGCGCCTCGCGCACCTGCGCAGGCTGCTCGCCCGCGGCTCCTTCACCTTCGACGAGGCCGTCGCGGGGGCCGACCGGATGACGGTCGCGGTCACCCTGTTCGCCCTGCTCGAGCTCTACAAACGCGGCGAAGTCGACTGGCGCCAGCCCGAGAGCTTCGGCGAGATCGCGATCGACGCGCCCCCTCCCATCGCTCAGAGCGGAGTCGAGCGTCCGGCCCTGATGGCGGCGGTGGCGCGATGAGCGACGCTCTCGGCACGCTCGAAGCGCTCCTCTTCCTCTCTTCGGACCCGCTCAGCGTGCAGGAGCTGGCCGAAGCCGCCCAGCTGCGGGAGGAGGAGGTGGTGGCGGCCCTCGCGACCCTGGCCGAGCGCTACCCGCCGGGGGAGCGGGGGATCGTGCTGCGGGAGCTCGCCGGCGGCCACACGTTCGCGAGCGACCCCTCCAGCGAGGACGCCGCCCGGCGCCTGTTCAGCCGCCCGCGCGCGGCGACTCTCAGCCCCGCCCAGGCCGAGACGCTCGCCATCGTCGCCTACCTGCAGCCCGTCTCCCGGCCCGAGATCACACGCATCCGCGGCGTGAGCACCGACTCGGCGACCGTCACCCTGCTCGAGCGGGGGCTGATCGAGGAGGCCGGTCGCTCCCAGTTCGGCGCGGTGCTCTATCGCACCACCACCCTCTTTCTGAAGCTCTTCGGGCTGCGCTCCCTGGAGGAGCTCCCCGACATCGCCCAGTGGGACGCCACGCCCGAGGAGCAGGTGGAGCTGCGCGAGCGCCTGTTGCGCGCCGGCGACGCGCGCGCGGGCGCAGTCGAGAGCTCGCCCTCGGCGGCGTAGCGCTCAGAGCGCCGCCGTCTCGCCATGCGCCGCCAGCTGGCCGCAGGCGGCGTCGATGTCGCGGCCGCGCGTGAGCCTCACGGTGGCCGGCACGTCGTGGGCGCGCAGCACGTCCCTGAATGTTGCGATCGACTCCCGCGAGGAGCCCTGATAGGGCGAGTCTGTGGGGTTGTAGGGGATCAGGTTGACCTTGAAGGAGCAGCGTCCGCTCCCGTCGCCCAGCAGCCGGGCGAGCGCCAGGGCCTGCTCGTAGCGGTCGTTGACGCCGGCCAGCATCACGTACTCGACGAACACCCGCCGGCGCCTGCGAGCGTAGTAGGCGCGGCACGCCTCGATCGCGTCCGCAAGGGGATAGCGGTCGTTGACGGGCATCATTCGCGAGCGCAGCGCTTCTTCGGGAGCGTGCAGCGACAGGGCCAGCCGCAGCGGCATGTCCTGCTCGCCCAGCCGTTCGATGCCGGGGATCCAGCCGACGGTGGAGACCGTGATGCGCCTGTGCGTGATCCCCACGTCTGGCAGTCGCTCGCAGGCCGCGAGCACGTTCTCGATGTTGAGCATCGGCTCCCCCATGCCCATGAACACGCAGTGACTGAGCGCTCCCATGCGCCTGAAGTGAAGCGCCTGCTCGAGGATCTCCGAGGCGCTGAGGTTGCGCGCGAAGCGCATCCGCCCGGTGGCGCAGAAGCTGCACGTCAGCGGACAGCCCGACTGTGAGGACACGCAGATCGAGCGCCGCCCCGGCTCGCCCGCGGGGGAGTCGCGATAGCTCATCAGCACCGCCTCCAATGGGCGCTCGTCGGCGGTGTGGAACAGCGCCTTGACCGTGCCGTCGCGCGCCCGCGCCTCCCGCACCACTCGCAAACAGGCGAACGGCAGCTCCCGCTGCAGCCGCTCGCGAAGCGTCGCCGGCAGGTTGGTCATCTGCGCGTAGCCGCTCGCCCCGCGCGCGGCCCACGACCACACCTGCCCCGCCCGATAGTCCGGCTCGCCGGCGTCGCCGAGGATGTTCTTCAGTCTCTCCAGCTCCACGGCCGCCTATGGTGGCAGGCGCGCGTCCACCGCCATGCCCCAGCCTATCTCCCCGACCGCCACGACGCCCGCCAGAGCATGCGCCTAGCCAAGCACCTCGCCCACGCCGGCGCCGCCTCGCGGCGGGGCGCCGAGCAGCTGATCGCCCAGGGACGCGTCACGATCGACGGCCAGGTCGTCACCGACCCCGCCCGGGACGTCGGCCCGGCCGATTGCGTCGCCCTGGACGGCCGAGCGCTGGCGGGAGAGGCCGAGCGGGCGGTCTATGCCCTGCACAAGCCCGTGGGGGTGCTCTCCACCGCCCGTGACACCCACGGCCGGCCCACGGTGGTCGAGCTGGTGCCGTCCGGCGGCCTGCGCCTGTATCCGGTCGGGCGCCTGGACGCCGACACCAGCGGCCTGATCCTGCTCACCAACGACGGCGAGCTCGCAAACCGTCTCACCCACCCACGCTATGAAGTGCCCAAGACCTACCGTGCGCGAATCGCCCGCGGACCCGTGGGGGCGCGCGCCCTGCGCGCCCTGCGCGAGGGGGTGGAGCTCGAGGACGGCCCCACCGCGCCCGCTCGCGTGCGCCGGCTCGGCGCCGAGGAGATCGAGCTGACCATCCACGAGGGCCGCAACCGCCAGGTGCGCCGCATGTGCGCCGCCGTCGGACATCCGGTGCGGACCCTGCAGCGGGTCGCCTTCGGCCCCCTGCGCCTCGGCGATCTCGCCCCCGGCGCCCACCGGCGCCTGAGTGCGGCCGAGGTCGAGCGGCTCCGGGGCTCGCTCTGAGAGAATCGGCCGATGTCGCGACGCCTGTTCGCCCTGCGGGGCGCCGTAACGGTGCCCGCCAACGACGCCGGGGAGATCCTCGACGCCACGACCGAGCTGATGCGGGCGATCCTCGAGCGCAACGACCTCGTTCCCGAGGACGTCGTCAGCTGTGTGTTCTCCGCCACCGACGATCTCGACGCCGAGTTCCCCGCCGTGGCCGCCCGTGCGCTGGGCTTCGAGCGGGTGCCGCTGCTGTGTACCCGCGAGATACCCGTGCCAGGCTCCCTGCCGCGGGTGATCAGGCTGCTGATCCACTACTACGCCGACGAGGATCACGAGCCGGCGCACGTCTATCTGCGCGAGGCGGCCTCCCTGCGGGCCGACTTACAGGCCGCCCAGTAAGCGCCGCCAAGCGCGTCCCGCGGCGCGCGCGGGCGCTGCGGCACAATAGGGCCCATGGCGATCGAGTTCGCGCAGCGCATCCGCCGCATCCCCGTCTATCCCGCCGCCGGCGGTTATGCCGAGCAGGCGCCGCTCGTGCGCCTGGCCAGCAACGAGTCGCCCTTTCCGCCCTTCCCGGAGGTGCGGGCCGCGATCGAGAGTGCCCTGGACTCCGTCAACCGCTACCCCGACCCCACCAACTCGCTGCTGCGCGAGCGCCTGTCCGCGCGCTACGAAGTCCCGACCTCCCGCATCGCCATCGGCAACGGCTCCTGCGACATCCTGCTCGCGGCCGGCGAGGCCCTGCTCGAGCCCGGCGCCGAGCTCGTCTACGCCTGGCCCTCCTTCTCCGTCTACCCCCACCTGGCCGCCGCCTCCGGCGCCCGCGCGATCGAGGTGCCGCTCGACGGCGAGCTGCGCCACGACCTGCCCGCGATGCTCGCGGAGATCACCGTGGCCACCCGCCTGCTGCTGATCTGCAACCCCAACAACCCCACCTCCACGGCGCTCGAGCTCGCGCGCATCGCGGCCGTCCTCGAGCAGGTGCCGCCCCACGTGTGCGTAATCCTCGACGAGGCCTACTGCGAGTTCAACCTGCTCGGCGACCCCGATGCCTCGATCGAGCTGCTGGAGCGCCATCCCAACCTCGTGCTGCTGCGCACCTTCTCGAAGGTCTACGGCCTCTGCGGCCTGCGCGTCGGCTTCGCCCTGTGCGGCTCCCCCGACCTGCCCCGCGCCGTCGACCAGGTGCGCCAGCCGTTCTTCTGCAACGCCCTCGCCCAGGCCGCCGCCGTGGAGGCCCTGGCCCATCAGGACGAGATGATCGAGCGGGTCAGCCGCACGGTCGCCGAGCGCCTGTCGGTCACCGAGAGCCTGCGCGCGATGGGCCTGCGGGTCGCCGACTCGCAGGCCAACTTCTGCTGGCTGGCTCTGGACGAGCGCGACGAGGCGCAGATCATGGACGGGCTGCGCGAGCGTGGCGTGCTGGTGCGCGGCGGCGCCGCCCTCGGCGGCGGTGGGCCCGCGCTGCGCGTCACCTTCGGCACGCCCACCGAGAACGCCCGCTTCCTCGAGGCGCTCGCCGAGCTGCTGTGAGGGTCGCCCTCATCGGCACCGGCCTGATCGGCGGCTCGATCGGTCTGGCCGCCCGCGCCCGCGCCGGTGCCCACGTGCTCGGCTGGGACCCCGACCCACGTGTGCGCGAGCTGGCGCTGGAGCGCGGCGCGATCGTCGAGCAGGCGCCGGACATCGCCGGCGCCGTGCGCGACGCCGAGGTCGTATTCGTAGCCGCCCCCGTGGGGAGCCTCGTCGAAACGATTGCCGCCGCACTGCGGGACGCGGCGCCGGAGACCGTCGTCACCGACGTGGGCTCCACCAAGCGGGTCGTCGCCGCGGCCATCTCGGACCCCCGCTTCGTCGGCGGCCATCCGCTGGCGGGAGCGGAGGCTGCCGGCGTCGAGCACGCCCGCGCCGACCTCTTCGAGGGCGCCGTCTGGTATCTCACGCCCGCCCGCGGCAACACCACGGGCGTCCTCTACGAGCGCCTGCATCGCCTGCTCGCGAGCCTCGGCGCCCAGCCGGTCGCGATCGACGCCGAGGCACACGACCGCCTGATGGCCTCCGTGTCCCACCTGCCCCACGTGCTCGCCAACCTGCTCGTGGCCCAGGTGGCGGGCATGCTCGCGTGCGAGGACGGCCAGCGTCTGCCGGCGGTCGGTCCGAGCTTTCGCGACGCCACCCGGGTGGCGGGCGCCAACACCGCCATCTGGACCGACATCTACCTCGCCAACCACGACGCCCTGATCGCCGCCATCGACGGGCTCGCGGCGCGCCTGGCCGAGGTGCGCTCGGCGCTCGCGCGCGGCGACGCCGCGGCCGTGGCGGCGTGGAACGACCGTGCCCGCGCCGACCGCGAGGCGCTGCTGGGGGCGGGCCTCGTCGGCGGCGCCGGCGGCGAGGAGATCGTCGAGCTGCGCGCCGCGGTGCCCAACCGCCCGGGCGTGATCGCCGAGCTGGCGCTGGCGCTCGGTCAGGCGGGCGTGAACATGCTCGATCTGGCGCTGTCGCCTTCCGAGGACAACCGCCGGGGGGTCGTCGCCCTGTGGATCGCCGGCGAGTCGCAGGCGGCACGCGCCCGTGAGCTGATCGCCGCGCTCGGCTTCCCCGTCGCCCGGGCATAGCGTTGGCTCCGCCGCGGTCATACTTGCGCGCATGAACCTGCGCTTCGAGCCCTCCCGGGGTCTCGTCGGGGAGCTGCGCGTGCCCGCCGACAAGTCGATCTCCCATCGCGCCGCGCTGCTGGGGGCGATGGCGGCGGAGCCGGTCCACGTCGAGAACTACCTGCACGCCGCCGACACCGACGCCACGCTGCAGGCCGTGCGGGCGCTGGGCGCCCTCGTGGAGGTGCGCGACGAGGAGCTCGTGATCCGCGGCACCGGCCTGCGCGAGGTCAGCGAGCCGCGGGCGCCGATCGACGTCGGCAACGCCGGCACCCTGCTGCGCCTGCTGCCCGGCTGGCTGGCGGCGCAGGACGGCCGCAGCTTCACGCTCGACGGCGACGCCTCGATCCGCCGCCGGCCGGTCGACCGCATCGCCGAGCCGCTGCGCCAGATGGGCGCCGAGGTGCGGGTCACCGCCGAGCGCTTTCCGCCCATGACCGTGCGCGGCGCTCACCTGCACGCGATCTCCTACGAGCTGCCCGTGGCCAGCGCCCAGGTGAAGTCCTGCGTGCTGCTCGCGGCGCTCGCCGCCGACGGCGCCACCACCGTGGGCGAGCCCGAGCGCAGCCGCGACCACACCGAGCGGATGCTGCTGCGCGCCGGCGTGAACATCCACCGCCACGGCCGTCATGTCACGGTGGCGAACGTCGACGAGCTGGTTCTCGACGCGGTGCGCGTTCCCGGCGATCCGAGCTCCGCGGCCTTTCTCGTCGCCGCCGGCGTGCTCGTGCCCGGGTCGCGCCTGCTGCTCGCCGACGTCGGCGTCAACTGGACGCGCAGCGGCTTTCTGCGCATCGTGCGCCGCATGCGCGGCATCGTGCTCGGCGATCTGGAGGCGGAGACCGGCGAGCTCTCCCCGCACGAGCCCGTCACCGACCTCGACGTCGCTCACGGCGCCCTGGAGGCGACCGTCGTGGAGCCCGAGGAGGTGCCGCCGGCGATCGACGAGCTGCCCCTGGTGGCGCTGCTCGGCTGCTTCGCCGAGGGCGAGACCGTGGTGCGGGGCGCCCAGGAGCTGCGCGTGAAGGAGACCGACCGCATCGCCGCGGTGGTCGAGGGCCTGCGCGGGCTCGGCGCCGACATCGAGGCCACCGAGGACGGCTTCGCCGTGCGCGGCGGCGGCGGCCTGCGCGGCGGTGTGCTCGACGCGCGCGGCGACCATCGCATGGCGATGATGGGCGCCGTCGCGGGTCTCGCCTCACGCGAGGGCGTGGAGGTGCTCGGCGTGGACAGCGCCGCCGTCTCCTATCCCACCTTCGTGAGCGACCTCACGGGCCTGTGCTCGTAGCGATCGACGGTCCCGCGGGCGCGGGCAAGTCGACCGTCGCGCGAGCGTTGGCCAGGCGGCTCGGCTTCTCCTACCTGGACAGCGGCGCGATGTACCGCTGCGTGGCGCTGCTCGCACGCGAGGCGCCCGTGAGCGCCCCCGCCCAGCTCGCCCGCGCCGCGCGCATCGAGCTGCCGCCGCCCGCGCTCGACGGGGCGCCACCGCTCGTCCTGCTCGACGGCCGCGACGTCACACAGGCGATCCGCACGCCCGAGATCTCCGCCGGCGCCTCTCGCCTGGCCGCCGACGCCGCCGTGCGCGAGGCGCTCGTGGCCAAGCAGCGCGAGCTGCTGGCCGGCGGCGACTGGGTGGCGGAGGGCCGCGACATCGGCACCGCGGTCGCCCCCGAGGCCGAGCTGAAGGTGTTCCTCACCGCCGACCCCGCCGAGCGCGCCCGCCGCCGCGCGCGCGAGCTGGGAGCCGACGCCGCGGCGGTGCTCGCCGAGCAGGCCAAACGCGACGAGCGCGACGCCACGCGCGCACACTCCCCGCTGCGCCCCGCCGAGGACGCCATCGAGCTCGACACCACGGGCCTCAGCGCCGAGGACGTGGTCGAGAAAATCGCCGCCCTCGCGCGCGGCGATCGCCGCTGAGCGGGTTCGCGCCGCGGGCGTCTCCGCCGGTGAGGCCGGCGCGGCCGGGCATACTGAGCCGATGTCCCGCGCCCCCAAGGTCGCCGTCGTCGGCTATCCGAACGTCGGCAAGTCCTCGCTCATCAACCGCCTCAGCGGCACCCGCGAGGCGATCGTGCACGAGCGCTCCGGCGTCACCCGCGACCGCAACGAGATCGACTGCGAGTGGAACGGCCTGCGGTTCACGCTGATCGACACGGGCGGCGTGGACCTGCGCGACGAGGATCCCCTTTCGGGCTCGATCCGCGACCAGGCGCGCGCCGGGCTCGCCGACGCGCAGGTGGCGGTGCTCGTCGTCGACGCCCGCGCGGGCCTGCGCCCGGGCGATGAAGAGCTCGCGCAGGAGCTGCGCCGCGCGCCGCTGCCGGCGATCGTTGCGGCCAACAAGTGCGACGGCGTGTCCGACCTGCCGCTGGCGGCCGAGTTCCACCGCCTCGGCCTCGGCGAGCCGCAGCCGGTCTCCGCCGCCCAGGGTCTCGGCTCGGGCGACTTGCTGGATCGCGTCGTCGCTCTGCTGCGCGAGCGTGGCGCCGGCGCCGAGGCCGCGGAGGACGAGCGGGACGCCGTGCGCCTGGCCGTGATCGGCCGGCCCAACGTCGGCAAGTCCTCGCTGGTCAACCGCTTCCTGGGCGAGCGGCGCACGATCGTCTCGGAGCTGGCCGGCACCACTCGCGACGCGATCGACACGCCCCTGCTCGTCGGCGATCGCGCGCTCACGCTGATCGACACCGCCGGCATCCGCCGCCAGGCGAAGGTCTCGGACTCGGTCGAGTACTACACCTCGCTGCGCTCCCATCGCGCGGCCGAGCGCGCCGACGTGGCGCTCGTCGTCTGCGACGCCCGCGACGGCGTCACCGCCCAGGATCTGCGCATCGCGGAGCTCGCGATGAAGAGCGGCTGCGCGACGGCGATCGTGCTGAACAAGTGGGACCTCTATGAGCGCGGCGAGCGGGAGCTCGAGCACGAGCGCGCGAAGGTCGCCCAGAAGCTGCGCCTGCGCCCGCGCGTGCTCACCGCCAGCGCGAAGACGGGTCGCGGGATCGGGCGCTTGCTCGACGAGGCGATCGCGCTCGGCGACCGCATGGCGGGCCGCATCCCCACCCCCGAGCTCAACCGCTTCCTCGCCGAGGCTTTGCAGGCGCGCCAGCCGCCGGTGGGCACGCGCCGCGGCTCCAGCCAGCACCGCCTCAAGCTCATCTACATGGCTCAGATCGGCGAGCGCCCGCCGCGCTTCGCGATCCAGGTCAACTCCCGTGCCCGTCTCACCCGCGACTACGCCTACTTCCTCGAGAACCGCCTGCGCGCCCGCTACGGCATGGACGGCGTGCCCCTGATCGTCGACTTCGTCGAGCGCGGCCAGCGCGGCCAGCGCGGACGGGGTGGCCCGACCACGAGAACGAGCGGCGCGCCGCCGAAGGCGACCCGTCCCGACGCGCCGGCCGCGGGGCGTGCGGGCGCGCGCAAGCGCGGCGCGGGCCGCACGCGCTCGCCTGGATAGACTCTCCCGGCCCCGTGCCCGGATCCGGGCGGCGACGCTCGCCGGAGGCCACGGCAATCACCACTTGCAGCGCCAGCGAACGCGGAGTCCATCCACACATGAGCGATAACAGCCACGCACACGAGTTCCTGTTCACCTCCGAGTCCGTCACCGAGGGCCACCCCGACAAGATCGCCGACCAGATCTCCGACGGCGTGCTCGACGCGGTCCTCGCCGAGGACCCCTACGGGCGGGTCGCCTGCGAGACGCTGGTCAACACCGGGCTGGTGGTGGTCTCGGGCGAGATCTCCACCGACACCTACGTGGACATCCAGCAGATCGCCCGCGAGACGGTGCGCCAGATCGGCTACGACGACGCCGCCTTCGGCTTCGACTGCGAGACCTGCGCGGTGATCAACGCGATCGACAAACAGTCGCCGGACATCGCTCAGGGGGTCGACGCGGCCTACGAGACCCGCCACGACCCCTCCGACGACGACGAGCTCGACGTGGCGGGCGCAGGCGACCAGGGGATGATGTTCGGCTACGCCACCCGCGAGACCGACGAGCTGATGCCGCTGCCGATCTCCCTCGCCCACAAGCTCGCCAAGCGCCTGGCTGAGGTGCGCAAGGCGGAGGTGCTGCCCTACCTGCGCCCCGACGGCAAGACCCAGGTGACGGTCCGCTACCGCGACGGCAGGCCGGTGGCGATCGAGAAGATCCTCATCTCCACCCAGCACGCCGACGGCATCGACGCCGAGGCGCTGATCAAGCCCGACCTGTTCGAGCACGTGCTGCGTCCCGTGCTGCCCGCCGAGCTCTACGACGAGGGCTCGCTGGCGAAGAACTTCCTCGTCAACCCCACCGGCCGCTTCGTGATCGGCGGCCCGATGGGCGACTGTGGCCTGACGGGGCGCAAGATCATCGTGGACACCTACGGCGGCATGGCTCGCCACGGCGGTGGCGCGTTCTCGGGCAAGGACCCCTCCAAGGTGGACCGCTCGGCGGCCTACGCGGCTCGCTGGGTGGCCAAGAACGTGGTCGCGGCGGGCCTCGCCGACCGCGCCGAGGTGCAGGTCGCCTACGCGATCGGCGTCGCCCACCCGGTGTCGCTGATGGTCGAGACGTTCGGCACCGAGAAGGTGGACCGGGCGCTGATCGCCAAGCTGATCGACGAGCACTTCGACCTGCGCCCGGGAGCCTTCCGCGAGGAGCTCAAGCTGCACCGGCCGATCTACCAGAAGACGGCCGCCTACGGCCACTTCGGCCGCGACGACCACGACTTCACCTGGGAGCGCACCGACAAGGCCGACGCGCTGCGGGCTGCCGCCGGACTCTGACATACGCTCGGGCGATGTCCAGCATCGCCCACGTCGAGCCGCTGACCACGAGTCGTGCCCTGCGCGGTCCATTCGACTACCGGCTGCCGCCGGGACTGTGCGAGCAGGGCGTGGAGGTGGGCTCGATGCTCGTGGTGCCCTTCGCCCGCCGCAACGTGCTCGGCGTGGTGGTGGGGCTCGCCCAGGAGAGCGAGATCGCGCAGGAGAAGCTGCTCGCGCCGTTGCGTGCGCTCGAGCTGGGCGTACCGGGGGAGCTGGTGGCGCTCGCCCGCTGGATCGCCGCCGAGTACTGCTCGACGCTGGCCCGCTCGCTGGCGCTCGTGCTGCCCCCCGGCGCCGCCCGCCGCCTGAGCGGGCGCAGACGGGGCGCCTCGGTGCGCACCGAGCACCCCGCGGTGGGCGCTCGCCGTCCGCTGCCGCCACCCCTCACCCAGGCTCAGCGCGAGGTGCTCGAGCCGCTGTGCGCGACGCTCGCCGAGCGTCGCTTCGGGCGGCGCCTGCTGCAGGGCGTGACCGGCTCGGGCAAGACCGAGGTCTACCTGCGGGTCGCCGCCCACGCGCTGGAGGCCGGTCGCGGGGCGATCGTGCTGGTGCCTGAGATCGCTCTCACGCCACAGATAGTCTCGCGCTTTCGCGAGCGCTTCGGCGAGACCGTGGCGGTGCTGCACTCGCGCCTGCGCCCCGGCGAGCGCTATGAGGAATGGCGGCGGCTGCGCACCGGCGCGGCGCGCATCTGCGTGGGCCCCCGCTCGGCGGTGTTCGCGCCGATCGGCGACCTCGGCCTGATCGTGATCGACGAGGAGCACGACTCCTCCTACAAGCACGAGGGCGACCCCCGCTACGACGCCCGCGACGTGGCTCTGTGGCGGGCGCGTACGGCCGGCGCGCTGCTGCTGCTCGGCAGCGCCACGCCGCGGCCGGAGAGCGTGCGGCCCGGCACCGACGAGCCGCCGTCGTTGCGCCTGCCGGCGCGCGTGGACGGGCGCACGCTGCCACACGTTGAGGTGCTCGACATGCGCGAGCGGCCAAGCGGCCTGCATCCCCTCACCGGCCAGGCGCTCGCCGAAGTGCGGGCGGCGCGGGGCAAGGCGATCGTGCTGCTCAACCGTCGCGGCTGGTCGAACTTCCTCTCCTGCCGCTCCTGCGGCAAGGTCTGGAGCTGCCCGGACTGCGACGTGGCGCTCGTGCTGCACGGTGGAGGGCCGGCTTCGCCGGCCCGGTCAAGTGGGGCTGGAGGCCTCACACTGTTTTCGGAACGTGGGGCTGGATGCCCCACGGGGCACTACTCGTTCCTTGCCTGTCACCACTGCGGCCACCGCGCAGCCGCGCCGGATTGCTGCGATGCGTGCGGCTCGATCTCGGTTGCCCGCCACGGGGCGGGCACCGAGCGAGTGCAGCACGAGCTCGCGGCCGCGCTCGACGCCGACGGGCGCTTCCCCGTGTTCCGCCTCGACGCCGACACCGTCTCGCGGGATGATCCCCGTGCGCCCGACGCACGGGCGGGCGAGTCCTCGCCCGATTCCGGGGGCGGCGTGGCGAGCCTGCTGGCGCGCTTCGAGGCCGCCGAGGCGGGCGTGCTGATCGGCACGCAGATGGTCGCCAAGGGACACGACTTTCCCGACGTGACGTTGGGGGTCGTGCTCGACGCCGACGCGACGCTGCGCTTTCCCGACTTCCGCGCCGACGAGCGCACCTTCGCGCTGATCGCCCAGCTCGCGGGCCGGGTCGGCCGCGGCGCCGACGGTCGTGTGCTCGTGCAGACGATCGCGCCCGAGGCCCGCGCCATCGCCTGTGCGGCCCGTCACGACACAGACGGCTTTCTCGCCGGCGAGCTGCGGCGCCGGCAGGCGTTGCGCTACCCGCCCTTCTCCCACCTGATCAGGATCACCTGCGCGGCGGGCGAGCTCGCACCAGCGCAGGCCGCCGCAAGCGCCCTCGCGGGGCGCCTGTCCGCCGCTGTTCCGCCCGAGACCAGCCTGCTCGGTCCCGCTCCCCTCTTTCGCCTGCGTGGCCAGGAGCGTCAGGTGATCGTCCTCAAGGCTCCCGAGCGCCGCGTTACCGTGAGGGCCGTCGGCGACGCCGTCCAAGCGCTCGCCGAGCGCCGCGAGCACAAGGGTGTGAGCTTCGCCGTGGATGTCGACCCGCAGTAGGTGGGTGGGCGCCATCGCATGGGGCTGTGCTGGGAGGTGGATTATAAGTCTTGCGGTTTTGTTCGGGCATCTGGTATCTTGCCGCGTCGTCGGCGGTCAACTATCTCAAGGGAGAGGGCGATGTTGCAGGGAAGCGATGGGTTTGTGTGCGCGCAAGCTGCTCGAGTGCGGTCTCGACGGCGGGTCGGCCGGCTCAGCGCGGGGATGGTGGTTATCGGTGTCGTGTTCTTGGCTAGCACTTTCGCTACCGGAGCGAGCGCCATGCAGCCCACAGCGATCCCAACGAGAGTTCGCTTGCGCAATGGTCTCTCGCTGGCGCGTGACGCTCAAACCGGCTCCAAACATGCACGTCCTGCGATTGTGGGTGGACATCCGATCTCGATCTCGCAAGCGCCCTGGCAGGTACTCGTGCTTGCGATCATTTCCGAAGAAGAAGGACTTCTATGCGGCGGCTCGATTCTCAACTCGACTGAAGTCGTGACGGCTGGACATTGCGTGTTCAATCCGGAAACCGACGCGAAGATTCCCGCGGACCAGATTGGTGTCTTCGCGGGCACTGCCAACATCGCGTTTGAAGAACCGGGAGAACAGTTCTCGCTGGCGAGCAGCGTTTTGCCGCACCCTTATTACAGTCCGGCAGTCGCACTGCCCGCCCCTGACGATGTAGCGCTATTGCAACTTGCGAAGCCGTTTGTTCTGGGCGGGGTCGCCAGGGCGATCAGTCCGATTACGACGGGCACGCTTCTCGCGGAAAATACACCTGTAAACCTGACTGGCTTCGGCGAAGAGGACCCTTTTATCGGCGAACTGAATGGCGCACTGAACTCGATCTCCATGACTCTCGATTACAGCCGGGAATGCGGCGGCGAACTCGACGCCTTGTTCCTTTGTGCAAGCTCGCCGAGTGGATCAGTGTGTTTTGGAGACAGTGGTAGCGGGCTGACGTTGTCGGGGTCGCCAGCAGTCCTAGCCGGTGTCGCTGATACCGTCGAGATCATTGACGGCCTACCGTGTCTCGATGGGACGCTCGGTGGCTTTGTCAACCTTGCAGCCCCAGAGGTCAGCGATTTTGTCTTTGGTCATGCTGTGAGCCCACCTCGCGCGCCGCGAGGTGGCGGGGCGGCGATCCGGGGTGTGACGATGGTCGGACAGGCCCTGACTTGTGAACCTGGCTCCTGGAGCAATGGGCCGACATTCACTTATGTGTTCAAGAACGGTGAAAAAGGCGCGACATTGCAGCGGAGTTCCGCTGCGATCTATCCGCTGACATCTGCGGATGTCGGTAGGAGCATCGCTTGTGAAGTTCTTGCAACCAACGCTGGTGGTACGGGTATCGGCCGCACGCCCGCTCTTGGGGCCATTCGTGAGACGCCGCAAGAAGAAGCGGCCGCCGCCGTGAAGAAACGCCAGGAAGAAGAAGCGGCAGCCGCCAAAAAACACCAGGAAGAAGAAGCCGCCAAAGGCGGGGTCGCCGGCGTCAAATTGGTCTCCCCCGCCGTGACGATCGTCGGCAGCTCCTTCTCGGTGAGCCGCGCCGGCGCCTTTGTCGTGAAGATCAAGTGCCCCACCGGCGAGACGAGTTGCTCCGGGAAGATCACGCTGCGCAGTGCTCACGCCGTCGTAGCTGGCACGGGTAAGCACGGAGCCAAGGCCAAAGCAGCGATCCTGACGCTCGCGAGCGGGTCCTTCACGGTCGCCGGCGGTGAGACCAAGACGCTCACGCTGCATCTGTCCGCTGCAGCCAGAGACCTGCTCGGGCGCCTGCACGCATTGAGCGCCAAGGCCACGATCGTGGCCCACAATCCCGCTGGCGGTAGCCACACCGGCCAGAGTTCGCTGACGCTGCGCCTGAACCGGCCCGCCCACGGCAAAGGCTGATCCCTGGGGTAGATCGCCACACATAGCCCCAGCGGGGCAGGGTCCAGGCACGCAAACCTCCGCGGCGGCTCATAAACTCAAAGGACAATGGCCGCAAGGGAGCGCACGAGCGAGCGGATTGAAAGCGAGCAGCCGAGCGCGCACGCGGTCGAGGAGGAGGAGCTCGAGGTCGACGACGGCCCCGGCGAGAGCGCTGTCGAGGAGCTCGACGCGGAGACACGGGCGCGGCGTGACGCTGCGCTCGCGCACATCCGCAAGCTCGGGGATCCCGTGCTGCGGGCGAACGCGCTGGAGGTGGAGCGCTTCGACGAGGCGCTGCGCAGCGAGGTGGAGCGCATGGGGCAGCTGATGAGCGACGCGCTCGGGGTGGGCCTCGCGGCGACGCAGGTGGGCGTGCTGCATCGAGTGCTCGTCTACCGGGCCGATCCCGACGAGCCGCTCACGGCGCTCGTGAACCCGGTGATCGAGTGGCGCAGCGAGGAGCTGGCGGCCGCCGAGGAGGGCTGCCTGAGCATTCCCGGCATCCACGTCGAGGTGGAGCGCCCGGCGCGGGTTCGCGCGCGCGCCCGCGATGTCTCCGGCGGCGAGCTCGAGATAGAGGCCGCTGGCCTGGAGGCGCGGGTAATCCAGCACGAGGTGGACCATCTCGACGGCATCCTGATCCTCGATCGCATCTCGCGCGAGGCGCGCCGGGAGGCGATGCGCGAACTGCGGGAGATACGGGAAGGTCGCACTCCCGAGCGGGCCGCCGAGCGGGCGGACAGCGGCGACGCGGCCGCCGCATAGCGGAACGCCGAGCCGGCTTTCGTGCGCACGGTCTTCCTCGGCACCTCCGAGTTCGCGGTCGCCGTCCTGGAGCGTCTCGCCGAGAGCGAGCACCGGCCGCTGCTCGCGCTGACCCGCCCCGACCGGCCGCGGGGGCGGGGCCGCAAGCTCGCGGCGCCACCGCTGGCGCGGGCGGCGCGCACGCTCGGCATCGAGCTGGAGCAGCCCGAGCGGGTCAACGAGGCGCCGGCGAGGGCGCGGATCGCGGAGCGGGAGCCCGAGGCGGTGATCGTGTGCGCCTACGGGGCCCTGATCAGGGAGCCGCTGCTCTCCGACTACGAGCTGCTCAACGTGCACCCGTCGTTGCTGCCGCGCTGGCGTGGGGCGGCGCCGGTGGAGCGGGCGATCATGGCCGGAGACGCCAGCACCGGCGTCTCGATCATGCGCCTCACGGCCGGCCTCGACAGTGGGCCCGTGTGTCTCGCCGAGGCGGAGCCGATCGCTGCGGAGGACACCTACGGCTCGCTGGCGCCGCGCCTGGCGGCGCTCGGCGGCGAGCTGCTCGTACGAGTGCTGGATCGGATCGCGGCCGGCGAAGCGCCGGCGTTCGCCGAGCAGGACGAGTCGGGGGCGACCTACGCGGAGAAGATCACCGCCGAGGACCGCCTGCTCGATCCACGAAGGAGCGCGATCGAGCTGGAGCGGGTGGTGCGCGCGCTAGCGCCCCACATCGGCGCCCGTCTCGCCCTGGAGGGCGAGCTGCTGGGCGTGCGCGAGGCGCGGGCGCTGGCGCGGGCGGTGACGGTGGGAGAGCTCGAGCGAGCGGGTGAGCGGCTGCTGCTCGGCACGGCGGAGGGGGCGCTCGAGCTGCTCGTGGTACAGCCGCCCGGAGGCCGGCCGATGGACGTCGCCGCCTACCTGCGCGGCCATGCCCGCTGAGGCGCGCGTCCGCGCGTATGCGGTGGTGCGCGGGGCGCTGGAGGACGGCGCCTACGTGGACCGGGCGCTGCAGGCTCAGGCCCGCGGTCTGGACCGGCGCGACCGGTCGCTGGCCAAGCGGCTCGCCTACGGAGCGATCCAGCGCCGGGGCACGCTCGACCATCTGATCGCGACCCTCGCGCAGCGGCCGGTGGAACAGCTCGACGGGCACGTGCGGGCGGCGCTCACGCTCGGTATGTACGAGCTCCTCTACACCTCCGGCGCCCCCGACCGGGCGGTGGTCTCAGACGCAGTCGAGCTCGCCAAGGAGACGGGCCGCGGTGGCCACGGCCTTGTCAACGCCGTCCTGCGACGCGCCGCGGGCGAGGGACAGTCGCTGCTCGCGGCGCTGAGCGACGACACGCCGGAGCGGGCCGCCGTCAAGCACTCGCACCCGCTGTGGCTCGCACGGCTGTGGTGGCGGGAGCTCGGCGCCGAGCGGGCACGGGCGCTGATGGCCGCCGACAACGAGCCGGGCGAGCAGGCGCTGCGGGCGAACACGTTGATCGCCGACGCGCCCACGCTCGCCCGGGCGCTCGCCGCGGGAGAGCCGGCGCCGGGACCTGGAGCGGTGGCCGCGCACCCCGATGACGAGCTGCCCGAGGCGCTTGTGCTCGCCGGGCCCTTCGACGCGCACGCCTCGCGGCTGTGGCGGGAGGGCGCCTTCCTCGCCCAGTCGCGGGCGGCGATGCTCGTCTCGCGCGTGCTCGCGCCGCGGCCCGGAGAGCGGACGCTCGACCTGTGTGCGGCGCCCGGCGGCAAGAGCACCCACCTGGCGGCGCTGATGGCCGACGGCGGCGAGGTGGTGGCGATCGAGCGCGATCGGCGGCGGGCGGGGGCGCTGGCGCGCACGGCACAGCGGCTGCACGCGAGCTGCATCCGGATCGAGGTGGCCGACGCGGGTCTGCCGCGCGACCGGGAAGCGCCGTTCGATCGCGTGCTCGTGGACCCGCCGTGCTCGGGGCTCGGCACCCTGCAGGCGCGCCCGGACCTGCGCTGGCGGATGGCGCCGGAGCGGATCGAGGAGCTCGCGCGCGAGCAGGCGCGAATCCTCGCGGCGGGCGCCCGGGCCGTCCGTCCGGGCGGCGTGCTGGTCTACTCTACGTGCACGATCTCACGCAGCGAGAACGAGCGCCAGATCGCGGCCTTCCTGGACGCGCACCCCGATTTCGGGCTCGATGACCTTCGTGCCGAGTGGCCCTCCCACAGCAACCCCCGCTCGCCCGAGACCGTGCTGACGCTTCCCGATCGCGACCGGACGGCCGGCTTCTTCATCGCACGGCTGCGACGGGAGGGGTGAACGTGGCCGAGGAGCAGCCGGCTCCGGCGGCGAAAGCCCCGATCGAGCTCGGTCCCCGCTGCCCCAACTGCGGCGAGCCATGGCTGCGCCCCACCAACCTCCCCGGCCGCTACCGCTGCGTCTACTGCCTGCACCGCTATGAGCTCTCCTCCGTGTGCCCCAACTGCGGCGAGCACTCCACGATCGTGCGCATGTCCTCGACGGCGATCCTGAAGTGCAACAACTGCGGCGACAGCATGCTGCAACCCATATGAGCGAGCGGGCGAGGGACTTGCTGGGCGGCGTGCGGGTGGCGCCTTCGATCCTCTCGGCGGACTTCGCGCGGCTGCGGGAGCAGGTCGGCGAGGTGCTGGCGGCGGGGGCGAAGGTGATCCACGTGGACGTGATGGACGGCCACTTCGTGCCGGAGATCACGGTGGGTCCGCTGGTGGTGGCCTCGCTGCGCGAGCAGACGCACGGGGCGGGGGCGATGCTCGACGTGCACCTGATGATCGAGCGGCCGGAGCGTCACGTGGTGGAGTTCGCGAAGGCGGGCGCGGACTCGATCACCTTTCACGCGGAGGCCACCCCGCATGCCTCCTACACCGTGGGGCTGCTGCGCGAGCAGGGCACCGGCGTGGGCGTGGCGATCAACCCGGCCACGCCCGTGGGGGCGGTGGCGGAGATCGCGGGGGCGATCGACATGGCGCTGTGCATGACCGTGAGCCCCGGCTGGGGCGGGCAGCCCTTCATCGGGCACTCGCCCGAGAAGGTCAGGCGGCTGCGGGCGATCGTCGGCGCGGATGTGGCGGTGGAGGTGGACGGCGGCATCGACCCGCACACCGGTCGCGAGTGCCGGGCGGCGGGAGCGAACGTGTTCGTGGCCGGCACGGCGATCTTCGGGGCGGAGGATCCCGCGGAGGCCTACCGGGCGATCGCGCGCGCGGTGGAAGCGGACTGAGACTGGGCGCGCTCGGGGCGCGCGGAGCGCGGCGTCTGCTCGCGGCCGGCGCCGGGGGAGCCCTGGCGGTAGAGCGCCCACAGCAGCAGCACGAGCAGGCAGGTGGCGCCGGCATAGCCGATCTCGGTGCGGGTCAGCTGGTTGGCGACCACGGGGCTGAGCATCCAGGCCAGGAAGACGAGAGCGGTCGCCAGCCAGCAGCAGGCGGCGGCGCGCGCCCGGTCGCGGGCGAGGGCGGCCTGGTTGAGCGTGCCGGAGGCGAGATGGAGGCCCATGCCGATTCCCACGGCGGCGAGGCCGAGGCGGCCGTAGGGGTAGTGCTGGCCGAAGAGATGGCTCATCACGAACGGCCCGATCGCCAGCAGGCCCAGGGCGACGGCGGCGGTGAAGGCGGCGATCGCGCGCAGGGTGATGCGCACCGCGCGGGCGAAGGCGTCGTGGCCCGCGGTGGCCTCGAGGCCGGTGAGGTGGGGCAGCAGGGATGTCTGGATCGCCTGAAAGAGCTGCAGGGGCGCGCGGGCGATGAGCAGCACGTCGAAGACGATCCCCGTGAGCGCCGTGTCCGGGGAGGTGGCGGCGACGGTCAGCACGGCGGCGTTCAGCAGCGTCTGCTCGGAGAGCATGATCCCCGAGACCCAGCCGGCGAAGCCGGTGCCGCGGCGCAGCGAGAGATCGTCGTGGGCGGCCGCCTCCTGGACGCCCTCCGTGCCGGGGCCCGCGAGCGCGGCGTCGGCCTCGTCGGCGGTGATCGGATCGCGCAGGGCCTCGTCGCGGGCGTGGCTGGCATGGGGTTGGCCGGCGAGATCCTCGCGGCGCTCCTCGCCGCGGCGGGCGAAGGCGGCGGGCACCACCACGAGCGAGACCAGCGGCGCGGCGGCGATGCCCATCGCCACCACCGTCTGGCCGCTGGCGAAGCCCAGGGCGACGGCGAGCGCGAAGCACAGCCGCGAGAGGGACTCCATCAGCACGAGACCGCCGTACAGGGCGAAGTACTCGTGGCCAGCCAGCCAGCCGCGCGCGAAGTAGCTGGCGGCGTAGGCGAGGGTGCCCACCACGAGCACGTCGTACAGCGCCTGGTAGTGGTCGAAGACGTCGTCGACGAGCGTTTCCTCCAGCGCGAGCGCCACGATCAGGAAGGCGAGCGCGAAGCTCGCCTGGATCGCGATCGGCACCCGCAGCGGGTGCTCGGCGTGGCCGTGTGCGCGGCGCTCGGCGATCGTGCGCGAGAGCAGCTGTTCGATCGGCCGGTAGATCACCGAGATGATCACGAACATCACCGACCACAACAGGGCGATCCGCGACGCGGCCGCTTCGCCGAGGACGTGGCTGGAGATCGAGAAGTAGGCGAGCGTCAGCAGACCGGTGCAGGCGATCCCCACCGACAGGATGCGCGCCCCGCTCGCGTATGAGCGCTTCTCAGAGCCGGACAAGCAGCATCGTCCACGGGAACGGCGAGCGGACCTCGACGACCGTGCCGTAACCGGAGAGCAGGGTCACGAACGCGCGCTTGGACCAGTGGTTGAGATGGCCGGGGGTGTTGCCGAGGGCGCTCCAGTATGCGCCGCGGGCCATGTTCACCATCCGCCACAGCGGCTCGCGGGGGACGGACACCAGCAGATGGCCTTTCGCTGAGCGGGCCATCTCGGCGAGCGTGTGCTCGGGGTCGGGTACGTGCTCGAGCACCTCGATGGCGCTCGCGAGCTCGAACTCGCCGTCCGCGAAGGGCAGGTTTTCGGCGCGCATCACCTCATAGGAGAGGTTGGGGGCCTGGTGCTGCGCCCAACCGGCCTGGATCGAGGGCTCCTCCAGGTCGATGCCCACCAGCCGGCAGGAGTCGCCCAGGCGTTGCGCCCAGCGGTGCACGAGCACCCCCTCGCCGCAGCCCACGTCGAGCAAAGATTCAGGCCCCGCCCGCCCGGAGGCCGCCCCCCCGGGGGCGGCCTTGGCGAGGAGCTCGTCGAGGGAGCTCTCGAAGCCGGCCATCATGCGCCGCACGAGGGGGTTGCGGGAGCCGTACTTGTCGTAGGTGTTGCCGGTGACGATGCCCTCGTCGGAGAGGGTCACGCCGGCGCTCACAGCCTCACCGCCTCGCGCTCGTGGCTCTCGCCGGCCGTGGCGTCTCGGTTGGCTTCGTAGTGGGAGGGAGCCACGCCGAGCTGCAGCTCGATGCGGCGCACGCGCTCGAAGGTGCGCTGGGTCATCACCCGCTGGGCGGCGAGCAGGTCGCCGATCACGCCGAGCGCCCACAGGACGATGGCGGCGATGAACAGCACGGCGCCGAGGATCAGCGACTGGACGTGGCCCTTGCCGGCGCCTTCGGCGTAGGCCACCGCGAAGCGGATCCACACCGCGAGCGCCACCACGCCGATCAGAGCCGAAAGGCTCCAGAAGACCCGCAGGGGCTCGTACTGGGCGTAGATGCGAAAGATGGAGACGGCGTTGCGGCGCACGTAGGCGCCCATCGACGGGAACAGGCGGGACTCGCGCGTCTTCGGGTTGGTGCGCACGGGCACGTGGTCGACCGCCACCAGCAGCTTGCCCGCCTGGATGATCGTCTCCAGGGTGTAGGTGAAGCGGGAGACCACCATCATCTGGATCGCCGCCTCGCGGTTGTAGGCGCGAAAGCCCGAGGTGGTGTCCGGCACGGAGGTCGAGGAGGCCTGTCGCACGACCCAGGAGCCGAGCCGCTGCAGGGTCTTCTTCAGCGGCGAGAAGTGCTCGATGCCGGTGACCTCCCGGTCGCCGATCACCATGTCGGCGTCGCCCGCCACGATCGGGCGCACGAGCCGGGCGATGTCGGGGCCGTAGTACTGGTTGTCGGCGTCGGTGTTGACGATCACGTCCGCGCCGAGCTTCAGCGCCGTGTCGATCCCCGCCTGAAAGCCGGTGGCGAGACCCTTGTTGTTGGTGAGCCGCACGAGGTGATCGACGCCGCCCGCCCGGGCGACCGCCACGGTGGCGTCGGTGGAGCCGTCGTCGATCACGAGCCACTCGACCTCGTCGAAGCCGTCCACCTCCCGGGGCAGGTCGGCGAGCGTCTGCGGCAGCTGCTCCGCCTCGTTGAAGCAGGGGATTTGAATGATGAGCTTCAC
>DATJMB010000198.1:0-2697 GCA_035508995.1 Solirubrobacteraceae bacterium | reverse complement strand
CGGGTCTACTCCCGCCTGAGCCGCGGCGGGTTATAGCGGGAGCTGCATTCAAATCCGTACCCGCTCAGGCCGTGAGCACGAGCACGGCGCCCGGGGAGACGCGCAGCTTCAAGCGGCCGTGACGGGGCCGCAGGGTGATGGTGCGCACGCCCGTGTAGGCGGGGCTGAGGCCTTCCACGAGCACCGGCTGTGAGCTGCGCAGGGGGGCGGTCTGACGATGGGAGGTCTCGTTGTCGAGGATCAGCTCGGGGGCGCCCGCCGGACGGGTGACGGCGGTGGCGAGCAGGTTCTTCGCGCCGGCGAGGCTCTGCAGGGTGGAGCCGACGGGCAGCCACTGGCAGACGGCCACGAGGGCCTTCTGGAGCGGCCGTTCGAGGACCGCGCCGGCGCGCACCACGAAGGGGTCGTAGGAGCTGCCGCTGAGATGGAAGCGCACCTCGCGAAAGCCCGTCTTCAGAGCGGAGAGGACGAACCGGGCGGCCCACACGCCCGCGGCGGGACGATCGGAGACACCCGAGACGCCGCCGCAGGAGGCGGAGTTGGCCTCCGAGACGATCGCCGGGATGCCGGCGGCGTTCGCGTCGGCCACCACCCACGCGAGCTTGCGGGGGGCGTTCGCGGCATACGCGGAGAGGAGCCCCTGAAGGGTGACCGCACGGGAGCTCGCGCAGGCGCTGAGGGGATAGATGTGCACGCCCACCGTCTGGAGCCCCAGCTGGGAGATCACCCGTGGCAGCTGCCCGCGCCAGTGGGCCGCGGAGGCGAGTTCGGGGCCGATCAGGGGCACAGTGCCGGTGGCCTGGCGCAGGTAGGCGGCGATCTGCAGGTACAGGTTCACCGCCGCCACGTCTTCGCCGCCGGGCCTGCTCGCCAGGGAGGAGTAGTCGGGCAGGAAGTACAGATCGGGCTCGTTGCCGATCGAGAGGCTGAGGCCGTTGGTGGCGGCGCTTTCGGCGCCGGCCACCATCTGCTGCGCCCACGCCAGCTGGCCGCGCTGGGCGTTCAGGCCGGCCGTGAGCGGCTCGTGGGTGGTGGCCAGCAGGCAGTGAAGCTGGCTCCAGAAGGACGCCGGCAGCCCGTACAGGGTGGCGGCTTCCCAGGAGGAGGGCACTCCCGCGAGGGCACCGCTCGGGGCCGTCAGATCCTGGCTGTCGCCCGCCAGGGCCAGCGGCGGGTCTCCCAGTCGGGTGAGCGCTTCGACGAGCCCCTGCGGCGGACACGCTCCGGAGCCGAGGTCTTCGGCGAGCACGGAGTACTCGACGGAGAGTCCAACGGGAGCCATCGACACCGGCACGCTGGCCCCGGCGGGACGGCTGTGGAGGAGGCTCACGGCCGGCTGTGGAGCGCCGGCGACCGGCACACCCGCCGCGGCAGACTGCACGCCGGCGAGGCTCGTGCCAGCGCACAGGCACAGGGCGACGATCGGCGCCGCCGCGGCCACACCCCACACTGGGCGCTCCAGAGCCCGCAGCACGAGCGCAACGTAGCACGACCCCGAGGCACGAGAATACGTCGCCCATGAGCAGAGAGGCCGCAGTGAAGATCGCGCCGGACGGCCGTCCACGGGCCCAACGGCGCTACGCCGCCGTGCGCACCCCGCTCGTGCTGCTCGCCCTGGCTGGCGCGGCGCCGCTGAGCGGCTGCGGGAGCGGCTCCGGATCGGGCGCGGGCGGCGCCGGGGGCGCCGGCGAAGACGCCTCCTCCGCCACCATTCCCTTCACCCCCCAGGAGGCGCGGGTGGAACGGGGGGCGCGACTGTTCGTGAGCGACGGCTGCGCCGCCTGCCACTCGCTCGGCTCTCCCCACGGGGTGGGCCCGAGCTTCGCCCGGTTCGCGGGCGATCGCGTGGTGCTCGCCGACGGCCGGCGGGCGCTGGTGGACGAAAGCTTCCTGCGCACCGCCCTCCTGCACCCCCGCCGGGCGGCCCTGCGAGGCTATCCGCTGGCGCCGATGGCCGCCGCCGTCGCGCGCCTGGACCTGGCTGCCCATCCCGAAGACGTGCGGGCGCTGGCGGCCTTCATCGAGCAGGTGGGCCCCGAAGAGGGCTGAGCGCCGCCGTGGCGGCTCGGGCGCGTTGTCAGAACACCCCGCCGAGCCCCCTCTGAGGGCGTTGCCGACGACCGAAATCGGTAGCATGCGCCCGCATGAGAGACGCTCGCAAGCCAAGACGCCCGTTGGTCCGCGCCCACGCCGCCGGCAGGCGCGCATGAGCGGCGTGCCCGGCTGGGGCTCCTGGAGCTTGAACCCCGTGGTGATCGTCGCACTGGTGGCCGCCGCGGTGGTCTACCGGCGGGTGTACCTGCGGGCCGCCGCTCGCTCCTCCAACTCCGCGCCGGGGGCCGGCCACTGGGTGCCCTACAGCGCGGGCCTCGTGGTGCTGGCCATCGCACTGCTCTCGCCGCTGGACGCCATCGGCGACAAATACCTGCTCTCGGCCCACATGATGCAGCACGTGCTGCTCTCCGACATCGCCCCCGCGCTGCTGGTGCTGGGCCTGCGGGCGCCGGTGCTGCCGCTGGGGCTCTCCCGCGAGGCGATGCTCGCGCTCGCCCCCTCGGCGCGCTCGGGCAAGCTGATCGCCCGCCTGACATCGCCGTGGGTGGCGGTGCCGCTGTGGGCGCTGGCCACCTGGATCTGGGCGATCCCGGTGGTGTTCGACTTCGCCGCCCAGCATTCGGTGGTGCACGCCATCGAGCA
>DATJMB010000197.1:0-32093 GCA_035508995.1 Solirubrobacteraceae bacterium | reverse complement strand
TGCTCGCTGTAGGTCAAATGTACTTCGCCACAGGCACGCTACGACCGGCTAGGAGCGCTCAGCGCGCGCTCTTGGCCTTGCGGCTCGCGCGCGCCGGCCGCCACACCTCGTCGAGGAAGGCGGCGATCTCTTCGGTGAGGCGCTCGGGGCTCAGTCGCAGCTCCACCAGCGAGTCCGCCTCGATCAGGCGGCCGTGGGGGAGCTCTTCGACCAGCTGGCCGGCGTCGGAGAAGGGATGGACGGGGTCGCGCCGGTGGCCGAGCACGAGCGCGGGCATCTGGAAGGTGCGCCGTTCGCTGCGATGGGGGGCGATGCGCCCGAAGAAGAGGCCCTGCAGCAGCGCTCCGCCCGGCCCCGGCTCCTGGCGGATCACATCGAGCACCACGTTGCCGTAGTAGGGCAGCAGCCTGCGCGGCACCGCCCGGGCGCCACGGGCCACGAGCTTCATCGCGGACTCCCCGAAGGTGAGCGCCAGCAGGATTGGCGTGAAGGTGACGGCGCTCGCCGGCAGGGCGTTGTCGAGCACCGGCATCTCGATCACCATCGCCCGCAGCCGCTCCGGCGCGCGGGCCGCCAGCTCGAGCGCCGTGTTGGCGCCCAGGGATGTCCCCATCACGACGGCCTCGTCGAGCTGCAGGTGGTCCATCAGCGCGATCAGCTGCTCGGCGAAGGCGCCCATCGAGTAGCGCCACATGTCCCGCGGCCGGTCCGATTCGCCGTGCCCGAGCAGATCCACGGTGATCACCCGGTTGCCCCGCGCCGCCAGCGCCTTGGCGAGCGGCCGGTGCATCTTCTGGGACAGGAGCAGGCCGTGCACGAGGATCAGCGGCCGGCACGCCTCCGCCGCCCCGCGTGCGGTCCGGGCGCGGCGTCCGGAGGACGTCACCACCGCCGCCGGTCCGCCGCCGAACTCGGTGTAGGCGATCCGCTGGCCATCGAGCTCGAAGAACGCCATCTTCCCTCCAGGGTACTCCGATTTTGGGTGCCCGCGCGGGCGCGCGCACGCGCGCGCGGGGCGTCCGCTGTGGACGTCCCTCCCCCGCGGCGCTGGCATAAAACACGGATCCGGGCGACGCCGTGTTCGCCCGGATACCGTGCCTCCCTCTCCGGGCCGCGCCGATGACGTAGGCAGGTTGTCGTCACCGACCGACCTGCACCCATAACCCAACCGGGGGCCCGAAGGTGCGGTAGGTTGTGGCGAAGATGGCAAGCAAGGCGCGGATTCTGGCTGGGGAGACGGTGGCGATCACCGGCGGAGCCCGCGGCATCGGACGGGCCACCGCGCAGACGCTCGCCGGCAAGGGCATGCGGGTGGCGATCGGGGATCTCGACCTCGAGCTGGCGCGCAAGACGGCGGCGGAGATCGGGCCCACGGCCACGGCGCTGGAGCTGGACGTGACCGACAGGGACTCCTTCGCGGCCTTCTTGGACGGCGTGGAAGAGCAGCTCGGGCCGCTGGACGTGCTCATCAACAACGCCGGGATCATGCCCGTGGGGAGCTTCGTCGAGGAGGACGACCTCACGGCCCGGCGGATGGTCGACATCAACCTGCACGGCGTGATCTTCGGGATGAAGCTGGCCCTGCGGCGGATGCTGCCGCGAAACAGGGGTCACATCGTGAACATCTCCTCCCAGGCGGGGAAGTTCGGCGCTCCCGGGGGGGCCACCTACTCGGCCACCAAGCACGCCGTGGTGGGCCTCACCGAGGCGGTCCGCGGTGAGCTGCGGCTGATGGAATCGGACATCCGCCTCAGCTACGTGATGCCCTTCGTGGTGGACACGGAGCTCGGCGGCGGACTCGGCCAGGCGCGCACGATGAAGACGCTGCAGCCCGCCGACGTGGCCGACGCGATCCTCGATGCGCTGCAGCACGGGACGGTCGACGTGTGGGTCCCGAAGTCCGCGAAACGCACGATCGTCTTCGGCTCGCTGCTCCCGCGCCGGCTCTCCGAGGGAGTGGCGAGGATGATGAAAGCGGACAGGGTCCTCGCCGGCGCCGATCCACAGGCCCGCCGCTCCTACGAGCTGCGCGCCGCCGCCTCTGAGCCCGGCCTCACCGAGGGCGAGCCCCAGACGCGCATCGCAGAGAAGGCCGGCTCCTGAGGGGTCCTCGCCTGGCAGTCGCGCCTCGGCACGAGCGCCGGCGCCGGCCCGTCAGCTCAGGAGCCACTCGGCGACCAGGGCGCCGATCTCCGGGCCTTTGTCCTCCTGCAGGAAGTGGCTGGCATCCGCGATCGGCCGTGGCGGCTGCTCGCCGATGGCCGCCGCGAAGCGCTCTCCGGTCTTGAAGGGCAGGATGGGGTCGGAGTCCGCCCACAGCATCAGCGTCGGCCGCCGGTCCTCCTTCAGCGCCCCCAGCACCCGCGAGCCCGCCTCCGCGCCCGGCGCGTCGGGGCTCTGTGGAATCAGCAGCGGGAAGGCCCGCGCGCCGGCCTTGGCGGCGGGCTCCTGGTAGGGGGCGTCGTAGGCCGCGATCACCTCGTCTCCGGGGTCCGTGTGGCAGGCGCCCCGCACGAGCATCCCGATCGGCAGGTCCTCCGTGCGCTCCACGAAGTCCCGGAACGCCTTCCAGGCGTCCGTCATCGGCTGGTGGCCCGTGAACAGACCCGTGTCGAGGATCACGATGCGGGCGATCCGCTGCGGGTTCTCCACCGCCAGCCGCAACCCGATCGGCCCGCCCCAGTCGTGCACCACGATCGTGGCCTCCCGCAGGTCGAGATCCTCGAGCAGCGTCCGCGCCACCGCCGTGTGCCGGTCGTACGTGTACCAGCCGATGTCCACCGGCTTGTCCGAGCGCCCGAAGCCCGGCATGTCCGGAGCGATGCAGCGAAAGCCCGCCTCCCGCACCGGCCCCAGCACCTTGCGCCACAGAAACGACCAGGTGGGCTCCCCGTGCATGAACAGCACCGGCCGTCCCTCTCCCTCGTCGATGTGCGCCAATCGCAGCCCGTCCACCTCCCGGTAGGACGGCACGAAGGGGAAGTCCGGCAATCCCCCGAAGGCTTCCTCCGGCGTGCGCTTGAAGTCGGTCACCGTCGCCAGATCCTATTGCGTGACGGTCGGCACATGCGTTAGGCTCGGCCGGTGCACTCTCTTGCCCTCGCCCTGGCGCCGGTGGTCGGCGCGGAGAAGAGCAAAGTGCCCTTCTATGTGGCCGGAGGGCTGCTGGTGGTGTGGGCGCTGGTGCTGTCGCTCGGCCTGGGGATGCGCAAACCGGACTTCCCCTTCGGCCCCGCGGGAGAGCGAGCGGTGATCGCCGTCACAGTCGTCCTGGTCCTCGCGGCGGCCTCGATGGCGGTGCTCACCTCCGAGCCGCCCGCCAAGTCCACCGCCTCCGCGAGCGTGCCGGCCGCGGAAGCGGGCGCCACGGCCGTCAAGAAATAGGGCTCGCGGCGCCAGTCGATCGCCTCGTCGCCGCGGGCCGCCGCCCGGGCCAGCGCCACGGCGAACGCCGCCACGAAGGCGGCTACGAACAGCGCCGCTAGGACGACAGTCACGACAGGCATGGAACACAGCTCCTCATAGCCCTCGATTCCTAAACGTCCATCCACCCAAAAGGTTGGCCATGGACATTGGCACATACCCCAGACGACTCCTCGACGCCGCCGGGCAAGCGCTCCGGTGCGTCCGCAATACTTTCGACGCCGATCTGCGAATACCCCCGACGAGAGGATCACCCTATGGACGTCCTGGCGAGGCTCGACGAGGCAAGGCGGGAGACGAACGTGCTCGAGCACCCCTTCTACCAGCGCTGGAGTAGGGGAGAGCTGAGCGCCGGCGAGCTGAGCCTCTACGCCGGCCAGTACCGCCACGCGGTGATGGCCCTCGCCGACGCATCCTCGCGAGCCGCCGCCGCGGCGTCCCCCGCACAGCGGCCGGGCCTCGCCCGGCACGCCGCCGAGGAGGCCGACCACGTGGGCCTGTGGGACCGCTTCGCCGCCGAGACCCAGGCGCGGGAGGCCGAGAACCACCGCTCCGCCGCCACCCAGTCCGGCGGCTCGCCCCTGCACCAGACGGCCGGCTGCGTCGCCGCCTGGACCGCCGGGGGAGACCTGCTGGAGCACCTCGCGGTGCTCTACGCCGTTGAGGCCTCCCAGCCGGAGATCTCCACGACCAAGCTCGAGGGCCTCGTGGACCACTACGGCTACACCCCGGAAGGGCCCGCCGTGGAGTACTTCGAACTGCACGAGCGCCTGGACGTGGAGCACTCCCGCGAGGCGGCTGAGCTGATCCGCGAGCTGCTCGCCGGCCGGGAGGACTCCGCGCAGGCGAGCGAGCGGATGGTGGCCGCCGCTCGCGCCGCCCTGGCGGCCAACTGGGAGCTGCTGAGCGGCGTGGAAGCCGCCGCCGGCTGACCTTTCGCTTGCCGGCCCCGCGCGCGTGCGCGCGTGCGCGCGGGCCTCGGCTTTCAAGACAATCGTCCCGCGAACAGCACCACCGCCACGGAGGTGGCCAGGTTGAGGCTCGACACGCCCGCCCGCATCGGGATCGCCACCCGGCGGTCAGCTCGCGCGAGCAGCTCCTCGCTGAGCCCCCTGCGCTCGCTGCCGAATGCCAGCAGGGCCCCCGCGGGCAGGCTCTTCGCCCGCAGCGGCTCCCCGCCGGGATCCAGCGCCACCAGCGGACGCCCCAGCCGCTGCGGCAGCCCCTCGAGCAGGCGCGCCACGGGCAGCGCGAAGTGAAGCCCCGCCGCCCCCCGCAGAACGTCGGGGTGCCACGGGTCGTGCCCACCCGCCACCAGCACTCCGCCGGCGTCCGCCGCCGCCGCCACCCGCACGCAGGCCCCCATGTTGCCGAGGTCCCGGGGGTCCTCGAGCAGCACCACCGGCGCCCTGTTCGCGCCCGCCAGCACCGCCGCGGTGTCCACCCGGGGGCGCTCCGCCAGCGAGATCACGCCCGTGGGCGGCCGTATCGGGGCGATCTGTCCGAGCACCCCCGCCGGCACCTCCCGCGCGAGGCCCATGATCCGCTCCCGCAGATCCCCCGCCAGCTGCTCGCACAGGACCGCCAGCCCCGCGCGGTCTTCGCAGAGCACCTCGATCACGCTGGCGTGGAAGCGCAGGGCGTGCTTGAGCGGGTGAAAGCCTTCCAGCACCGCCAGCTCCGGGTCCCGCCGGGCGCGTCCGTAGCGGGGGATCAACGCCGTCTCGCTCGACACGGCCGCGATCATCGCACGCCCCCCGCTCCCGCCCGCCGCCGGCCCGCGCTGTGCTAGACCTCGACTCCCCGATGGCCGGACGCGAGGCGGCGATCTTCGACAACGACGGCCTGCTGCTCGACACCGAGGAGGCGTGGACCCGCGCCGAGCACACCCTCTTCGGGCGTCGCGGGAGGGTGTTCACGATCGAGCACAAGCGCACTCTCATCGGCTCCGCCCACCGCGAGGCCGCGGCGAAGCTCGAGGCGATGCTCGAGCGACCCGGCGAGGGAGAGGCGCTGATGGACGAGCTCCACGAGCTCGTGATGGAGGAGGCCCTCGCCGGCGTGGCCCCCCGGCCGGGCGCCCTGACGCTGCTGGAGTCGCTGGTGGCCGCCGGCGTGCCCCTCGCGGTGGCCTCCAACTCCCGCCGGGACTTCGTCGAGCGCACCCTCGCCGCCGCCGGCCTGCTCGACGGACCCTTCGTCACGGTGGTGTGCGTGGAGGACGTCCCCCGGCCCAAGCCCGCCCCCGACATCTACCTCGAGGCCGCCCGCCGCCTGCACGCCCGGCCGCAGCGCAGCGTGGCCCTCGAGGACTCTCCCACCGGCGTCCTCGCCGCGGCCGCCGCCGGCATGTTCGTGATCGGCGTGCCCTATCTGCCCGACACCGAGCTCCCCGGCAGCCACCTCACCGCGGCCTCCCTCGCCGACCCCGCGGTCGCCTGCGCGCTGGGCCTCGGGTCTGCCTGACCAGGCCATACAATGACGTTCAGTCCCGTCCAGCACCGCCACGGAGAGAGAGCCGCCGAACCCGGATGGCAGCGAGCACCGACACAGCCACCGTCGCAGAGCCCGTTCAGGTGGCCGACGCGAGCGCGCCGGCGCCTCAGGACTCCGCGCCGATCGCGATCATCGACTTCGGCTCCCAGTACACCAACCTGATCCGCCGCTCCTTCCGCGAGCTGTCCGTGGGCTGTCGCGTGCACCAGCCCGACGTGAGCCCCCGGGAGCTCGAGGACTGCGCCGGCATCGTCCTCTCCGGCGGCCCCGCGAGCGTCTACGGAACAGGCGCGCCCCGCTGCGATCCCGCCATCCTGCAGCTCGAGATGCCCATTCTCGGCATCTGCTACGGCCACCAGCTGATGGCCCAGATGCTCGGCGGCGCCGTCACCCCCGGCGAGGGCGGCGAGTACGGCCGCGCCCACCTGGAGGTGCTCGCCGACGAGCACCTGTTCACCGGCGTGCCCCACGCCCAGGAGGTGTGGATGAGCCGCGGCGACGTCGTCCAGGAGCCGCCCCCCGGCTTTCGCGTGATCGCCCGCACCGACGCCTGCCCGGTGGCCGCCATGGCCGACCCCGAGCGCCAGCGCTACAGCGTCCAGTTCCACCCCGAGGTCGCCCACACCACTCACGGCGCCGAGATCATGCGCAACTTCGCCCTGGGCGTGTGCAAGGCCGGCGTGGCCACCCGCTCCCACGACCTCGTCGAGGATCTGATCGCCGGCATCCGCGCGGAGGTGGGCGAGCGTCACGTCTTCCTGATGCTCAGCGGCGGCATCGACTCCACCGTCGCCTGCCTGCTGCTCGCCCGCGCGCTCGGCGGCGAGCGGGTGTTCGGCCTGCACGTCAACACCGGCCTGCTGCGCGCCGGCGAGACGGAAGTCGTCGTCGATACGCTTCACCGCTTCGGCATCGAGAACTTCGAGGTGGTGGACGCCTCCGCGGACTTCCTCGGCGCCCTGCATGGCCTCACCGACCCCGAGGACAAGCGCCGCGCCGTAGCCAAAGCCTTCCTCGACGTCAAGGACCGCGAGATGGAGCGCCTCGGCCTCGACCCCGAGCAGTGGCTGATGGGCCAGGGCACCATCTACCCCGACCTGATCGCCAGCGGCGTCTCCGACCACTCACACACGATCAAGACCCACCACAACTCCCTCCTGAAGGAGCGCGAGAGCTTCCCGATCGTGGAGCCCCTCAAACTGCTCTACAAGGACGAGGTGCGCCGCATCGGCATGTCCCTCGGCCTGGAGGAGGACTTCGTCTGGCGCGAGCCCTTCCCCGGCCCCGGCCTCTCGATCCGCCTGCTCGGCGAGGTCACCGCCGAGAAGCTAGCCCTTCAACGCCAAGCCGACGTGATCCTCAACGAGTGCCTTGCCCCCACACGCTGGCGCCGCGAGCTATGGCACCGCTTCCCCGTCCTCGGCGTGGTCTCCGAGCACGAGCGGCCCATCCTGCGCGACGGCGTCGTCGGCGAGCTCACACCAGAGCGCCTGCAGACCGTCCAGCTCGCCCAGGCGATCCTCGAGCAGGAGCTCGCCGCCCACGCTGTGCCCCACGACCGCGCCGAGTGCGTGATCCTGCCGCTGAAGTCCGTGGGCATCAAGGGCGACGCCCGCAGCTACGAGTCCCCCGTCGTCGTCTCCATCGCCCACGAGGGCCGCTGGGCGCCGGTCCCCTACCCCTTCCTGGAGAACCTCAGCTCTCGCCTCACCAACGAGGTTCCCCGCGTCAACCGCGTCGTCTGGGACCTCACCAGCGACGCCGCCATCGGCCCACTCGACCGCCTCGCCTTCCTGCGCCTGATCACCAGCCGCGACGCCATGACCGCGGACTGGGCCAAGCTCGGCCACGAGCTGCTGAAGGAGATCTCCGCCCGCATCGTCGGCGAGACCGACATCGACTGCCTGTTCCTGGATATCACCCAGAAGCCACCATCGATGATGGAGTGGGAGTGAGGCGGCCGCTCCGCGGCGTCAGACGCCACCCGCGATGCTCGACGTACAACCAGTACGCCTGCGCTCGCGTGCGGCGTCTGCCATCCACGGCCCGGCCGCCTCAAACGAGTTGATTTGACGGGGTGACAGCCGCCACGTAGAGGGCGGCCTGGGCGCGGGCCACGGCGGCCACGGCGGCGTCGGGCACGAGCAGCTCGGGGTGGTGCAGCGGGCGAGGGCTGAAGCCCGGCGCACCGTGCAGGCCCACGAAGGCCATCGCCAGCGGCGCCAGGGCGCCGAAGAAGGCGAAGTCGTCCGAGCCGCACGAGCGCCACGCCTGGCCGGTGGGGGAGAGGGCGGCGCTGGGCAGCAGCTCCCTTGTGCGCGCGACGATCGCGGGGTCGTTCTCGAGCGCCGGCTCCCCCTCGATCAGCTCCACGCCGCCACGGCAGCCGTGCGCCGCGGCCACGCCGTGCACGACACTCCGCACGAGCTCCCTGAGCGCCTCGCGGTCTGCCGGCTCCAGCGCCCGCAGGGAGGCGCGCGCGCGCGCGCGGGCGGGCACCACGTTCTCGATCCGTCCCGCCTCCAGCACCCCCACGTTCACCGCCACCGCGTGCAGCGGGTCGATCCGCCGCGACACCTGCGCGTGCAGCGACACCACCACCTCGGCGAGCGCCAGCACCGGGTCGCGGCCCCGGTGGGGATAGGCGCCGTGGGTGGGCTCTCCATCGATCGCGATCTCCACCGAGTCACTCGACGCGTTCACCGCGCCCGCGTCCAGCGCCACCTCTCCCCAGGGCAGCTCCGGGTGCACGTGCGCCGCCAGCACCGCCGCGGGAGCGAGCGCCGCGAGCTCTCCCTCGGCGAGCTCCCGCGCGCCGGAGGGGTAGGCCTCCTCGCTCGGCTGGAACACCACCGCCAGCGCCGCCGGCAGCTGTCCCTCGATCGCGTGCGCAGCGCGCGCCAGCGCCACCAGCGCCGCCATGTGCACGTCGTGGCCGCAGGCGTGCATCGTCTCTCCGGGCGCCGCGAACGCCACCCCCGTCAGCTCCCGCAGCGGCAGCCCGTCGAGCTCGGCCCGCACCGCCACCGCGGGCCCGCTCGCCGGGCCGATGCGGGCGATCAGCCCGGTGCCCGCCGCCGGCGCGCTCGCCACCGGCAGCGCCTGCGCGATCGTGGCCGCCGTCCACCGCTCCGCGTGGGCCAGCTCCGGGTGGGCGTGCAGCTCGTGGCGCAGCTCGATCGCCCCCGCCAGCTCCCGCTCGACGCCCGCCAGCAGCGCCGCCAGCAGCTCCTCGCCGCGCTCAGTAGATCTCGCCATAGCGCCGGCACACCTCGCCGGCGTCGAGGTCCGCCACGGCCGCGAGCTCCGCCCGCTTGACCCCCACGTAGGCCTCGTAGAGCAGCGGTCCCAGCCAGCCCCGCGCCGCCTCGTCATCGGCCAGCGCCCGCAGCGAGTCCGCCAGCGACGCCGGCCACGCGCCCACGCCGAAGCGCTGCGCCTCCTCGCCGCTGAGGCTCGCGGGATCGCTTTGCAGGATCTCCGGCGCCGGCAGCTGCCCGTCGAGGCCGGCGAGGCCCGCCCGCACGATGGCGCCCAGCGCGAGATAGGGGTTGGCGGTGGCGTCCGCGCCGCGGAACTCGAGATGGAGCTGCGGTCCCGGATCGGCTCCGTCGAGCGTCACCAGCGGCGGGATGCGCAGCAGCGTTTCGCGGTTCTGCAGCCCCAAGCACACGGCGCCGGCGCTCCAGCGGTGCGGCTGAAGGCGCGCCGCCGAGGCCGGACTCGGCGCCGTCAGCGCGCTCAGCGCCCCCGCGTGGCGCAGCACCCCCGCCGCGAAGCGCCCGCCGAGCTCGCTCAAGCGGCCCGGCCGTGCGGCGTCGTAGAGCAGCGGCTGATCGGCGTCGTCGAGCAGGTTGAGGTGGATGTGCACCCCGTTGCCCGCCGTGTCGAGGTCGAGCAGCGGCGCGAAGCTCGCGCGCAGGCCCTGTCGCCGCGCGACCTCCCGCACCACCTCCTTGAAGATCACGCTGCGGTCGGCGGCCGCCATCCCCGCCGCCGGCTGCACGGGCACCTCGAACTGGTGGGGCGCGTACTCGGCGAAGAACCGCTCCGGCTGCACCCCCGCCTCCAGCAGCGCACCCATCACCTCAGCCGCGAACGGTTCGGCGCGCCGCTGGGCCTCGAATGAGAACGGCAGGCCCGGCTCTCGCTCGCTCACCAGCTGGAACTCGTGCTCGAAGCTCGCCACCAGCCGCACTCCCGCCTGGCCGAGCTGCTCCAGCCCCTCGCGCAGGAAGCGCCGCGGGCAGCACTCCCACGGCGTGCCGTCCGTCTGCACGATGTCGCACAGCGTGAGCTCCAGCGCGCTCGCCTCGCCGTGGGCCTTCACCCGCACCCGCGTGCCGCGATCGGGCAGCAGCCGCAGGTCGCCGAGCGGGCCGAAGGGGTTGGGCTCGGCGAGCCCGCCGCCGGGCGTCAGCGAGTGGTTGGCCGGCACCCAGCTCACGCCGCGGTTGAGCTTGCGTCCCAGCTCGGAGGCGAACAGCGAGCGCCCCCGCACGATCCCGCCGAGGTCGCAGCAGGCAAGCGTCGCCAGCTCCGCGCTGCTCATCGCACGGGCTCCGCCGCCACGCTGCCGTTGTCCCAGCTCTCGAGCGCCAGCCCCAGCTCCCGCGCGCCCTCGCTCAGCGCCGGCGCTGCCGCCGCCCCCACCAGCGCGACGATTCCGCCCGCGGGCATGTCCTCGCGCGCGAGCGCCGCCGCCAGCAGCTCCCGAGGCTGCAGGTGCACGCCGCCGTGACCGAGCGCCGGGTAGGTGTCGGCCAGCAGGTAGAGCTCCCCGCCCGGCCCCGCGACCTGTCCCACCACGCACACGAAGTGCCCCACGTCCCAGTCCGGCGGCGGTCCCGCCGCGATCGCGGTCTCGCCGTAGAGCAGGTACGCAAGCAGTTGGTCGGGGTGGGCACGTGCGCCCCACAGGTGACGGGTGGCGATGTTCGCCACCAGCGCCACCGGGCCACCCGTCGCGCAGGCCAGCGCGAACAGTCCGCTGAGCGCGGGGCCGCTCCACGGCCCCGCCAGCGGGATCGCGCTCACCCGTCCTTCGCCGAGTCGCTCCAGCGCCCGCACCAGCCCCGCCGCCGTGGTGCCGGAGAGGGCGGCGTCGGAAACCGTCGGCAGCGTCAGCCGGTAGTCGCGCCGGCCCGGTTCGCCACCCGGCAGCGCGTGCGCGTCCGGCGTCGCGCTGATCGTGCTGCCGGCCGCGAGCGCCACCTCGTCCTGGTCCAGCGGCTGGCCCGCGACGGATTCGATGCCGGCCGCCCGCAAAGCGAGCGCCCCGCAGAAGGCCCCGCACAGCTCGTCGCGCTGGGGCAGCTCCCGCGCGTGCAGCGCCAGCAGCTCCTCCGCGCCCGGGAGCAGCGTCGCTCCCAGCTTCAGCGGTGCGTCGCGGGGCATCGCCTCATCCAAGCGCGCTCGGGTCGTGCGAGCAGATCAGCCGCACCTCCTGGCCGTGACGCGCGGCGAGCTCGCGCAGGCGTTCCCGGTTGGCCACCCGCGCGGCTCCATCGACCTGGTTGAGCGCCTGGAACGCACGCAGGCCGCCCGGGCAGTGCGGCGGCGTGGCCACCTCGCCCTGGTGGAAGTAGGCGTCGCCGCAGTGCAGCAGCCAGCCATCGCCCTCGCGCACCGCCACGCCCGTGTGTCCCCGGGTGTGCCCGGGCAGCGGGATCAGCAGGATCTCCTCCTCGCTGCCCGGCAGGATGCGCACGCTGTCGAAGCCGTGCCATTCCTCGCCCTCCACGCCGTGGGTCACCCAGCGCGGGCCGTGGGCCCAGTGCGCCGCCACGTAGCGCGGCCGCTCGCGCCAGCCGGGTGCAAGCGCCTCCTGCAGCTCCCGTCCCAGCAGGTGCACCTCGGCGTCGGGAAAGTCCGGCAGCCCGCCGCAGTGGTCGAGGTCGAGGTGGGTGGCGACGATGTGGCGCACGTCCCCCGGCTCCAGTCCCATCCCGCGGATCTGCTCGATCGCCGTCTCCGCCGCATCCACCCTGGGGCGCACGATCGCCCGGAACGGCGCTCCCAGCTGGCCGGGCGAGCGCGCGTCTCCCAGGCCGAAGCCGGTGTCCACCAGCACCAGCCCCTCGGCGCCCTCGATCAGCAGGCAGTGGCACACCAGCCGCGCCGGCGCGAGCAGCCCGCCCTCGCCCGTCAGCAGGCGCGCGCCGCGGGGGCACATCGTGCCGCAGTTGAGATGGTGGACCGCGCGGGGGGCGACGCTCACGGTGGTCAAGCCTACCGTCAGGCGCTCGGCGCGCCCGCGATCGCGTCGCGCAGCCGGCGCCGGCGCGCGGCGATGCGCGCGTAGCGCTCATGCGCGCGCGCCATCTTGTGTCCCTGCGGGTCATAGCGCCAGCGAGCCCAGGGGGAGTTGGGGGAGGCGAGGCGAATCGCGCCGATCAGCGAGGCCGCCGGCACGAACACCCCCGTCAGGCCGAGGATCGGCTTGCCCTTGAGGATCGCCAGCACGCACAGCGTCAAGTCGATCGCCACCACGATCGCCAGCGAGGTCACGGCGGAGCCCTGGTTGCTCAGTTCGAAGGGCGCGAGCCCGAGCACGATCAGCCCGCCGAGCAGCGCCGCGACCACCACGGCGTCCAGCGAGGAGCGCCCTTCCTCGCTCCAGTACACGTCTTCCAGGTGCACCCACAGCGCGAACTCGTCCAGCGTGAGTCCCGCGCCGATGCCGAAGACCGCCGCCAGGATCTCGAGCCACGGGCTGCCCGGCGAGAGCGCGAAGTTCAGGAAGCCGGCCGTCAGCAGCGCGACGATGCCCCACACCAGGTGGTGCAGGTGAAGACCCCCCTTCGTCTGCACGCTGCCGGGCCACCAGCTCACGCGCGGGCTGCGAATCAGGCGGGCGCTCGTACGGATGAACAGGAACGACAGCAGGAAAGCCATCAGCACGACGAACCCCGCCCGCTGACCGCGTTCGTCGAGGAAGTGCTGCGTGATCTCGATGTGCACGGCCTCACCGTACAGCGTGGCGCGAGTGCCGGAGGGTCGTGTGCGGGGAGCGCCTCAGGCGGCCGCCGGCGCCGTCCGGCGCGCGGCGTGCGGCTCCAGCAGGCGCTCCACCGCGGCGGCTGAGCCGGGTCGCGCGAGCAGGAAGCCCTGCACCATCGCGCAGCCCATCTCCTCCAGCGCACCGAGCTGGGCGCGGTCCTCCACGCCCTCCACCACCACCAGCAGCGCCAGCGCCCGGGCCACGCCGAGGATCGCCTCGAGCAGCGCCCGGCTCTGGCTGCCCCGCTCGAGCGAGGTGACGAAGCTGCGGTCGATCTTGAGGATGTCCACGGGCATGCGCTGCAGATAGGAGAGCGAGGCGTAGCCGGTGCCGAAGTCGTCGATCGCGATGCGCACGCCCATCGCCCTGATCTCCTCGAGGTGGTCGCGCGCCGTGGGCAGGTTGCGCATCAGCGTCGTCTCGGTGATCTCGAGCGTCAACGATGAGGGCGCAAGGCCCGCGTCGGCCAGCGCGCGGCGGACCTCTTCGGCGAAGCCACGGCCCGCGAGCTGGTAGGCGGAGACGTTCACGGAGACCACGAGTTCGAGGCCCTGCTCGGCCCACGCCGCCGCCTGGCGGCAGGCCTCGCGCAGCACCCAGCGCCCGATCGGCACGATCAGCCCGCTCTCCTCGGCCTGCAGGATGAAGTTGCCCGGCGCCACGATCCCGCGCTCGGGATGGCGCCAGCGGATCAGCGCCTCGGCCGCCACCACCTCGTGGCGGTGCAGGTCGAAGACCGGCTGGTAGAGCAGGAACAGCTCGTCGTGGCGCAGCGCCGCGCTGAGCTGCGACTGCAGCTCAAGGCGCGCCCCCATGTTCGCCCGCATGTCCGCGTCGAAGTGCACGCAGCGGTCCCGGCCCGCCTTCTTGGCGGCGTACAGCGCGAGGTCGGCGTCGCGCAGCAGATCGTCGGGGGTGGCGTAGCGACCGAGCGCCACGCCGATGCTGACCGTCACCGAGAACGTGCGCCGGCTGTCCTCGAGCTCGATCGGCTCGCGCAGGCTCTCCAGCAGGCGCGCGGCGAGCTGCTCCACGAGCGCATCGTCGGCGTGGGACTCCACCAGCACAACGAACTCGTCCCCGCCCAGGCGCCCCACCGTGTCCTGCTCGCGCACCGCCTGCTGCAGGCGCTCGCCGATCAGCTGCAGGGTCAGATCGCCGGCGGCGTGGCCCAGCGTGTCGTTGACGTGCTTGAAGCCGTCGATGTCCACGAACAGCGCTCCCGGCAGCAGCTCGGGGTCGCGCGCGGCGCGCGCGAGCATCTGCTCGGCCCGGTCGAGCACCAGCGCGCGGTTGGGCAGCCCTGTGAGCGGGTCGTGCAGCGCCTGCTCGACCAGTGCCCGCGTCTTCTCGTTCACGAGCGAGAGCGCCCGCCGCCGGCCGGTGCCGAGCACGAACACGAGCAGGCCGAACAGCAGGCTCAGCAGCGTGCCGCCGATCAGCAGCGCGAGCGCGTTGCGGTCGCCGAGCACGCCGCCGGCCACCGGCGCGCCGGCGATCTGCGCGCTCCAGCCGTCGTGCAGCGCGATCGTCGTGCGCTGGGCTCCCGCGGGGGGGCTGCCGCTGGTGAAGGTAACGTGCGAGTAAGCCGAGTCGTAGCGGAAGGTGACGGCCATGTTCGGGTGACCGCCGAGGGCATGGGCGAGCACGACCTTCGGCGTCAGCAGCTCCCCGAGCCAGCCCACGAACGCCGTCCGGCGCGCGGCAAGGGTGGCGGGGACGGTGCCCGTGCCGTACACGGGCGTCTCCACGCCGAGGGCGGTCTGGGCGCCGTCGCGGAAGGGCGCATAGCTGGCCCTGCCCGACTCGCGGGTAGCCAGCAGCGTAGGCGCCAGGGCGCAGTAGTCCAGGCCCGGGGGCACGTAGCTGGCTGCGTCGCGCGCGAGGCCGGCGCTCGCCAGGCAGTAGTAGGGTCGCTCGCCGGTGGGCACCAGCTGCAGCCGGCTGGGCGCTTCGGGCGCGTCGGGGTTGAGCGGGCGCAGGGGGTCGGCCGCCATGTTCGCTTCGAAGGCGGGCAGCCGGGGACCCGGCACGAGGCGCACGAGGCCGATGTTCTGCAGCTCCGGGTAGCGGCGCATCGCCTGCACCGATTCGACCCAGCGGTCGAAGGCCGCCGCCGACGCGTGCGGGTTGGCGGCCACGAACGCGCTCGCGCCGACCACGAGGTCTTCCTCGTGCTGGATCGTGAGACCGAGCGCCGAGGCGATGCCGGCCGAGGTGAGATGGAAGGCGAGCTTGGCTTTGGCCGCGTCCGAGCGCTCCACCGCCTGGGCGCTCAGCACCGCCGCGAGGATGCCGACGCACACCAGGGCCAGCGTGACCGCCGCCCACGCGCTGGTGCGCCCTTTGGCGAGGCGCCTCAGGGGCGCACCGAGCCGGCCCGTCTCTTGCTGCCCATGTGCGTTCATTCATCTCGAACATCGGTCCGCTCGGCGCCCGGCTGTCGCCCGCGGGCCTTGCCTGGACGATCGGCCGAAGCGGAAAACCGCAGGCCGCGCGGCGGTTTTCTCCGGTGCGCGCCGGCGCGCACGGGCCGGCGCTGAGCCCGCCAGGCGTGTTTGACATCCCGAGCGGTATCTGACAGGATACCGGCCGGTATGCGAGACTCAGCCGCCCGAGCCGTCCCCGAGCTGCCGCCCGGACCGCGCCTGCCGGGCCCGGTGCAGACCGCGATCTGGTTTCGCCGCGCGCAGTGGCTGCTCGAGACCTGCCAGGCGCGCCTGGGGGAGATGTTCACGCTGCGGATCGTCGGCGAACAGCCGTGGGTGATCACCTCCAACCCCGACGTGGTCAAGCAGGTCTTCACCGGCGACCCGCGGCTGCTGCACGCCGGCGAGGCCAACCGCATCCTGCGGCCGATCCTCGGGCCGAGCTCGGTGCTGCTGCTCGACGACGACGCCCACCTCAGCCAGCGTCGCCTGCTGCTGCCGCCCTTTCACGGCGAGCGCACGCAGCGCTACGGCACGCTGATGAGCGAGATCGCGGCGGCTGAGATCGAGCGCTGGCCACTGGGCGAGCCCTACCGGCTGCGCCCGCGGATGCAGGCGATCACGCTGGAGATCGTGCTGCGCGCCGTGTTCGGCGTCGCCGAGGGGCCGCGTCTGCAACACCTGCGCCACGAGCTGCGCCGCCTGCTCGACCTCGCCACGAGCCCTCTGCACGGCGCCGTGCTGATGGCGCTGGGGCCCGAGCGCATCGGTCGCGTCCCCCGCGTCCAGCGCGACCTGCAGCGCGTCGACGAGCCGATCTACGCGGAGATCGCCGACCGCCGCCACGCCGCGGATCTCGACGAGCGCGCCGACATCATGTCGTTGTTGCTGCTGGCCACGCACGAGGACGGCAGCCCGATGAGCGACGGGGAGCTGCGCGACGAGCTCGTGACGCTGCTCGTGGCCGGCCACGAGACGACGGCCAACGCCCTCGCCTGGGCGGTCGAGCGGCTCTGCCGCCACCCCGCGAAGCTGGCTCGCCTGACCGAGGAGGTGGACGCCGGCGAGAGCGCCTACCTCGAGGCGGTCGTGCAGGAGACCCTGCGGCTGCGCCCGGTGATCTCGATCGTGCTGCGGCGGCTGCTCGAGCCGATGGAGTTCGGCGGGCGGCTGCTGCCGGCCGGCGCCTCGATCGTGCCGGCCATCCACCTCGTGCACCGTCGTCCGGACGTCTACGAGCGCCCCGACGAGTTCATCCCCGAGCGCTTCCTTGAGTCCGAGGGCGGCCGCCCGCCCGGCACCTACACGTGGATCCCCTTCGGCGGCGGCGTGCGCCGCTGCCTCGGCGGGGCCTTCGCCCAGTTCGAGATGCAGGTCGTCCTGCGCGAGCTCGTGGCCCGGCGCAGCCTGCTGCCCTCGCGGCCCGCCTCCGAGCGCGTCTACCGCCGGGCGATCACGGACACGCCCCGTCGCGACGCCGAGGTGCTGCTCGGCGCCCGCGCCATCCGCGAGCCGGCGCCAGAGCCCGCGAGCGCCGATGCGGCGAGGGGCGCGGAGTCAGCGACGGCGGCGACGGGCGCGGAGACCGCGCTCGCTTGAGCGCGTCAGCCACCGCAGGGACGGCGCGCGCCACCCGCGCCGAGCGCCAGGCGGCCACCCGCGCGGCGCTGCTGCGCTCGGCCTCGCGCACGATCTGCGAGCTCGGCCTGCACGGCGCCTCGATCGACCGCATCGCCGCCGAGGCCGGCTACACGAAGGGGGCCTTCTACGCCAACTTCGCGAGCAAGGAGGATCTCTTCCTGACGGTGCTCGACGAGAAGTTCGCGGCCGAGCTGGAGCGCCTGGAGGCGGCGATGGCCGGCGCGCGCGAGCCGGTGGTCGAGGCGCGTCAGGCCGCCGAGGAGTTCCTGCTCTACATCGACCGCGATCCCCAGTGGCCGCGCCTGTACCAGGAGTTCGCCGCTCACGCCGCCCGCGACGAGGGTTTTCGCGAGGAGCTCGCCGCGCGCCAGCGCGCGCTGCGCGCGCGCATGGCCGAGGTGTTCGAGCGCTGGAGCGCCTCCCTGGGGATCGCGCCGGCGCTGCCCCACGCCGACGTCGCGGCGATGACCTTCTTCATCGCCGACGGCTTCCTGCTCGACCGTATCATCGACCCGGAGCTCGACGACGACCTCTACGCGACGGTGTGCGAAGTCTTCCTGCGCGGCCTCGCGGCGATGTCGCAGGAGGGCACCGCCGTCGCCGAGCGGGTTGACCCGAGCGGGTCGACTAAGGCGACTGGGGCAGCTTGACCGCGCCGGGGCGGCTGGCCGGCGCGGAGGGCGGCGGCACGACCGGCCCGATGTCGCCGTCGGGCGCCTCGTCGAGGTCCACGATCACCGGCGCGTGGTCGCTCGGCCCCGAGCCCTTGCGGGCCTTGCGATCCACCCACGCCGCCTGCACCCGCGACGCCACCGGATCGCCGGCCAGCACGAGGTCGATGCGCATGCCGAGATCGCGGTGGAACATGCCGGCGCGGTAGTCCCAGTAGGTGAACACCCGCTCCGCCGGCCAGCGCTCGCGCACCACGTCGTGCAGGCCGAGATCGAGCAGCTCCGCGAGGGCGGCCCGCTCGGGCGCCGTGACGTGGGTGTGGCCGGCGTAGGCCGCCGGGTCGAACACGTCGGCGTCGGCGGGCGCGATGTTCATGTCGCCGCACACGACCGCCGAGGGCGGGCCGGCGGCGAGCGCCTCGCGCAGGCTCGCCAGCCAGGCGAGCTTGTAGCGGTAGTGCTCGGAGTCGGGCTCGCGGCCGTTGGGCACGTACACGCAGTGCACGCGAATACCGCCGCAGGTGGCGGACACGGCGCGGGCCTCGGGGTGGGGGAAGCCGGGCGCGCCGGGCACGCCGGCGACGACGTCCTGAAGGCCCACGCGGGAGAGGATCGCCACGCCGTTCCACTGGACCTCTCCGTTCAGGGCGAGCTCGTAGCCGCGGCCGGAGAGCTCGTCGTCGAGCAGCTCGTGAAAGGCGCCGTCGGCGAGCTTGGTCTCCTGCAGGCAGAGGACGTCGGGCGCGCGTTCCTCCAGCCAGGGCAGCAGCCGCGGCAGGCGCTGCCTGACAGAGTTCACGTTCCAGGTGGCCAGACGCACGGGGCTACGGTAGCCGCGCCGCGCTAGGAGCGGGTGGGAGTGGGAGCGTCCTCGCGCGACTCGTCGCCGACGAGCTCGCCGATCGAGGAGCGTCCGGCCGCGCGCACGCGCCGGGCCAGCTCGCGGTTCACCCGCCGCGGCCAGCCCGGGCCGCCGTAGACGAAGCCGGTGTAGGCCTGCACGAGCGTGGCGCCGGCGCGGATGCGCTCCCACACGTCAGCGGGCTCCTGCACGCCACCCACGGAGACGAGCACCAGGCGCTCGCCCACCCGCGCGCGCAGCAGCCGCAGCACCTCCAGCGCCCGGGCGGCGAGCGGCGGACCGGAGACGCCGCCGCCCTGCACCGCCGCGAGCGAGCCCGCCGCGGAGCCCAGCACGGCACGGTCGATGGTGGTGTTGACGGCGAGGATGCCGTCGAGGCCCAGCTCGAGCGCCAGGTCGGCGACTGCGAGGATCTCCCCGTCGGGCAGGTCGGGCGCGATCTTGACCAGCAGCGGGCGCGTCACGCGGGCGTCGCGCAGGCCGGCGCGGACGTCGCCGACAAGCGCCCGCAGCGGCTCCAGGGCCTGCATCGCACGCAGCTCGGGGGTGTTGGGGGAGCTGACGTTGAGCGCGATGTAGTCCGCCACCGGCGCGAGCTCCCGCACGCACGCGCGGTAGTCCTCGCCGGCGTCGGCGAGCGCGACGGCCTTGCCCTTGCCGACGTTCACGCCCACCACCGGCTCGGCCGGGCGCCCGCGCAGATGGCCCGCCACGATGGCGGCGCCGGGGTTGGGAAAGCCCATCCTGTTCAGCAGCGCTCGCCGGGAGGGGATGCGGAAGATGCGCGGCCGCTCGTTGCCCGGTTGGGCGGCCGCGGTGACGGTGCCGACCTCGACGAAGCCAAAGCCGAGCAGACCGAGGGCGCGAAACCAGGTGGCCTCCTTGTCGACTCCCGCCGCCACCCCCAGGGGGCTCGGAAAGGTGAGGCCGAGGGCCTGCACGCGCAGGGCTGGGTCGTGGGGAACGGTCCAGCGGCGCAGGGCCCACGGCACCCCCGGGATCGCCACGAGCAGGCGCAGGACGCGGGCGGCGAGGGCGTGGGCACGCTCGGGATCGACGCGTCCCAGCACGAGCTCGAAGAGGGCGCTGTAGATCAAGGGGACCCCACCGCAGAGACAGTAGAGGACGCCAGAGCTACGCTGTTGGGCAGATGGCCTCCTGCACCCATCTCGACCAGGTCCGGATCACGCAGCTGCCGGAGTCGGTGGCGGGCTGCGAGGACTGCCTTGCCAGCGGCGAACCGTGGCTGCACCTGCGGATCTGCCTGGAGTGCGGCAAGGTGGGCTGCTGCGACGACTCGCCCAACCGTCATGCGCGGGCGCACGCGCACGAGAGCGGCCATCCCCTGATCCACTCGCTGGAGCCGGGCGAGCACTGGTCGTGGTGCTTCGTCGACGGCGTGGGGCTGCTGATCGAGGACGTGCGGGGGCAGACGCGGATCCCGCCGTCTCCCCTGGGCTGAGCGTGGCGGCCGGGCTTGTCAGCCGCGTGCTCTCGAGCTCCCAGCTCGAGCTGCTGGCCGCGCACGGGCAGGAGCGCACGGCGGCGGTGGGCGAGACGCTGTTTGCGATCGGCGACGAGAGCTATCCCTTCATGGCGATCCTCGAGGGCGAGGCGGCGGTGCTCGACGGCGCCGGCCAGGAGGTGGTGCGCCACGGGGCGAGCGGCTTCCTCGGCGAGATCAACCTGCTCTCGGGCCAGACGGTCTTCCTCACCGCGGTTGTCACCGAGCCGATGCGCTACATCGCGGTGGACAGAGAAGCGCTGCGGGAGCTGCTGTTCGACGACGGCACCCTCGCGGACCTGCTGCTGACGGCCTTCGTGGAGCGCCGCGAGCTGCTCCAGCAGCGAGAGGGGGTGGGCTTCGAGGTGATCGGCACGCGCACCTGCGCCGACACGCGGCGGCTGCTCGAGTTCGCGCGCGTCCAGCGATTGCCGCACGTCTGGATCGACCCGGCGAGCTCCGCCGAGGCTGCGGCGGCGCTGCAGGAGCTGCAGGAGCACGAGCGTCCGCTGGTGCGGCTGCCGGGCGGGGCGGAGCTGCACAATCCGAGCAACGGGGAGCTCTCCCGGGCGCTCGGCATCGGGCGCAAGCTGGCGGCGCGCGAGGAGGTCGACCTGCTGGTCGTGGGCAGCGGCCCCGCGGGGCTGAGCGCGGCGGTGTACGGCGCCTCGGAGGGGCTCGACACGCTGGTGGTGGAGAGCACGGGCCTCGGCGGCCAGGCGGGGAGCTCGCGTCGGATCGAGAACTACCTCGGCTTCCCGGCGGGGATCACCGGCGGCGAGCTGACCAGCCGGGCGATCACGCAGGCGCGCAAGTTCCAGGCGCGCGTGGCCACGCCCTACCGGGCGCAGGCACTGGAGCCCGGCGGGGAGCGCCACCTGGTGCGGCTGGAGGACGGCAACGAGATCGTGGCGCGGGCGGTGCTGCTGGCGACCGGCGCCCAGTACCGGCGGCTGCCGGTGGCGAGCCTCGACGACTACGAGGGCGTGAGCGTGTTCTACGCCGCGGGACCGCTCGAGGGCCAGCTGTGCGCGGCCCAGCGGGTTGGAGTGGTGGGCGGCGGCAACTCGGCCGCCCAGGCGGCCATCTGGCTGGCGCGCGGCGGGGCGCTGGTGACGCTGCTGCACCGGCGGGGTGACCTGCGCGAGACGATGTCCCAGTACCTGATCGACGACCTCGAGCGCTATGGGGTGGCGGTGCGCGATCGCAGCGAAATCGCCGTGCTGCACGGCGCCGACGGGCACCTGGAGAGCGTCACGCTGACCGACGGTGCGGAGCTGGCGCTCTCCTTCCTGTTCCTGTTCCTCGGCGCCGAGCCGTGTACGGAGTGGTTGGGAGAGACGGTGGTTCGCGACGAGCACGGCTTCGTCCTCACGGGCCCGGAGGCGGGCGCGGAGATGCTCCACGAGACGAGCGTGGCCGGCGTGTACGCGGCCGGCGACGTGCGGGCGGGGTCGATCAAGCGCTGCGCGGTGGCGGTGGCGGAGGGGGCGACGGTGGTGCGGCTCGTACACGAGCGGCTCGCGCCGGTGGCGACTGCCTGAGCGCTGGCGCGGTCAGGCGCGGTAGCGAACCAGCACTTTGTGGTCGCAGCCGATGAGCTTCCAGGGACGGTTCTGGGGCAGGTAGCGCATCACGAAGGTCTTCACGCCGGAGCCGTCGCAGCGGACGACACCGTGGCCGTAGACGAGCGCGAGATGGTCGTCGCCGGCGCCGGTCCAGATTTCGTTGAAGCCGTGGCTCGAGTAGATCCAGTCGTCGCCGGCGCCGCCGTGGAGGCGGTCCACCTCGCCTTCGGACTGGCCTTCGGGATGGTAGTCGCCCCAGATCACATCGCCCGCTTCGCCAGCGTAGATGGTGTCGTTGCCGTAGCCGCCGAGCAGCCAGTTGTGCACGTGGGCGGCGCCCACGAGCGTGTGATCCCGGCCCCAGGAGCCCTTGTCCATCTTCAGGCATTCGTCGCGGGGCCAGCCTTCGTGGCTGGCCATCGCCACATGGGCGCGGGGAGCGCGCTCCAGCGCCGCGGCCCGCGCGCCCTCGGGACAGAAGGCCACGTAGAGGCCACGATCGCTCGCGTCGAGCGCCGCGGCGGGTGCGGGCGGCGATCCCGTGAGCAGCACGAGAAGCAGGGCGAGGCCGCTGGCTAGGCGTGGAAGTCGAGTCATCTCGATGACATGTAGAGCATCGGCCGCTCGGGTTCGATGCGTTAGCTGCCGGCGCGGCGTCTCGGCACGGCGTACAAGCGTCGAAAAGGATGTTTGGACGAGCGTCCATATGAGCGGCGAGCCGCCCGGAGGAGCATGCCGGTATGGCTCTCAGGTCTCTATCGCCGCAGGAGCTGGCGCAGACACCGTCGCTGTTCTCGAGCTTCATGGGTCGCCCCGGACGGAGCCAGCGGACGATCGGGGAGCTGGTGGCGATCTACCGCGAGCGGCGTGCGGAGCTGCGGGCGGAGGAGGATGCCGACGACGCCCTGCGAGTGGAGCGCTTCAAGCATGACATGGCGAACAGGCGCTGGCGCGACGAGGTGGTGCTGCGGATCGGCGTGTTCGGCGGGCAGACGCGGGTGATCGACGGCACGCACCGGGGGATCGCCTACCTGGCTTGTCTCCAGGAGGGCGTGAGCCGCGAGCGGCTGCCGCCGCTGCACGTCGACTGCTGAGCCGGCGCGAGAGCGCTCGGTGGAGCCGCGATCGGGGTCGCCGCGATCAGCTCGTTGATCTGGCGGGCGAGCTCGGGACCCGACTTGCCGAAGCCGATCAGATCGGAGCGACCACCCGGTTGGCCGCCGCTCTTGCTGAGAAGTCCGGGGCCTTGGCCGTTCCGCGGGGGCGCGGGTAGGGCGACCGCCCGAGAGTTCCGATGAGCCGCCGGCGACTACCACCAGGTCGCCCGGCATTCAGTCGGCTGCCCCAGGGAGCACCCGCGGCTGAGGCCGCGACGTGTGCCACGGCCGTGCGTGGCTCGTCACGATTCCCGCGAAGCGCTCGAGGGCCGCCCACCACGAGAAGTCGAGGTCACGGCGCCTCTTCTTCGATGACTTTCAGAGTGAACGCTTGGACGGCCGATCCGGCTTTGTTGGAGGCGATGAACGTCAGCGAGAAGGTGCCGCCTTCTTCCGCGGTGCCGACCAGGGCTTCTTCCTCGAACCGCACGCCCTTTGGGGGTTTCCCTTCCACGGTGATCTTCGGTGGTGGTTCGCCGGTCGCTGTCACCTGGAAGCGCTCTCTTCGACCGTACACAAAGCTTGCGGCATCGAAGGAGGTGAAGCTAGGCTTGGATTCTGGTGGTGATTGAGATTCCACTGTGAGAGTGAAGTCTTGGGTGGCTTTGCCGGCGCTGTTGGTGGCGGTGAAGGTGAGCGGGAAGGTGCCGGTGGAGGTGGGGGTGCCGGTGAGCGCGCTGTTGAGGAAGCTCACGCCGTTGGGCAGCGTGCCCGACTCGCCGATCGTGGGTGTCGGTGTGCCGCTGGCGGTCACGGAAAAGCTGCGCTCGCTGCCTTGCGTAAAGACCGTGCTCGTGGAGGAGGTGATCTGCGGCTCGACGGTGGTTCCGCTTGCGACCACCTTGAGGGTAAAGGCCTGGGTGGCTTTGCCGGCGCTGTTGGTGGCGGTGAAGGTGAGCGGGAAGGTGCCGGTGGTGGTGGGGGTGCCGGTGAGCGCGCTGTTGAGGAAGCTCACGCCGTTGGGCAGCGTGCCCGACTCGCCGATCGTGGGTGTGGGCTTACCGGTGGCTGTAACCGGAAAACGCGCGCTTGTGCCCGCCGCGAACATCGCGCTCGTGACTGAGGTGAAGGCGGGCCTAGCCGAATTGCTTGTCTGTTCTTCGACCCTGATCGTGCGCGTGGTGCGACCGCTCGCTCCGCGTGTGTCAGCCACGACCAGTTCCACGGTGTGGGCACCCGGTTCCGCGTACACGTGTGTGGGATCGGCGCCGGTCTGCGTGTGGCCGTCGCCGAAGTTCCACAGGTAGTTCGAGATCGTGGCGTGAGTGTCTGGGTCGGAGGAGTCGCTGGCGTTGAACCGCACAGCGTGACCGACGAGCGCAGGCGATGGCGTGAACGAGAAGCCCGCGGTTGGGGGCCCCGCTTCGGGGGATGACGAGGACGGTCTTACGATCACCATGCGCGTCGCTTCCCCGGCGGCAGTGTCGTGGGCGCCGCTTACGGCCACCGTCACTGTGTAGCGGCCGGCCTGCACGTACACGTGGGTGGGGTTGGCGCTGTTCGTGCCCTCGCCGTCGCCGAACAGCCAGCTGTAGTGGCCGGGGTCCGCTCGGCTCTCGACCTTCGTGCGAAACGCGATGGGCTCGCCGATCTGTGGCGAGGCGGGAACGGCTTCGATGACGATGGCCAGCGGATGGGGATTGACGCTGGATTCCCCAGCGATCGCGGCCCCGGTCACGCCGCCTGCGATCAGCACAGCCAGGCCGAGCACGAGCAGCAGCACGGGCTTGTGCACCAGCCATCCGAGCGGGCTTGGCGTGGGCTTATCCTCTGCGGGGCTCACGGATGGCCGCGGGTTCGTGAATGCAGCGTGGTGCAGTTGCGAGCGCAGCCGCTTGCACAGCTCCCCCAGATTGGCTTCGGTCACCCGCGCGCCCTCCCCGCCTCCGGGCCTCATGCGCAGCCTCAAGGCTTCGCCGAGATCGTCATCGGCCTCGGCGTTCTGTTCGGCGGCGAGGTGCAGCGTGCCGAGCTCGTGTAGCGCCCACGCTCGCGCGCCCTTGTCGCCGAGTCGTTTGGCGGCCTGCACGGCATCCGACAGCGACCGGGCGAGCTCGAGCCAACGTCCCAGCAGTACCAGCAGCACCACCAGCGTTCGCAGCACCCGCAATCGCTCCTGCCAGTGTTCGTCGGGATCCAGACCTTTCAGCCGGTCGAGGAGCTCGTCGGCCCACTCTCCGAGAATCCCGGCGTCGATACGTCCTTCGGCGATTTCGGTGAAGCGTTCCAGCACTTCTCGAACTTTGCGCATCGCACTCGAAGCGCGCTCAGCGTCGTGTTCGAGGGTCTCTGTGCGCGTCGGCGGTGCGTCTCGTTCCGCACGCGCGCGGGCCAGTGCCTCAGCGAGTGGTCGTGTGTCGCCCGCCCGTGCATCGCCGAGGATTGCCATGCCCTCGTCGTTGCCCAGTCCCAGCACGAGACTGCCAGCTGGAGCCTTCAGCTCGCGCTGCGAATTTGGCGTGTCCCCCAACACGGCTGCTCGGGTGACACTACGCCTGGGTCTGGTTGCCGCGCATCGCACAAATACTAGCCGTTGGAACGAGGGGTTTGGTTGGATCGAGCACCGCGGACGCTCCTATCAGCTCAGCGTTCCGTTGCCGGTACCAGCGAAGTTGTTCTGGTCGATCACCGTCTATGACGCCGAGACTCGCTCAGAGATCGTCACCGAGCAGAGCCGGGCCGCGCTTCGCTCGCTGGTTGAGCTCACCGCCGAGCGACTCGGTGATCGAGCCACCGAGGTGACGCTGCACTTCGGACCCAACCCTCCCGAGGGCACCCAAGGTCGCTGGATCAAGACGACCCCAGACAGAGGTTGGTTCGTGTACTTCCGCATCTACGGGCCCGACGCGCCCGCATTCGACGGGAGCTGGCGGCTACCCGACTTCCAGGCCGTCGACTGAAGGCGCTGTCCGACTGCCGCCCCGACGCGCGGCGGCGACATCTCACCGGTAAGGGTGCCGCGTGAGGGTTCAGGAAGCCAGTGTGCTGATGGCATCGCCTATCAGCTTGGCGGCGATGACCAGGCAGAGCACGGCCATGATGGTTGTGTTCTCGCGCGCCATCCAACCACGCAGGCTCTCCAGGATCGCCGCGGCGTGGTGGCGCATGAGGAAGTAGATGCCGACCGGAATTCCGGGGCCTAGCGTTCCTAGCACCACGAACACGGCCAGCGCGACCGCCTGATCAGCGGTGTCGACCCCCGTTTGCGCTATCGCTGCGGCTGCGCCCACGACGAGGATGAGGTTCTTCGGATTGGCGGCCGAGAGCAGGATTCCCATGCCGAAAGCCTGCGGCGGTGTGAAGGTGTCGATCGTCTTCATCCAGGCCGGAAGCTCCGGTTGAGCGTCTCCTCGCGGGCGTCCTCGCCACTGTCGCGCCGCCACGAGCAGGAGAAGGACGCCGAGCACGATCTTCGCGATGCTCACCCATTCCCGCGGAGCGCCGCCGCTGCCGGCTTCGGCGCCGCTGGCGGCCACGAGCAGAACCGCTCCGAGCCCCGCCAGCCCGACTATCCAGCCTCCGATAAACGCGGGCCCGCTCACGCGGCCCTTCGGCGTTGCGAGCATCAACACGACGGCGATGATCGGCACGGGGCTGAGCGCCACCCCCACGCCGAACGACAACACCTGGCCAATCGCTTCACCCACGACTCATGCCCCCCGTTAGTTGTCCGCCCGGTGGCCACCGCTGAGCTTACGCGGCGAGCACGATCGGTAGCTCCGCGCGGTCGCATACGGGCGTGCGCTGACCGCACTGTCCGGCTTGGGAAACTCGGCGTCGTTACGATCGGCCGGCAGTCTCGAACGTCGCTTCACGGCCGACGATCGCCTCGTTGTAGATCAACGCGATCACGTCAGCCTCCGAGTGCGCCCTTTGGCAGCTTGACTCTGCGGGTGAGGATTTCCAGGCCGAGGAGGAGGGTTCGGATCAGCCCGAGTTGGCGCACGAGAGCGATCGAGTCGGAGTGTCCTCGGTCTTCGACGATTCTGCCGTCCTCGGCGAAGCGGCTGATGGTGATGCCTTGGAGCGTAATCGGCCGCCTGCGGTAGGTGCCATTGAGGACCCATCTGGATGCCACGCGGTTCCCCTCGGTGATCTGCTCCTCGGCGTCCATGCGCAGGTTCTTGAAGATGGTGAGATAGAAGGTGACTGATTCGCGACCGCCGTGGTAGCCGTGGAAGGTCATGTCGTTGATGTGATCCACGAAGTCGGGGCGGTAGAACTCCTCCATGCGGGACAGGTCACCGGCGCAGACGATCTCGATCGCCTGTCGTGCCTGTGCTCTGTAGTCGTGTTCGGTAGTGGTCATGGGATCGAGCATACACGACAGAAATGTAGTAGTGTCTGGGTTGTGGCAGGAAGGCCGAAGAAGGCGAGCACTGGGCTCGCACCACTCGAGTCAGAGGTGATGGAGGCGGTGTGGCAGGCCGACACGCCGGTATCGGTGAGGCAGATCCTCGATGCGCTCAATCAGCACCGGTCCGAGCCGCTGGCCTACACGACGGTGATGACGGTGATGAACCGGCTCGTCGCGAAGAACATCCTCAGTCGCCTTGGCGAGCGGCGAAGCTATGTGTACGAGGCGACCGCCACCGACGAAGCCGGGATCGCGGTGCAGAACGTGATCCGCACCTATGGGGATGCGGCGGTAGCGCACTTTGTAGACGAGGCGCGCACCGACCCTGACGTGCTCCGTCGCCTACGGGCTCTACTCGCGGAGGATGGATGAGACTGGACCGCGCCAACCGCAGCTTCTTGGCCTTCATGGGTATCGCGCTGCTGCTCGGTGCGCTCGTGTTCTGCGGGGCGCTCGGCGGTGTGCTCATGCCGCTGATCCTCGCGCGGGCATCCCGGGGAGAGTCCCTCGGGCTGCCCGGCGCATGGCTTCTGCCGGTGTTCCCGTTCGTCGGCCTGATCGCGGTCGGCATCGGCCTCGGGAGCCGCTCACTCGTGAGGCAGATGACCGCTTCTCGCAGGCTTGCACGTCGCGTGGATGCTTTGGTAGCAACGGCGCCCGTCGAGTTGGCAGGAGCGGCCGTGCAAACCGGGTTGGACGGGCGCCTCTTGTTCATGGACTCGTCGGACTCGTTTTCGTTTGTCTACGGCATCCTGACTCCCCGCGTGGCGGTGAGTCGTGGCCTTCTCGAAGGAGTATCGCGCCTAGAGTTGCGGGCGGTGCTCGAGCACGAGCGCTATCACGTATGCAATCTCGACCCGCTGAAGGTCGTGCTGGTACGGGCGCTCTCGGCGACGCTGTTCTTCCTGCCGGCGTTGGACTCTTTGCGTGCCCGCTACGTAGCTGGCCGTGAGCTTGCAGCCGACCGACGCGCGGTCGCGATCTGCGGACGCCGCCCGCTTGCGAAAGCGCTGCTGAAGGTCGCGCGCAGTCCCGACTGGAGCGAGCTGGGAGTCGCTGCAGCAATCGGTGGCTCCGAACTGCTCGCCGTTCGCGTGAACCAGCTGGAGATCGGCGCCGAGCCGAAGCCGGAAGCGCTCGGCGTGACACGCGTCGCGTTCTCTCTCATGGGTGTGACCTTGCTAACCCTGGCGTTCCTTGCGTCCGTGTCCAGCTTCGGCGGCCCGACTGCCGTCTACCACGCAACCGGCACCGGACTAACGACCGCGACTCTCCTTGGCGGCCTCTACTGCACCGCTCCCTTCGCCGGCGCGGGACTCCTGGCGTATACGCTCATTGCCATCCGGGCCAGCCGTCCACTCTGACTCAGAGCTCGTGGGTACGAGCTCCCTGCGGTCCGCCATGCCGGTTGAATGGGCACAAATCTCGATTCCGGCCCTTTTGGGCCGCGTCCTGCGCCTGATCTCATCACTCAAAGATGCCCATTTGCAGGCAATTCTTCTATGGACGCCGCCGGTAGAAGGTCGAACATAAGGCGAACAGGGGCCGTCGCCGCTGGGGGTGGTGTTGGGCGCTGTGGGACGGCCGAGGCTGGGCTGCCAGGCGCGTAGGGCGGCGTATACGGGGGTGGGCGCGGCGCTGGTGATCTCGCCGTCTTCGCCGATCTCGATACGTAGGAAGATCGCCTTGTTCATGGTGCGTCGCTCCAGTGGGGTCGCGTCCAAATAAACCCCGTGGGGGTCGGTGGCTCGGGCGAGGGCTTGGTCGAGCGCTCGTTCGAGGTCTTGCGTCTCGATCTGCGCGGCCTTTCGCAGTCGTTCGGCGGCGCGGCGCTCTTTGGTGAGGCTGGCCTGCTGACGCTCGAAGATGTCTTCTGAGACGAGGTCGCGGTAGTAGAGGTCGAGGAGCTTCTCTTGCTTGGCTTCGATGCGTTTCATGGTTCGCTCGTGTCGTTCGGCTTCGCGCTCCACCAACGCGGCCCGGTTGCTGAGCTCTTGACGTAGCTCTGTGCGGATCGCCTCCTGGGTGGCGCGGGAGATTTTCAGGGTGGTGTAGAGCGCTTCGATCTTCTGCTCGACCACGGGGACTGAGTAGTGTCCGCTCTGGCAGCGGCATTTGCGGCGGCGGGCGGCGCGGTTGGTGCAGGAGAAGTACTCGTAGTAGGCACCCGAGCGGCTGCGGTGCCGGCCGTAGAGCAGCCGTCCCTTGCAACGGTCACAGACCACGGTGGCGCGCAGGTAGTGCTCGTGGATCTGCGGCCGGTCGCCGGCGATGCGCGCGGCCGAGAGCAGCATCTGCACCCGGTCGAAGGTATCGGCGTCGATGAGCGGCTCGTGGCGTCCTGGGTAGCGGCGGCCGTCCCAGACGACAATGCCGCGATAGTAGGGGTTTCGCAGGATCTCGTTGAGGCGGTTGTGCGCGACCGGCCGTTCGGGATAGCGGGCTGTCGCGGGATAGCGCAGACCTTGTTCCTCAAGGTGGTCGGCGAGCTTCAGCAGCGTCCATTGGCCGGTGGAGTAGAGGTTGAACGCCATCTTGATGAGCGGCGCGCGCCCGGGGTCGACGATCACGCTGCGAATGTCTCGCCCGCCGACGAGCTCTCGCTTCGAGAGGTAACCAATCGGGGGCCGGAAGGGTGTGCCGCCGTTTTCGTGCTTCTGGCGCAATCCCTTCTTGATCTCATTTGCCAGGTTGTTCGAGTAGTACTCCGCGAAGCTTGCCAACATGCCGTGCATGAGGCGTCCGGCGGGGGTCTCATCGATGTTCTCCGAGACTGAGACGAGTTTTACGCCCATCCCCACGAACCGCTGGTAGAGCGTGGCGTCGTCCAGCCTGTTGCGGGCCAGCCGGTCAACCTTGTGAACGATCAGGTACTTGACGCCGAGTGCCGGTAGCTCTTTGAGCATGTATTGCAGTACCGGCCGGTCGTCGCTCTTGGCTGACTCCGCCCGCTCGACGTACACCTTGGCGACCTTCGCGCCGCGAGAGGCTGCCTCGGCTTCGCACGCCTTGACCTGCGCGGGAATCGAGTAGCCGTCCTCGTCGCCGTCGCGGCCGAGCTGGCCGGTGCTTGAGACCCGGACGTAGATCGCCGCAGCATCGACAGCCTCAGCATCGCAATTAGATTGGTATGACTGGATGTGTGCCATATATCCTCCTTTCTTGGTTAATTGGCTTAACGATTTTCCCGTTAAGTCGATGATTTGGCAACATGTTTAATTGACGTGCGAGCCGATCCAAACGAATGTGTCCAGACCGGCCCGCATGGTGTTACCGCAGCGCCTCCAAGCGTTCGGTTATGGCCTGCTTGCGCTCGGCTGCGCTCTCCTTGAGCGCTTTGGCCTCGGCCGTGCTCTCTGCGGCTCGTTCCTCGGCGACCTTGATCTCACGGTCGATCGCGGAAATCGAGCGCTCCAAGGATGCCCGGGCGTCTGCCAGCGCATCCTCGGGTGTGGTCTCTCGGCGGCGGGTCCGCGTCCGGGTCTCACCGCCCTCGAGTTTTTTCTTGTGGGCGTAGAACGCGCCGCGGATCGAGTCTTTGGGCCTTTGCTCGTCCTCGGCGATTCTGGTGAACGCCTCGGTGCGGGTCATGCCTTGCTCCATCAGCTCGTGGGTGCGGTTGTAGATTTCCTCGGCCTTGGTAGCCATGAGGTTTCCTCCTGTTGTTGGATGGCCATGTCGGCCAGCAGAAAGACGCACTGTCCTTCCACCGGCCGGGAGGCCATCCACGCGTGGCGTTCCGGTGACGCCGGCGGCGATCAACGTTGGCCGCCGACGTCACGGTGGTCAGCTGCGAATTGACTGGACGCCTACCCACCGAAGCTCGCATTCATCTTCGGCTGGGAGGGGAACCGTGCCAGCATGACCGAGGCGCCACGCTACCTCGAAGGCAACGCTCGGGTCATCGGTCAGCGCAGCCATCGACGCGACGATCAGGTAGTCGAGCCGCATTTTCTGAGCGGTCTCCAACGCTTGATGCAAATTCGGTCGCAAGGTTTCATGCGGACGGGTATCCTCGAACTCATCGACCACCACCAGTCGTCGCGTCCTCGCCACGAAATGACAGAGCACACGCTGTTGATCGATCGATAGTGGATACCTCGGCGCGCCTGAAGACTTCTCCCGGCCGCACACGTAGATCGCCGCTCGCCAAACTCGCGGCTTCTCCTGATCGCGTTCGTCTTGGTTGATTCGTTTGAGATGCATCGCTGCTACCTCCTTTCCATAGGCCTCCTTTCTTGTTGTTGGCTTCGGGTCCACTGCCGGGGCCTTCATGACAGTGTCTCCCGCTGGGCGCCGCACGTAGCGGCCCAGTGTGTAAGCCGAGCGCAGGCCACGTCTACGTAGTCGCGCTCGCGCTCGATGCCGACGAACCGCCGGCCCTCCAGCACGGTCGCGGCCCCCGTCGTGCCCGAGCCACAGAACGGGTCGAGCACGATGCCGCCCTCGGGCGTGGCCAGTCGTATGAGCCAACGCATCAGCGCCATGGGCTTGACGGTCGGGTGGATGTTGCGCACCAGGCGGGGTTGGTGCCGGCGTCCGGTGTAGAGCGCCACGCGCCGCACCGGCAGCTGCCCGCAGCCGGCCTCGCGCTCTTGGCGGTTGGCCTTGGCGCAGTAGAACAGTCGGCTCGGTCCGCTGGCGGGCTTGGCCATGAGCGCCTCGGGACAGTCGGGGCTGTGCGAGAGCGTGACGTTCGCCGGCCAGTATCCGGCGCTCGCGTTTGGGCGCGGAACGCGGGTCGCTTCGATGTTGAGCGCCCCGGTGCCGTAGCGGTGGAGGTTCTCGGGCAGCGTGCCGGCGAGCGGGGTACGCGCTACGAGGATCGGCTCGTAGGCGGGTTTCAGGGCGCTGGCGCGTCCGCCGGACAGCCGCCGGGACTTGGGGAGGCCCTGGCCGTAGAGCCACAGCACCTGGTCGCGCACCTCAAGCCCCGCATCCTCGACGCCGGCGACGAGCCGGTGGAAGGTGCGCGGCGCACC
>DATJMB010000196.1:0-4428 GCA_035508995.1 Solirubrobacteraceae bacterium | reverse complement strand
GCGGGCTTCGGGGAGCATCGTGGTGAGGCCGTCGCTGCAGAGCAGGTAGACGTCGCCAGCGCGCGCCTGGTAGGAGAGGGTGTCGATCTCCACGGCCGGCTCGGGGCCGAGGGCGCGGGTGATGACCGAGCGCTGGGGATGGTCGACGGCCTCCTCGGCGGTGATCTTGCCCTGGCGCACGAGCTCGTCGACGAGCGAGTGGTCGTCGGTGAGGCGCGTGAGGGAGCCGTCGCGCAGGCAGTAGGCGCGGCTGTCGCCGACGTGGGCGATGGCGATCTCCTCGGGGGCGACGTAGGCGGCGGTGAGGGTGGTGCCCATGCCGGCCTGCTCGGCGTTGCTGTGGGAGAGCTCGTGGATGCGGGCGTTGGCGGCGATGGCGCGGGCGGCGAGGCCGCTCTCGGGCTCACGGGTGTCGCCGAGGCCGTCGGCGAAGGTCTCGACGGCGATCTTCGAGGCCACCTCGCCGGCCTGGGCGCCGCCCATGCCGTCGGCGACCACGAACAGGGGCGGGCGGGCGAGCAGAGAGTCCTCGTTGGCCCGCCGCTGCAGGCCGGTGTCGCTGGTGGCGTACTGCTCGGCTACGCGCAGCATGGACGTCAGTCGACCTCGAAGGTGAACTCGGAGTCGCCGATCCGCAGGCGGTCGCCGGGGTGCAGCGGGCGCGGAGACTCGAGCAGCTCCTCGTTGAGGTAGGTGCCGTTGGTGGAGCGCAGATCTTCGACGACGAGGATGTTCCCCTGCTCGCAGATGCGGGCATGGCGGGAGGAGGCGAAGGGGTCCTCGAGCCTGATCTCGGCCTGGTCGCCGCGACCGAGCACGATGTCCCCGTCGAGATCGTAGATCATCCCCGTTTCGTGGCCGGGGGCCCGCTCGACCACCAGGCGCGGGGAGCGGCTGCGCAGATCGGCGACGTTGGAGGCGGACGCCGCGTACAGGCCGGTGGCGTCGGGCGGAGCGTGGGCGGCTCTCTCACCCCCGGCGCCGGTGGCGGCGTCGAAGCTCGTCGAGCCGGCGCCGCGGAGGTCGCGCAGGGCGCTGCGGGCGATCCACAGCACGAACAGGTAGATCACGGCGAGGAAGCCGAACTTCAGCGCGACGGAGACGGGGGCAAGGGTGGTCATGGTGTGGGAGAGAGCCCTCTCATGAGAGGTCGAAGACGATCTCCGTGGAGCCGAGCTGCAGGCGGTCGCCGGGGTTCAGGGAACGGGCCACGCGGACCTCGCGACCGTTGACGCGCAGGCCGTTGGTGGAGCCGAGATCGGACACGCTCCAGCCCTCGCCCGAGGGGCGCAGCTCGGCGTGGCGGCGCGATATGCCGGCGTCCTCGATCACGATCTCGCAATCGCGGCTGCGGCCGATGACGCCCCCGTCGGGGGGCACCAGCAGTCGCCGGCCGGCGACTGTCAGCAGCGCGCGGGGCGGGCGACGAGCGCGGGCTTCTTGAATGGGATCCCCACCCACCCCACGCACACGGGCGGAGCTGGAGTAGACCATCGTGCGGCCGTGCTCGTCGGGGGGCTCGGACGCGTGCGCGGGCACGGCAGGGGCGGATGGGGAGGCTGGCGCCGCGGGAGCGGGTGCCGGGGCGGGTGCCGGGCGCTCCTGCTGGTCCTGATCGCCGTCGGGGCGCACGAGACGTGCGCGGATGCCGAATTCGCCGAGCGCGAGGTCCTCGTCGGTGTGGAAGGAGATCGTGGGCTGGGAGGCGAGGATCAGGCTTTCGCGGCGGGCGTGCTCGAGCAGGTAGGCGCAGAGCTCTTCGATCAGCTCGTCCTCCACGCCCTCGTAGCGGGAGCGGTCGGATGGGGAGAGCCAGATCGAGTACTCGTTGGGAGCGTAGGTGCGAGAGACGGACGTGGTGCGGTGCTCGTCCATCTCCCGAGCGAGCTTGTGAGCCAGTTCGATCGGCCGCACCTCAGAGCGAAACAGGCGGCCGAAGGTGCCCTCGACGAGGTTTGAGAGGGATGTCTCGAGGCTTCTGAGCAGGCTCATGGCTCACTACCTTAAGGGCGTGGCCGCCGGGGGGCGCGACCACACCCTCGACGACGTTCGCGGAGCCCCTGACGGGGACGCTTGGCGCTGATGATCCTCCTCAGGCCGGACCGCGCAGGGCGCGGGCGCCGACGGCGATGGCCGCGCCGAGGATCGCCCCCAGCACGGCGCCGCGTGGCTCGGGCACGGGGCCCTGGCGGGCCAGGCCGGAGGCGAGCAGGGGGGTGGCGGCCAGCAGAGCGACCGACCAGGCGATCGCCGCGAGCGCGTCCAGGGGGGCGCTGCGGCCGCGCACGAGCAGCGGCAGGACGGCCGCGGCGAGGCCCCAGAGAGCGGCGCCGAGCAGCAGGCCGAGGGTCAGTGTCGGGACCAGCACGTGAGTGGCGGCGGCGGTGAGGGAGCTCTCCCAGACCGCGCGGGGCGGCGGCGGGGTGGTGGGCGCGAGCCACAGATGGGAGGCGGGGGTGTCGGAGCTCAGCAGGGCGCCGCAGAGCACCAGCCACCAGTAGCCGAGGGCGCCGAGGATCGCGCGGGCACGCCAGCGGGGCGCCTGGCCGGCGAGGGCGGGGTAGGCGGCGGCGAGGCCGAGCAGGCCGAGCAGGGGGGCGAGGGCCGCGAGCAGCCAGGCGAGGGCGGGGCGGCGGCCGAGCACCAGCAGGGGCGCGGCGAGGGCGAGCACCAGCAAAGCCAGGCCGGCGCGATCGTCGGCGGCCTCCCAGGCGGCGAGGGCGAGGGCGGCGGCGAGCCACAGGATGCGCGGCGGGGCGAGCCGTTCCAGCAGCGTGCGCCGAGCGGGCGTCTGGTGGGCCTGCTCGTGCTCCACGTGGGGCCGGGCATCGGGCTGGGGCGCGTGCAGAGGCTGGGGGGCGTGCACGGGCGGGGGAGCGCCACGGGGGCGGCCGGCGAACAGCGTTCTCGTGCGAGCCGTCGCCTCGCCGTGCGTGGGCGGGTTCTCGCCGGGCAGGCCCTGCGCAAGCGCCCGTTCCAGGCAGTCGCTCAGGTCCGCCAGCGTGGCGCGCTCGGCGGGGTCGGCGAGGAGGGCCCAGTCGATGCCCTCGCAGAGCTCGCGGGGTAGATCGGGCCGGCGTACGGCCAGCGAGGGGATCGGGCGGCCGATGCGCCGGGCGGTGGCGGCGGGGGTCTCGGCGCGCACGGGGTTCTCACCGCTGAAGGCCTCGTAGAGGACGAGCGCCAGCGAGTAGACGTCGGCGGGCTCCCCCACCGCGTGGCCTTCGCTCTGCTCGGGGGCCATGTAGGCGAGCGTGCCGAGGGTCTCGCCGGTGCGGGTGAGGGCGTCTTCGCCGGCGATGCGGGCACCGCCGAAGTCGGTGAGCTTGACGGGGGTCTCGCGCTCGCCGGGGCGGATGTCGGGCACGAGCACGTTCTGGGGCTTGACGTCGCGATGGACCACGCCGCGGGCGTGGGCGTGAGCGAGAGCCTCCGTGAGGGCCCGGCCGATCTCGGCGACGCGCTCGTCGGCGAGCTCGTGGCGGGCGATGAGCTGGGCGAGGGTCTCGCCCTCGACGAGCTCGGAGATCAGGTAGAAGGCGTCGTCCTCGACGTAGGCCTCGTACAGGGCCACGATCGCGGGGTGGGCCAGGCGTGCCGCCGCCAGCGCCTCGCGTCCGGCGCGGTCGGCCACGCACTCCTCGCCCTCGGGCGTCGCCGTGGGGCCCTCGGGGGGCAGGGGGATGCGCTTGAGGGCCACCTCGCGGTGCAGGAGCTCGTCCTGGGCGCGCCACACGACGCCGAAGCCGCCCGCGCCGAGGCGCTCGCGCAGGCGGTAGCGGCCGTGCAGCACGGTGTCCTCGCGGGGCGGGGAGCGGCGCGGGCGCAGGGGCGTGGCGGGCACCACGAGGGTCTCGGTGGAGTTCACCGGGTAGCGCGTTCGCCGCCCGCAGGCGGCGGTCCTGCACGGGAGGGCAGGAAAGGAGCAGCTGAGCGAGAAGTTGCATGTGGGCGGGCGACTGGACCGGCAGTCATACTGGGGCCTTCTTCGACTCAGTCCCTGCAAAGGGGGGATAGGCTTTTGTCGTTCTTCGACGACGGCGAGGAGACAGCTACTCGCCCGGCAGCGCGGGCGCCGCGTGCGCCACAGAGACCCAGCCCGCGCCGTCCTCAGCGCGCGGGAGATGGACACGGCCAGGACCAGCACACGCTGATGATCCGCCGGCGGGTGGCCGCCGGGGTGGGGGTGGCGCTGCTGATCGTGGTGGTGCTGATCGTCAACGGCTGCCTGAAAAGCCAGAAGACCGACGCGCTGCGCGAATACGGCCACAGCGTGAGCCGGATCGTCGAAGAAGCCAACCAGAAGGTCTCCAAGCCGCTGTTCTCGGAGCTGGCGGGGGCGAGCTCCAAGTCGGCGCTCGACGTGGAGACGGAGATCGACCAGCTGCACCTCGAAGCCCAGCAGCTGGCCTCGCAGGCCAAGGGGCT
>DATJMB010000195.1:0-10755 GCA_035508995.1 Solirubrobacteraceae bacterium | reverse complement strand
CTGGCAGACCCCCGAAAGCCCAACCGTCGTCGTACTCGACACACGCACCGGACGGCGTCTGAGTATAACCGTGCCCGCGGAATGCAGACTGGTGAACCAAGAACAAGCAGAAGGCTACGGTCCCCCAGCCGGCGCCGCACGCTTCCTGCTGGTATGCAGCAAAGGCTACGCGTTGCTCGACGCGCGCAGCGGCACAGTCATGATGCTGCCAAGAGGCGCGGCCTGGCTCACCGTCGGCTCACAATACATCGAAGGCGATGGCGAGCCATGCACCCAGACAACACTAGAAGTCCGCGAAAACAAGCCCTGCATCGCCCTCTACAACATCTCGACCGGCGCCGTGAGCTACGGTCCGCAATCACAAATCGTCGACCTCGACAGGCCCGGCGCGCCATTGATCTGTCGCACACTGCGAAACACACTCGGCCGTGAACGCGCGAACACCCACTCCAATCTCTACAGCTACAGCGCCGGACTGCTCGCGCGAGCCGTGAAAGTCGGCAGTGCATCCGTTCAGATCAACCGCTGCCACGGAAAGCGAACAATTCTCCACGCCCACGGCGAAGAAGCACGAGACCTCGACATTCGCGGCGGACTGCTCACCTGGGACACCGGCCACGAAGCCGCCCTGTTCGAACCAGACACAGAACTGCTAACCGGAGTCCTATCCAGCTACCGCCCGTCCACCCACCGCCGCCACAGCTGGCAGCTCCCACGCCTAACCATCCCAGGACGCGGCAAGGGCGCTTTCGGCTACTCCACCCACACCGCCAACACCATCTTCTGGATCGCAACCGAAAGTCTCGGGGGCCAAGAGGACAACGCGGTACTCACGTCCGCCGTCTACGCCCTTCCCATACCAAGATAGGCCCAGGGCACGACATTGCGTTCACACCGGGCAGGTCCCACGGTCTCCACAGTATGTTCCCTCACACCGCGATCGCCACGTACTTCGTCTCCAAATACTCGCCAATCCCCTCGAAGCCGCCCTCGCGGCCGAACCCCGACTGCTTGACCCCGCCGAAGGGGGCGGCGGGGTTTGACACGAGCCCCTGGTTGAGCCCCACCATGCCGGTCTCGATACCCTCGCAGACGCGCAGCGCGCGGGAGAGGTCGCGGGTGTACACGTAGGCCACGAGCCCGTACTCGGTCCGGTTGGCGGCGGCCAGCGCCTGCTCCTCGCTGGAGAAGGTCGCCACGGGGGCCACGGGCCCGAAGATCTCCTCCCCGAGCACGCGCGCGTCCTCGGGCACGTCGGTGATCACGGTGGGCGCGAAGAAGTAGCCGGGCCCGTCGAGCGCCTCGCCGCCGAGCGCGATGCAGGCGCCGCGAGCATCGGCGTCCTGCACGAGCTCGGCGACCTTCTCGCGCTGGACGCCGTCGATCAGGGGGCCGACGTCGGTGTCGGGGTCGGTGCCCCGGCCGACCTTCAGCGTGGCCATCTTCGCGGCCAGCCTGCTCGCGAACTCGCCCGCGAGCGACTCGTGCACGTGAAAGCGGTTGGCCGCCGTGCAGGCCTCGCCGACGTTGCGCATCTTGGCGATCAGGGCGCCCTCCACGGCGGCGTCGAGATCGGCGTCCTCGAACACCAGGAAGGGGGCGTTGCCGCCGAGCTCCATCGACACCCGCAGCACCTGCTGGGCGGACTGTTCGATCAGCGTGCGTCCCACCTCCGTGGAGCCGGTGAAGGAGAGCTTGCGCGTGCGGTCGTCGCGCAGCAGCGGCTCGATCACGGCGCCCGAGGCGGAGGCGGTGATCAGGTTCAGCACGCCGCCAGGCAGGCCGGCGCGCTCGAGGATCTGGGCGAGGGCCAGCATCGAGAGGGGCGTCTGTTTGGCGGGCTTGACGACCATCGTGCAGCCGGCGGCGATCGCGGGGGCGATCTTGCGGGTGCCCATCGCGGTGGGGAAGTTCCAGGGGGTGACGAACACGCACGGGCCCACTGGCTGGCGCAGCGTGAGGATGCGGCCGCTGCCGGTGGTGTTGGTCATGTAACGGCCGTGAACCCGCACCGCCTCCTCGGAGAACCAGCGAAAGAACTCCGCCGCGTAGGAGATCTCGGCCTTGGACTCGGCGAGCGCCTTGCCCATCTCGAGCGTCATCAGCAGCGCCAGCTCATCGGCCCGGGCGACGATCTCCTCGTAGGCCCGGCGCAGGATCTCGCCGCGCTCGCGGGGCGCGCTGGCAGCCCACTGCGCCTGCGCCTCGTGGGCGGCGGCGAGCGCCGCCAGCGCGTCCTCCACTTGGGCATCGGCCACCTGCGTGAGCGTCTGGCCGGTGGCGGGGTCCTCCACCGGCAGGGTTTCGCCGCCGCCGGCGGAGCGCCATTCGCCGGCGATGTAGAGCTCGCGTGGCACCGCCTCGAGCACCGCCCGCTCGCTGTCCGCTCCAGCCATCTCGATAGCTCCTTCCGCTCGCGCGTGGTGTGGGGACCGCTGTGCCCCACCGTTGAGGGCTCGCCGTTCAGGGCTCATGCCCAGGCCATATCTAACCGATTCCAGAGACATGCAATCGATCGTGCCCCCGCGCGCCCGCCGGGCGGCCCTGCTGGCGCTGGGCGCGGCTCTGTCGATGCTGGCCACGCTGGGAGGCATGGACGGGGCGAGCGCGGCCGCGACGAGCACGGCCAGCGCGGCGAAGACGCTCGTGATCTCCGGCGCCGGGGACGGCCACGGCGTGGGCATGAGCCAGGACGGCGCCTACGGATACGCGCAGCACGGCTGGAGCGATCAGCAGATCCTTGCCCACTACTACACCGGCACAGCGCTCGGCCAGGCGCCGGCGAACGCGGTGGTGAAGGTGCTGGTGGGCTCGAAGGTGCAGGCGATCCCGCTGGAACGCTACGTGCGCGGTGTGGTCTCCGCGGAGATGCCCGCCGAATGGCCGCTGGCGGCGCTCGAGGCGCAGGCGATCGCGAGCCGCACCTACGCGCTCACGGCGGACGCGGGAGGCTCTCGCTTCGACGTCTACGCCGACACCCGCTCGCAGGTCTACCTCGGCAAGGCGGCGGAAACGGCGCGCACCAACTCCGCGATCTCCGCCACCGCCGGACAGATCGTCACCTACGCCGGCAAGCCGGCCATCACCTACTTCTACGCGAGCTCCGGGGGCATGACCGAGAGCGTGCAGAACGGCTTCCCGGGAGCGGAACCGGAGCCGTGGCTGCAGGGCGTGCAGGACGCCTACGAAACCTCCAGGTCGAGCTGGAAGGTGAGCCTCGGCTTCGCCACCGCCGCCGCGCGGCTGAAGGGTCTCGTCAAGGGCGGCTTTCAGGGCATCGAAGTGCTGGCGCGCGGCTACTCCCCGCGGATCCTCAGCGCCGCGGTGCTCGGCAGCGGCGGCAGCACGACGGTGAGCGGACCGGAACTGGAGGCCCGCCTGGGCCTCCAGTCCACCTGGGCCTACTTCGGCGTGCGCACGGGCGCCGGCGCGGTGGCGCCCGAGCCCGACCGCAGCGGCTGGAAGGCGCCACCCACACAGGGGGCGGCGCCAACCCCGCCGGCCACCGCGACCGCTCCGACCGTCGCGCCGACGACGCCCACGGGCGTGCAGGGCGGATCGCAGGCGCCCGGTGGCGGCGCCAGCATGAAGGACGGAGGCGTCACCGCCGGTTAGCCTGGGCGCGTGTCCGAGCCGCCGCTGCTGATCGCCGACGTGCCGTGGCTGCTCTACCGGGCCTACTTCGCGCTGCCCAAATCGATCGTGGGCGCGGACGGACAGCCGGTGAACGCGCTGCTCGGCACGGTGAACGCCTTCCTGACGGTGCTGGCCGAGCGCCCCGCGCGTGCGGTGGTGGCGTGCTTCGGCGCCGAGGAGGCGACCTATCGAGTGAAGCTCTACGAGCCCTACCACGCCCATCGCGAGCCGATGCCCACGGAGCTCGCCGCCCAGTGGGAGCGTGCGCCGGCGCTGCTTCAGAGCCTCGGCTGGAGCGTGTGCGACGCGGCCGAGCTGGAGGCCGACGACGCGATGTTCTCCCACGCCCGCGCCGAGGCGCTGGCGGACGGACGGGCGCTGCTGTTGACGGGCGACCGCGACCTCTACGCGGCGGTGGGCGAGCGAGTGGCGATCGTGGAGCTCGCCAAGGGACGCGTCGCGGGGGAGGTGCGCCCTGCGCAGGTCCGCGAGCGCTACGGCATCGATCCCGCGCAGGTGCCTGACCTGATCGCCCTGCGCGGCGATCCCTCGGATGGCATCCCCGGCGCGCCGGGCGTGGGCGCGAAGACCGCCGCGCAACTGCTCCAGAGGCACGGCTCGCTGGAGGCCGTGCTGGAGGCGGCGGGCGCCGGCGGTGACGCCGCTCAGGCGGTGCGCGCCGCCCAGGAGATGCGCCCGCGGATCGCCGCCGCCCTGCGCGAGAACGCCGCGCAACTGCGGGTCTTCAAGGAGATCGCCACCCTGCGGCGGATCGAGGTGCAGCGTCCGCCCGATCGCGCGAGCGACTGGCGCACCGGCGCCGCGGCCGCGCGGGCGCTCGGTATGAACGGGTTGGCGGAGCGGCTTGGGCGGATGGTGTAGAAGCCAATCTCAACGGCCCCGCTCGGCGGCTGCGCTCATCAGCTCGACTCTGCCCAGACCTCGGGCGGAGCGACCATCCTGAACGCTCACCACCAGGACGAGATCACCGGGCTGCTCGTAGACGTAGATGATCAGCATCCAACGCCAGGGCCCGAGGACGAAGCGAAAGCCGCGCCAGCGACCTTCGAGCTCGCGCCCGATGCGCGGGAAGCGCGTGAGGCTCCTCGTTGACCGGGCCACGCGCTCCTTGGTGTCAGCGGGCAGGCTGTGGGTGACGATCATGCGCTCGAGGTCCTCGACGGCGACCGAGCTGAGCCGAACCTCGGCCACCGCCTAGAGATCGTCCAGAGCGACCGTGTCCCCCTGGAGGGCACGCTCCAGACCAAGCTGCGCCCGCTCGAACGCGTCTGGAATGCCGTCGAGCAACTGGGTCACGTTGCGGGCATCGAGGTCTGCCTCTTCCAGCGCGGAGGACAGCAGCGACCTGGCAAGTGTGCCCTCCTGCATGTGCATCCGCTCGGCCAACCGTGCCAAGCGCTCGGCGTGCTCCGGGTCGAGCGTTACGTTGAGGCGATGCGCTGCTCCAGCCACTGCACCATCTTACACGATCAAGCACGAGACGTGTTGAGTCTGTAGCATGATTTATGCTACAATATTCCCATGTCACGAGCCCTCCACGTGCGTTTGGACGCCGACTCCGAAGCGGCGCTCGCGGTGCTGCGAGCCGAGGGTCTGAGTGACTCCCAGGCGGTGCGCTGCGCACTCGCGGAGGCACGAGCGCACCGGCGCAAGCGCTCCGCGCTGCGGGAGGAGGCCAGACGCCTGGCGACGAACGCCGACGATCGCGCCGAGCTCGCGGTATTGCGCGAGGAGCTCGAGGAGCTCTCGCCGGCTTGGCCGGCCGAGTGATGGTGCGCGGCGAAGTCGTGCGCTTGGCCGCGCCGCGTCGTGCGCGCGGCCACGAGCAGCGGGGAGCGAGACCGGCTGTCGTGGTGCAGGCAACCGAGCTGCTGGAGCTCAGCACGGTGCTGGTTGCGCCCACCTCGCGCTCGGCGGCGCCCGCTACCTTCCGTCCCACCATCGAGCTCGGCGGTACTCCGACCCACGTTTTGACCGACCAGGTGCGGGTGATTGACGCCGCGGCCGTGAAGGCAAGCCTCGGCCACCTCGACACCGGCGAGATGGCCGCTGTCGACGACGCTCTCGCGCTCGTCCTCGGCCTCGCCGCCTGAGAAGATCGCCCCGTGAGCACGAGCATCGGGTCTCGCCGCCGGGGATGGGTTCATGCGCCAGGGCGAAACGGTGCTACGGTGTGAACTTCACCGTGATCACATCGCCGTCGGCCATCGGGTAGTCGCGGCCCTCGAGGCGCAGCGTCCCCCGCTCGCGGGCGCCGGCATAGCCGCCCGCCTCCACGAGCTCCCGCCAGCCGATCACTTCGGCGCGGACGAAGCCCTTCTGGATGTCGGTGTGGATCTCCCCCGCGGCGTGCCAGGCGGTGAGGCCCTCTCGCAGGTGCCAGGACTGGGCCGGCTTGGCCTCGCCGGCGGTGAAGAAGGCGATCAGCTCGAGCAGCGCGAACGCCTCGCGCACGACACGCTGCAGGCTCGACTCGCTGACTCCGAGCTCCGCGCGCATGCCGGCGGCGTCCTCCTCGTCGAGCTCGGCGAGCTCTGACTCGATGCGGGCGCTGACCGCCACCGCGCGGGCGCCCTGGGCCGCGGCGTGGGCGACGATCTCGGCGGGCACCTCCTCGCCGGCGCCCTCGTCGACGTTGGCCACGAACAGCACCGGCTTGGCGGTGAGCGAGCCGAGGTCGCGGGCCGCGCCCGGCGCCTCCTCGGGCACCGCCACGGTGCGCACCGGCCGGCCGCCCCGCAGCGCCTCGATCGCCTCCCGCAACCACGCCTCCTCCACGGCCGCCGTCCGATCGCCCCCGCGCGCCTGTTTGGCCACCCGCTCCACGCGGCGCTCCGCCTGCTCGAGGTCCGCCAGCGCTAGCTCGGTCTCGATCGTGACGATGTCCGCGAGCGGGTCCACGCGACCCTCGGGATGGACGACGCCCTCGTCGCGGTGCGAGCGCACGACGTGGACGATGGCGTCGGTCTCACGGATGTTGGCGAGGAAGCGGTTGCCCAGGCCCTCTCCCTGGTGAGCCCCCGCGACGAGACCGGCGATGTCGTGGAAGTCGATCGTGTCCCACACGATCTCCGAGGCGCCCACCGTCCCGGCCACCTGGCTCAGGCGCTCGTCGTGCACCGGCACCACCGCGACGTTGGGCTCGATCGTCGTGAACGGGTAGTTGGCCGCCTCCGCGCCCGCTTTCGTGAGGGCGTTGAACAGCGAGGACTTGCCGGCGTTGGGCATGCCCACGATGCCGATGCGCGTGCTCATGGATCGGGCGGCGACGGTATGGCGACGATGTCGAGCAGACTCTCCAGGCCCACGAAATCGTCCACGTTCTGGGTGTACAGCGGCAGTCCGTTGGACAGTGCGACAGCCGCGATCAGCAGGTCCAACGTTCGCCTCCCCCGGGCCTTGCGGCCCGCGGCGGTCACGGCCGCGTACACGCGCCCGTAGACGCGTGCCGCCGCGATGTCGAATGGGAGCTGATCGAAGGCGTCTTCGGCGTGCTGGATCAGCCCGATGCGCCGCGCGCGCTCCTCGGCGTCCTCCGTGGCCTCCGGACCGGTCGCCAGCTCCGCCATCGTGACCGCCGACACCGCCAGCTCCACCGGCAGATCGGCTGGGCTGAGCAGCTCGAGAGCGATGACGACCGACGTGTCGATGAGACCCCTGGGACGGCGTTCGGTCTCAGTCACCGTTCCCGCGCTTCGTGCCTCGATCCCAAGCGCGCGGCGTCGGATCCTGGTCGACGTAGCGGTCCACGTCCGCGCGGAACCGCTCGTAGTCGATGTGGCCGACGCCGGAGAACGCCGCTATCGCCACCTCCGCCGGAACGAACCGCCTCCGGCGAATCGGACGCAGCTCGCCCACGGGCGCGCCGTTGCGGGTGACGAGGAACGATTCGCCACGATCGAGCTCCCGCATGATCTCGCCGCTCTGGTTGCGCAGCTGTCGCTGGGTTATCTCGCGCACGAGACCATCGTAGCACCTGTGCGACATAGCCCAGGCGTTGGATGACTCTCAGCCGCGCCGGGGGTGCGCTCCCAGCGGATGCGCCACCGCCACGCTCCCCGCGACCGCGCCCCCGAGCAGCGCGCCGGCGAGCACGTCGGAGGGGTAGTGCACGCCCAGGTACAGCCGCGAGAGGGACAGGCCGAGGGCGAGCGCGTACAGCGGCGCGGCGGGCAGGCCGATGCGGCGGTACAGCGGCGCGGCCACGAAGGCCGTGGAGGCATGGGCGCTGGGGAAGCTGAGCGCGGTGGGCGTGCCGGTGAGGGCCGGCAGGCCGGGCAGGTCGGGACGGCGGCGACGGACGAGCAGCTTGAGGGCGGTGTTGAGCGCGTAGGTGGCGGCCACGGTGCGGGTGGTGCGCCGCCAGCGATCGCGCTGGGAGCGATCCAGCGCATAGCCGCTCAGGCCGATCGCCAGCCACACCGCGCCGTGCTCGCCCAGGCGCGAGAAGCGCGCCACCGCGCGCTCGGCGCCGGGGGTGTGGCCGCGGGTGCGCGCGAAGCGCAGCAGCCGCGTGTCGAGCTCAGCCGCCATGCCCAGGGCGACGCCCTAGCTAGGCGCCGAAGCCGACGCGGGAATCCTCGTCCTCCGCGCGCACGTAAACGACCTGGCCGAGATACAGGCGCACGGTGCCGTCCTCGGCCTCGAGCTCGTGCCAGCCGCCGGCTGGGAGCGCCTTCTCGAGCGCCCCCAGCTGGCTCTCGCTGACGCGCAGGGCGAGCACCTGGCCGGCCTGGAAGCCGACGCTGATGCGGCGCATGCCCGGGGACTTGGCGCGGTCGGCCATCAGTGGGCCTCCGCGGGCTGGACGATCTCGGTGAGCACGCCGCCGGTCGAGCGGGGGTGCAGGAAGGCCACGCGGGACTCGCGGATGCCGGTGCGGGGCTCCTCGTCGATCAACTCGGCGCCGGCTTGCTTGAGCGAGGCGAGGGTGGCGTCGATGTCGGAGACCTGGTAGGCGATGTGGTGCAGGCCGGGGCCCTTGCGGGCCAGGAACTTGCCCACGGGGGTGTCGGGCGCGAGCGGGGCGAGCAGCTCCACGTGGTTCTCGCCGACGTCGAGCAGCACCGCCTCCACGCCCTGCTCGGTGACGATCTCGCGGTGGGCGACGTCGAGCGCGAACAGGTCCCGGTAGAGGGCCAGGGAGGCGTCGATCTCCTCGACGGCCACGCCTATGTGATCGATGCGGTCGAACACGCCCCGCAGTCTATTCGGGCTGCGCGTCGTGCGTGACCGCGGCTCCCGGCGCCCCCTCCAGCGCCTGCGCGGCCGCGACGACGCGCAGCCCAACCCCCGGTGCCCTCTCCAGGCGCGGCACCCCCGCCATGACCCTGTCGATCGCGTCGCGATCGAGGACCTCTCGCTCGAGCAGCTCTCCGGCGAGCGCGTCGAGTTGAGGCCTGTGGGCCACGATCAGCTTTTGCGCCGCCCGGCGGGCCTCCTCGGTGAGGTCCTGGCGCTCCTCGTCGCGAATGCGCAGCGTCGTCTCCGACAGGCGCACGCCGCCGTCCGGCGAGCGGCCGAGGCCGGCGGTGCCCATGGCGAAGTCGTGGACCATCGTGTGGGCGATCTCGGCGACCCGCTTGAGATCGTCGGAGGCGCCGGTGGTGACCTGGCCGAAGACCACCCGCTCGGCCACGCGGCCGCCGAGCAGCACGGTCATGTAGTCCAGGAGCTCCTCGCGGGTCTTCAGGTAGCGGTCCTCGGCGGGCAGGTTCAGCGTGTAGCCGAGCGCGCGGCCGCGGGGGACGATGGAGATGCGGTGCACGCGATCGACGGAGGGCAGCAGCTCGCCGCAGAGGGCGTGGCCGGCCTCGTGGTAGGCGACCACCCGCTTCTCGTGATCGTTGAGGACCCGCCGAGACTGCACGCCGGCGATCACGCGCTCGATCGCGGAGTCGAAGTCGCGGGCGCAGATCTGGGGCGCGCGGCGGCGCGCGGCGAAGATCGCGGCCTCGTTGCAGATGTTGGCGAGGTCCGCGCCGGTGAGGCCGCTGGTCTGGGCGGCCACCAGCCCGAGCTCCACGTCGCCGAGGGGCTTGTCGCGGGTGTGCACGGCGAGCACGCCTTCGCGGCCCTTGACGTCGGGCGGCGCCACGAACACCTGGCGGTCGAAGCGCCCGGGTCGCAGCAGCGCGGGGTCGAGCTTGTCGAGCAGGTTGGAGGCGGCGATCACCACCAGCCGGCCGGAGCCGCCCGAGAAGCCGTCCATCTCCACCAGCAGTTGGTTGAGCGTCTGGTCCTTCTCGCCGGAGATGTCCGAGCCGCGGCGACCGCCGACGGCGTCGAGCTCGTCGATGAAGATGATCGCCGGCTCGTGCTTGCGGGCGATCGCGAACAGGCGGCGGATGCGGGCGGCGCCGAGGCCGGCGAACATCTCTACGAAGGCGGCCGCGGACTGGGCGAAGAACTGGGCGCCGGACTCGTGCGCCACGGCCTTGGCGAGCAGCGTCTTGCCGGTGCCGGGGGGGCCGTGCAGGAGGATGCCCTTGGGCACCTTCGCGCCGAGGGCTTCGAACTCCCTGGGGTCGCGCAGGAACTCCACGATCTCCCGCAGCTCCCCCTTGGCATCGTCCACGCCGGCGATGTCCGCGAAGGAGACCGACTGGCCGGAGCTCGGCTTGATCTGCTGAGGCTTGACTTTGGGCATCACCTTCAAGGTGCGCCACATCAGGTAGATGAGGGCCGCGAAGAAGAGCATCATCACGACCGGAGACCAGTTGTACGCCCACGTTTGAACTTCTTGAACGAAGGAACTGGCTAGAACCGTCATCGTCCCTGACTCCCTCCCTCAGCCGTCCGTGGCCTGCAAAAACCCCTGCTGCACGACATTATGCGCACGGCGGCGGCGCTGTCAAGCCTGTACAGATCGCTTGCCCCGCGGAAGCACGTTGTCCAGTCCGGCGTCTCGCCGGCCGGCGAGACGCCGGTTCAGCCCAGCAGGCGGGGGGCGAGATCGGCGAAGAAGCGCGCCGCGAAGGCCACGTCGCGGGCATCGATGCGCTCGTCGGCGCCGTGGATCAGCGGCGTGCTCTGCAGCAGCGACTGGTGGCGCTGGGGGAAGAAGCCGTAGGCGACGCACTCGGGGAAGGCCGCGCG
>DATJMB010000194.1:0-2530 GCA_035508995.1 Solirubrobacteraceae bacterium | reverse complement strand
CCACCCCGAGATCCACCTTGCGGGTGCGCCAGTCCTCGGCCAGCGCCAGCAGGTGCTCGGTGGCGTCCACGAGCTCTCCGGGGATGCCCAGCATCTTCCCGAACACGTTCGCCGAGCCGCCCGGCAGGCAGCTCAGGGGGGTGGCGGAGCCGAGCAGGCCGTTGGCGGCTTCGTTGACGGTGCCGTCGCCGCCGAAGGCCACCACGACGTCATACCCCTCGAGGGCCGCCTGACGGCAGAGCACGGTGGCGTGACCGCGCGCCTCGGTGTCCACGGCGTCCACCTCGTAGTGGCCCTGGAGGGCGTACACCACGAGGTTGCGCAGGCGGTCGGAAACGGTGGAGGCGTAGGGGTTGACGATGATCAGCATCCGCCGCTTGACCGCCTGAGCCTCGACCGTAAGGCGCTCGGGCTCCCGGGCGATTCCCCGTCCCGCCACGTGGGGGCCGGGGGGAGTCTGCTCGCGCTCGCCTACCTCTGGGGCCATATGCTGCGCCCTACACCACTCCTCGGCGCTCGTTACCCGCGGCCGCGCCCTCGTTACCCGCCGCCGCGCCGCGCCGGGCTTGCTTCCGTCGGCGCGCTTGCTAGACTCGCTGCCAGCAGTACACATCAAGAGGGGTGGAGGGACTGGCCCGACGAAGCCCCGGCAACCACCGTCTAGCGACGGGAAGGTGCCAATTCCAGTAGATGTGTGGCGGGCTTCGTGCTCTTCGCCACACCGTGCATCGCCGGCGAAGAACAAAGGAGTCCAGAACATGGCCGCAAGGCATCTGCAGTGCAAGGAGTGCAAGACCGAGTACCCGCTCGAGGCCCTGTACGTGTGCGATCGCTGCTTCGGCCCTCTGGAGGTGGCCTACGACGGCGGCCCGGCGGTGGGCACCGGCGTGGACGAGCTGCGCCGCCGCATCCAGGCGGGCCCCCAGAACATCTGGCGCTACGCCGACTTCCTGCCCCTCGCCGGCGGCCCTCCGGGGCCCTCGGGCAGATCCTCCTCGCGGGCGGGCCTGCCGGCCGGCTGCACGCCGCTGATCCGCGCCGACCGGCTCGCGGCGGAGCTGGGCCTGGGGGAGGTGTGGGTCAAGAACGACGCCGCCAACCCCACCCACTCCTTCAAGGACCGGGTCGTCTCCGTGGCCGCCGCCCGCGCCCGGGAGCTCGGCTTTCAGACCCTCGCGTGTGCCTCCACCGGCAACCTCGCCAACTCCGTGGCCGCTCACGGGGCGGCGCTGGGGATGGACTCCTACGTGTTCATCCCCTCCGATCTGGAGGAGCAGAAGGTGCTCGCCACGGGCGTGTACGGCACCAAGCTGGTGGCGGTGGAGGGCAACTACGACGACGTCAACCGCCTCTGCACGGAGCTGTGCGCGGAGCGGGAGTGGGCGTTCGTGAACGTCAACCTGCGGCCCTACTACGCGGAGGGCTCCAAGACGCTCGCCTACGAGATCGCCGAGCAGCTCGGCTTCGAGCAGCCCGACCGGGTTGTCTGCCCGATCGCCTCGGGCTCCCTGTTCACGAAGATCGGCCGGGGCTTTAGCGAGTGGCGGGAGCTCGGTCTGATCGAGAGCTCCACCGGCCCCACGCCGCGCATGAACGGCGCCCAGGCGGAGGGCTGCTCGCCGGTGGCCAGCGCATACGCCGCCGGCCACGACGTCTGCCGGCCGGTGAAGCCGGCCACCATCGCCAAGTCCCTGGCCATCGGCAACCCCGCCGACGGCCCCTATGCGCTGGAGCTCGCCCGGGAGAGCGGCGGCGGAGTGGACTGCGTGGACGACCAGGAGATCCGCGAGGGCATCGCCCTGCTGGCCCGCACCACCGGCATCTTCACGGAGACCGCCGGAGGCGTCACCACCGCGGTGCTATCGAAGCTCGCCCGTCGCGGCGACATCGACCCGGACGAGCGGGTGGTGGTGGTGATCACCGGCGAGGGCCTGAAGACGCTCGACGCGGTGCGGGACACCTTCGAGACCCACACCATCCAGCCCACCGTGGAGTCCTTCGAGAACGTGGCGGCCGATGGCCTTCGCGAGGCGGCGTCCTCGGTCGCTCATGTGCCAAGCACACTTCGCTCTCTGCGTCCTGGCCTCGCTCGACCCTCGGCCGCCACGACGGCGTTGTCACGCGAGGCCGTCTGATGGCTGCCACCGTGAAGATCCCCACCCAGCTGCGTGCCGCCGCGGGCGGCGAAGCGGAGGCCACCCTCGAGGGCGCCACCGTGCGGGAGGTGCTCGAGGCGCTCTACGACCGCCACGGAGAGCTCAGGGAGCGGATGAGCGACGAGGACGGCTCCCTGCGACGGTTCGTGAACGTGTACGTGGCCGGCGAAGACATCCGCTTCCTCGACGGCCTCCAGACCCCGGTGGCCGACGGGGCGGAGCTGACGATATTGCCGGCTGTCGCCGGCGGCTGAGCAGGCATTGAGATGCTGTTCGGCCGGCGCATGCGCCGGCCGCGGGCCCGCACATGTGCGGGCCCGGGTGAGGTCACATGTGACCTCACCGTCAAATGAGGAGCTGGCCCTAGCGGGCGT
>DATJMB010000193.1:0-9330 GCA_035508995.1 Solirubrobacteraceae bacterium | reverse complement strand
AGCGCGGTGGCGCTGGTGACCGGCCACGAGAACCCCGAGAAGGAGGAGAGCGCCATCGATTGGCCCGCCCTGGCCGGGTTTCCGGGGACGCTGGTGTTCTACATGGGCGTCCGCCGGCTGCCGGCGATCGCCCAGTCGCTGATCGCCGCCGGCCGCGATCCATCCGAGCCGGCGGCGATCGTCGAACGGGGCACCCTGCCGGGACAGCGAGCGGTGCACGGCACCCTCGCCACGATCGCGCGGCGAGCAGCGCAGGAGCAGGTGAGGGCCCCGTCGGTGACCATCGTGGGTGCCGTGACGGGCCTTCGGGAGCAGCTCGCGTGGCTGGCCCGCTCACCGCTCGCGGGGCTCACGGTGGCGGTCACCCGCGCCCGTACGGGCGCCAGCTCGCTGGCCGCCCGCCTGGAGGAGCTCGGGGCCCGGGTGGTGCAGGCGCCGGTCATCGCCACCCGCTCGCTGGCCGGCCCGGCGCCGGAGCTCAGCCGCTACGACCTCGTCTGCCTCACGAGCCCCACCGGCGTGGAGAACCTGTTCGCGCGCCTCGCCGCCGCCGGCCGCGACGCCCGCGCGCTGGCCGCCAGCCGGGTGGCGGCGATCGGGCCGGGCACCGCCCAGGCGCTCGCCGCGCACGGCATCGCCGCGGACGTCGTGCCCGAGCGATCGGTGGCGGAGGGCCTCGTGGAGGCCCTCGCCGGCCTGCAGCCCAAGCCCCGCCGGGCGCTGATCGCACGCGCCAAGGAGGGCCGGGAGGTGCTGCCACAGGCGCTGCGGGAGATGGGCGCCGAGGTGGAGCTGCTGGCGCTGTACGAGACCTTCCCCCAGACTCCCCCGGCGCCCGTGCTGGAGGCGGCGCTGGCGGCGGACTACGTGACCTTCACCTCCGCCTCCACCGTGCGCTTCTTCCTGGCGGCCGCCGAAGTCGTGGGCGAGGCCTCCTCGCCGCTGTCGGCGAAGACGCGGATCGTCTCAATCGGGCCGATCACCAGCGAGGCGCTGCGGGAGCAGGGCCTCGAGCCCCACGTGCAGGCCGCCCGCCACGACATCGACGGGCTCCTGGAGGCGCTGCTCGCGGACGTGGCCGCCGCCGGCGACAGCTGAGGGCCGGTGCCTGAGACGCTCGGCCATCCGCGGGTGCACCTGCGCAGCACGGACTCCACCAACGAGCGCGCACGGGCGCTCGCGGTGGCGGGGGCTCCCCACGGCACGCTGGTGAGCGCCGGCGAGCAGAGCGCCGGCCGCGGACGCCAGGGCCGGCGCTGGTCGGCCCCCGCGGGCAGCGCACTGCTGGTCTCGCTGGTGCTGCGCGACTCCCCCCGGCCGCTGCCCCCGCTGCTGCCGCTGATCGCCGGCGTGGCGGTGTGCGACGTCGCGGGGGAGAGGGCCCGCATCAAGTGGCCCAATGACGTCGTGTTCGAACACGACGAGACGCTCGCCAAGCTCGCCGGCATCCTCGTGGAGGGCCGCCCCCAGGACGGCTGGGCGGTGCTCGGCATCGGTTTGAACGTGGCCGTCGCCGTCGCCGATCTGCCGGCGGAGCTGCGCGCCACCGCAGCCACCCTCGGCCAGCCGCGCAGCGCGATCGAGCCGACGCTACGGGAGCTGCTCAGCGCGCTGGAACGTCGCATGGCCGAGCCACAGGAGACCCTCCTGGAGACGCTGCGCGAGCGCGACGCGCTGCGGGGGCGCGACGTCAGCTGGGACGCGGCCGGCGGCCGTGTGGTGCACGGCCGCGGCGCCGGCATCGACGGCGAGGGCCGTCTCGTGGTCGCCCTGGACGGCGGCGGCCGCGCCACCCTCAGCGCCGGCGAGGTCCACCTGCTGCGGCGCTGAGACGGCTACGGCAGTGGCGTGACCACAAGCGTGCGGTTCTTGCGGCTCTTGACACCCGCGCCAGAGGCGAGTTTGACTTCGTAGGGGATGGCGGCGAGGGGAAGCTTGTAGAGCTCGTCGAGCTCGTAGTGGTGGTCGCCGGCGAGCTTGGCGCTTTCGGGCTTGGATCTGCGGCCTTCGTCGCCGCCTTTGACGACGGCGCTGCGTTCCGAGAAGGCGACGGCTGCCGGCTTGACGCCGTTGCGGGCGGTGACCTTCAGCTCGATGGTGCCGCCGACGTCTTCTTCGACGAGCTCATAGCGCCGACCCTGTGCTCCGGCGATGGTTGTGCATTTGCTGGCTTTGCAGCGCAGCCATGCGTATTCGAAGGACATCGGCCGGCTCCCCGACCAGCTGCCGGAGCTCGCTTCCAGATACTGGCCGACGGCGACCTGGGTTTTCACCACCTGCACTTCTTCGCCGGTCACTTCGAGGGTTCTCGTCGACGGCAGGACGACGTCGACGGGGGGCTGGCCTTCGCCGTCTTCGGGCGCTTCGGCGCCTGCTTCGGCCCCGGCGGCTGCTTCAGCTCCAGCTTCCCCTTCGCTGGGCCCGCCTTCTTCCCCTTCTTCTTCGAGCGCTTCCGCTTCGCCACTGCTCGGGTGTTCCCAGGCGCGATAGAGCACGCGTTCGGCGCTTTCCCCGGAGGGCAGCGCCCAGCGGAGATTGACCGCGAGGGCCTGCGGTTCGGCCGCGAGCAGTGGCGGGGGAGCTTCGCGGCCCGGTTCGAGGAGGGCCAACGCGTGGGTGGCGCCGCCGGCGAGCGCGCTCACGTGTTCGAGGTTGGGCACGACCGCGGGAGCGCGGCTGAAGCACACGCCGTACACCCCCATGGCACCGCCGGGATTTTCGCAGCGGCCACCGTTCCCCAACGTTCCGTACTTGTTGCTGCCCACCGCGTAGACCCTGCCGCCGCTGAGTGCCAGGCTGTAGCCGTTCCCCGCGGATATCGCCGTCACATGTTCGCCCAGGCCGGCGATCGGTGTGGGCTTGCGGTCGCAGGCGATCCGCTCGGCTTGGCCACAGCCTTCCCCGGTGATGGCGCCCAGGGGGCCGTGTTCGTTGTCGCCCCAGCCGAGGATGCGCCCCCCGGGCAGGCGCGCGAGCGCGTGGTTGTAGCCCGCCGCCACTTCCACCACCCCGGTGAGCGGACGGCCGGCGGCGAAGGTCACGGGCGCGGGCGGCGTGAAGCCCGTGTGGGAGCCCGGTTCGATGGCCGCTTGGCCCAGCTGACCCTGTCCGTCGTCTCCCCAGGAGACCACTTCGCCGTCTTCGAGCAGCCCATAGGCGGCGTCGAAGCCGGCGGTCACCGCCACCACGTGTTCGAGCGGCTGCCCTTCGGCGTCGAGCACAGGACGGGGCGTCTTGGCGCAGAGTTCCCAGCCGGTTTCCGTGAAGCACTTGTGTTCGGGGTTCAACAGGCCCTGTTCGCAGGTGCCCCGTTCGGCGCACTGGTGCACCGTTTCGGCGCGCGGTTCACAAGTCTTGCGCTTGAGGCACGCGGTCGGCCATTCCACGCCGAGCTGGCCGCGGCTGTTGTGGCCCCAGGCCATCACCCGGCCGTCTTCGAGCACTGCGTAGTCGGAGCCGCCGCCGGCGGCGATCGAGCGCACGTGCAGGCCGCTCAGGGCGCTCACCACTTTGGGCGTGAGCTGATTTTCGCCGGTTTCCCGTTCGAAGCCGCCGGTGCCGTTGCCGAGCGTGCCGTAGGCGTTGTTGCCCCAGGCCTCCACCGTCCCGTCCGCCAGTAGGGCGAGCCCGTGAGAGCTGGCGCTCGCGATCTGCCTGACGTCGCGGAGGCCGCTCACGGCGACATGGCTCTTGCCCTGTTCCCAGGATGCTTTGCGCCCGCCGTCGCCGATCGAGCCGTAGCGGCCGGCACCGGAGGCGGTCACGGTGGCGTCGTCGAGCAGCGTCACACTGAAGGAGTTGCCCGCCGAGAGCTGGCTGATGTCCTGCTGGCCTTCCACCGCCACCGGGCTTTCCTCCAGCAGGTCCCTGTAGACGGCGCCGAGCTGGCCGTGCAGGTTTTCGCCCCAGGCCACCGCCGCGCCACCGGGCCGGGGGAGCACTTCGGGGGTGGCATTGGAGGAGGCCGTGGTGGAGCCGGCGCCGTCGGTGGCGGTGACTTCCACCCTCACCGTATCCCCCACGTCGCGCGGACGCAGGAGGTAGGTGGGGCCTTCGGCGCCCATGCATCCTCCCTGGGCGTCGCAGCTGCGCCAGCGGTAGCTGTATTCGATCGACCCCCCGCCGCTCCAGGCTCCCGGTGCGGCCGTCAGTTCGCGGCCCTCACGGGCTTCCCCGGAGATGGCTGGCGGCTGGACCTCGACAGGCGCGCCGGAGCTGGCGCCCGCCGCCTGACCGGCCGATGCCGATCCCGGCGACTGCCGAGCGGACTCGCCTTCGCTGCCCGCGGAGCCTTCGCGAGTGACGTTGACGTTCGGCAGCGAGCGCACGGGCCGGCCCATGTGATCAAAGCCGGGGCTGGCGGCGGCGCCACCGCTCGAGAGCAGCATGCCGAGGAGGAGGCTGAGCGCAATGAGGGTGGGCCGTCGCACACCTCTGGGCTCGACTCACGCCGGCGGGCTCTCAAGCGCCACGATCGGCGATCGGACGCGTGTTCTACCCAACGGAACAGCGCCGAGTTGGTCCCCGGGGCCCTCCCTGGCTTTGCTCAGCTGGCGTCCGCGCTGGCGGCCGGCGCGGGGGGCCGCGCCTTGGCGGCGGACTTCGCGGCGGACCTGCGCCGGCGGCGGCTGTTGCGGGCGCGGCGCTTGGGGAAGTTGCGCGACAGCTCCCGGGCCAGCGCCTGGGGCTTGCGTGCCATGCGCGTGCGGGCCCCTCGCAGGGCCTCCTCCGCCTCGGGTGTGTGGGCGAGGGCCGCGGCCAGCAGGGCTGCCGCCAGACGGCGGTCCTGCTTGCGGGCGGCATGAATCAGGCGGCGGGCGTTGCGGGCGTGGGCGCCGCCGGAGGAGTTCACGAGCAGGCCCAGCAGCCGCTTGGTCTCCGGCCAGCGCTGCACGGCGTACTCCTCGTGCACCTCCCTGGTGTAGCCGGCGAGCCGCCAGATCCAGGCGTTGGCCTGGTCACGGCGGCCGATGCGGCGCTCCACGAGCGCTTTCAGCAGCACCTTGGAGGCCTCCCGGCGCTCCTCCCTGGGCCAGCCTCCGACGATGTCCACGGCCGTGTCGAACGCCTCGGGGTCACGCAGCGTGGCGATGTCGCCGAGCGCCCGCAGGCGCAGCTGGGCGTTCTTGTTGCGCTGCACCGCCGTGATCAGGAAGCGACTCTTGAGCTCGCCGGTGCGGTCGAAGTGGAGCATCGCCCGGGCACGCCGCCAGCCCGCCACCGTCACGCGGGCGCCGGCGAGAGCCGCCCACACGTGCTGCTCGCCGTAGTCGAGGCTCTCAACCGCGATCCGCCACAGCTCTCGCTCGAAGACCTGGAAGCGGCGCTCCTCCTCGGCGCACACAGGCAGCACCCGGCGCTCCACCCGCATGCGCCGGCCGCGGCCGCGACGCACGGGGCCCACCACGATGGCGCCGCCGCGGTAGACGTCGCGGTCGAGCAGCGAGTGCAGCGTCACCACCGGATCGTCGTTCTTGGTGGCGGGGTGCACGAAGTCCACCACCAGACCCGCCTCCTTGCCGGGCTGGCGTCGGGTTACGCGGCCCACCCGCTGCTGGTAGATGCGCTTGGAGGCGGTGGGCGCGAGGTGCACGCACACGGTGGCCCGGGGGCTGTTCCAGCCCTCCGCCAGCAGCTGAGCGTTGATGAGCACGTCGATGGCGCCCCGCTCGTAGCGGGCGAGGATTTCGGCGAGCTGGCGCTTGGGGGTCTCGCCGGAGACCGCCTGCGCCTTGATGTCTTCCGCACGGAAGGCCTCCGCGAGGTTGTAGGCGTGCTGGACGCCCGCCGCGTACACCACGCCGGGGACGCCGTTGAAGCGGGTCTTGTAGAGGTTGGCGGCGGCCATGTTGAAGGGCTGCTGGTCGAGCAGTTCGGCAAGCTCCTCCTGGTCGAACTCCGTGTCCACCTCCCCCCGACGCAGGGGCACCTTGGCGATCGTCCGCACGCCCACCCCCGGGGAGATGCGCACGCAGCGAAGCGGCGCGATCACCCCCCGGCGGGCCGCCTGGGCGAGGTCGAAGCGGGATGTCTGGGTGGGGAAGAGATCGGTGACGTGCCGCGCGATCAGCGCCCCGGTGGCGGTCATGCCGATGAAGATCGGCCCCGTCCACTCCCGGATCGCGGCGCTGGTCTTCTCGCCGAGGGCGGTGTGAGCCTCGTCGCAGATGACGATCGTGTAGGCGCTGGAGATCTTGCCGGCGTTGCGCACGAACCACTGGTAGGTCTCCACCGTCACGGGACCCTTCACCGAGTCCTCCCCCTTCAACAGCGGCCGCGAGATGCGGGTGGAGTAGCCCCGGTCGCGGAGCTCGCCGTGGAACTGGTCCACGAGGTTGCGCCGGTGGGTGAGGATCAGCACGCCGCCCGTGCGAGAGCCCTCCACGAAGCCGAGCGCCGCCACCGTCTTGCCGGCGCCGGTGGCGTGCTCGAACCAGAAGCGCTTGGCGGCGTTCGGATCGTCGGCCTGCTCCCCGAGCGACTCCTCTCCGTCCTCGTCCTCCTCCTCTTCCTCCCAGTCCTGGGGCTCCTCGTCGGATTCGGACTCCGCCGCGAGCTCCGCGGCGGCGCTCTCGGCGGAGGCGCCGTTCAGCTCCTCCTCCTCATCATCATCATCCTCGTCTTCTTCCTCCTCCTCGTCGTCCTCGTCTTCTTCCTCGTCCTCCTCCTCGGGGGCCGCCCGCTGCACGGGCCCGAGATCGTCGTCGTCGTCCTCCAGCTCCTCCTCCTCGAGCTCGTCGGAGTCGTCCTCCTCGTAGGAAGCCTCGTCCTCGGCCTCCCCGTCCGTGCCACCCGCTCCGTTCGCTCCCTCGCTCATCACGGTGGCGCCGTTGGCCGCGGCGGAGACCTCGTCGGGGCCGAGAATGGCGGCCGAGGCGAGCAGCTCCGGAGAGGCGGCGCTGGCGCCGTTGGCGAGGCCGTCGCCATTCTCGCTCGCCCGCTGGGCCTCCGCGAGCAGGGCCGTGAGGGTGCCCGAGAGGGCGTCCACCTGGTGCGCCGAGAGGATGGTGCCGTCGGCGAGCTTGGGCTCCTCGTCGGAGAGCAGCCGCTCGAGGCCGATCAGCAGCGAGAACTCGCGGCGCCAGGCGGTGGAGGGATGTTTCTCGCCCGCCTCGATCTCCGCCAGCGCCCGCTCGAGTGCACGCCGGCGGGGGGAGCCGGGCGCGAGTGCCACCTCGGGCTCCTCGCCCTCCTGGAGGAAGCGATCGCGCACGAACTTCTCCGCACGGGCGATCTCGGCGGATGTGGGAATGGGCGCGGCCGCAAGGGCCACTGAAGTGGACTCGGCCATCTAAGGGCTCTGGACTTCGAGACGGAGCCGCCGCAGGAAGTGTCTTCGGCGGAACTCGGGAACTGCCGGCGGCGAAGCCGGCGAAAACGGCACCGGATGCTCAGAGCGATCCGGCTCTGACGTGCTTGCAGCATATAGCACGGGGCGGCCGGTTTGAAGGCCTGGCGCATCTGCGACCCTTATCGCCATGACCCGCATCGCTCCTCGCCGGCTGCTCGCAGCCCTCGCGGCGGCGGCGCTGGCGGCGGTGCTGGCGGTGGGGGTGATCGAGCTGGCGTCCTCCCGCTCATCGCCCTCCACCGGGGGCCTGCCGCCGCTGACGCTCCCCCAGGTCGAGGGCCGCCTGGCGGGATCGCCGCCCGCGCTGGCGGCCCTGCACGGTCAGGGCAGCCTCGTCCTGACGGGCGGCGAAAGGGCGCTGAAGGCCCGTCTGGCGAGCCTGCGAGGCTACCCACTGGTGATCGACAAGTGGGCCTCCTGGTGCGTTCCCTGCCAGAGCGAGCGGCCGATCTTCCAGCATGCCTCCACCAACCTCGGCCGCCGGGTGGCCTTTCTGGGCATCGACTCCAGCGACACCAGCTTGGCCGACGCCCAGGCCTTCCTGCGACCCTTCCCGGTGGCCTATCCGAGCTACTACGACCCCAGCGGCAGCCTCGGACTGGCGGTGACGGACTCCTCGTTCACCCCCGTCACCGTCTTCTACGACCGCTCCGGTCGCCAGTACATCCACCAGGGGCCCTACCCGAGCCTCCAGAAGCTCGAACGGGACGTGCGCCGCTACGCCCTCGACGGCTAGAGATGGCGACCGCGCCGAGATGCCGCAGATAAGGATCGACCCCCTCAGCGGCCATCGCACGATCGTGGCCGGCGAGCGTTCCCGGCGCCCGGGCGGGGAGCCCCGCTGCGAGCCCCCCGAGCCGATCGATCCCGCCGAGGATCCCTTCGGAGAGGGCCACGAGGAGCGCACCCCGCCGGAGCTGTACGCGGTGCGCCCGGGGGGCGGCCCACCGAACTCCCCCGGCTGGCTGGTGCGGGTGGTGCCGAACCTCTACCCCGCCCTCACTCCCACGGCGGAGACGGAGACGGGGGGCGAGGCCGGGGAGCTGGCGAGCGGCATACGCGAAGACATCCGCGAAGGAGGCCCCGCCCGCCCGCGCGCGTACACACGCGCGCGCGGGCAGTCCGATTTGGAGCATCTTCCCCAACTCTCCTCCCCCGGTCGTGCCCCCCACGACTCCGAGCTCTTCGCCGCCCTGCCGGCGGTGGGAGCCCACGAGGTGATCGTGAACGGACCCCAGCCGGTGCTCTCCCTGGCGGAGCTGCCGGCGGAGCAGGTGGCGGTGGCGGTGGCGGTGTGGCGGGAGCGGATGGAGGTCCACGCCCAGAGCGCCTATGTGCAGTTGATCGTCAACGAGCGCCGGGAGGCAGGCGCGTCGCTGCCCCACACCCACGCCCAACTCTACGCCCTGGAGTTCGTGCCCGCGGAGGTGGCCAGGGAGCGGGAGCGGGCCAACGCGTACGCCACCCGCACCATGGGCCAGGACCTGCTGGAGGATCTGATCGCCGAGGAGGTGCGCCGGGGGGAGCGCATCGTGGCGATCGACGATGAGGCGGTCCTGCTGGCGCCCTACGCCTCCCGGCTGCCCCTGCAGCTGATGCTCGCCCCCCGCCGTCCCAACCCCCACTTCCACGAGGACACCGCCGGCGCGGCGCTGCTCCACGACGGCCTGCGACGGCTCGCCCGGCTGCTGGGCTCGAGCCCGCCCCTGAACATGTGGGTGCGCACGGCGCCTCGCGGAGCGGAGCGCTTCTGCTGGCGCATCGACATCGCCCCCCGCCTCACCCACCTCGCCGGCCTCGAGCTCTCCACGGGCGTGAACCTGAACATCGTGGCCCCCGAGCACGCCGCCTCGCTGTTGCGGGACGTGTGACCCGTCTTTGAGATGACCGGACCGCATGCGGTCCGGTCCGACTGGCGCATGCGCCAGTCGCCGGGCGGCGCATGCGCCGCCCGGATTCCCACCTCGCAAGATGGGACC
>DATJMB010000192.1:0-8819 GCA_035508995.1 Solirubrobacteraceae bacterium | reverse complement strand
GGGGGTGAACGTGGCGAGCACCCAGGTGGGGGACCGGTACGTGCTCGAGGAGCTGCGCGCGCGGGGCTGGACGCTCGGCGGGGAGCAGTCGGGGCACATCATCGAGATGGGCTTCAACAGCACCGGCGATGGCCTGGCCAGCGCGCTGCTCACGCTGGAGGCGCTGGCGGGAGAGGATCTGCGCGAGCGCCACGCGATGGCGAAGCTGCCCCAGCGGCTCGTCAACGTGCGGGTGCGCGACCGCGGGGCGTTGGAGCAATCGGAGGCGGTGAGCGCCGCGGTTGGAGCCGCCGACGCTGAGCTCGCGGGCCGGGGACGGGTGTTGGTGCGGGCGAGCGGCACCGAGCCGCTGGTGCGGGTGATGGTGGAGGCGCCCACAGAGCAGGAGGCGGAGGCCGTGTGCGAGCGGTTGGTGGAGCTCGTGCGGCGGGAGCTTGGCTGAGTGCCGCTGGTATCTTCGAGCGGGTGTGCGGCATCGTCGGCTACGTCGGTCACCGCCCCGCCAGGGAGCTGCTGCTCGGCGGGCTGAGGCGGCTCGAGTACCGGGGGTATGACTCGGCGGGCATCTCTGTGATCGAGGACGACCGCATCGAGGCGGTGCGGGCGGTGGGCAACCTCGACGCGCTGCAGGCCAAGCTCGCGCGGGAGGGCGGCGGCGCGGTCGCGCTGGCGGAGCGGCCGGCGAGCATCGGCATCGGGCACACCCGCTGGGCCACGCACGGGCGCGTGAGCGAGGCCAACGCCCACCCCCACTACGACTCCGGCGATCGCGTGCACGTGGTGGTGAACGGCATCGTCGAGAACTACCTGCCGCTGAAGGAGCGGCTGGCGGGGGCGGGCAGCGAGTTCACCTCCGAGACGGACGCCGAGGTGATCGCCCACCTGATCGCCAGCCACTACGAGGGGGACCTCGCGGACGCGGTGCGGGCGGCCTACGGCGAGCTGGAGGGGCACTACGCGTTCGTGGCGATGAGCGTCGACGAGCCCCGGACGCTGGTGGGCGCCCGGCGGGAGTGTCCGCTGATCGTGGGTCGCGGCGAGGGGGAGCAGTTCCTGGCCTCCGCCGTGCCGGCCTTCCTCGCGCACACGCGCCGGGTGCAATACGTGGAGAACGACGAGATCGTGGTGCTGGGCCTCGACCAGGTCACGATCACCACGCCCGCCGGCGAGGAGCTCGAGCGCCCGGTCGAGACGGTGGACTGGGACGAGGAGACGGCGGAGAAGGCGGGCTATGAGACCTTCACGCTCAAGGAGATCCACGAACAGGCGGACGCGGTGGCCGAGACGATCGCGGACCGCACGGCCGGCGCGGGGGTGGATCTCGACGAGGAGGGGGCGCTCGACGAGGCGCTGCTGCGGGACGTCGAGCGGATCGTGATCGTGGCGTGCGGCACCGCCTACCACGCGGGCCTGATCGGCCGCTACGCGATCGAGGAGTGGGCGCGGCTGCCGGTGGAGATGGACATCGCCTCCGAGTACCGCTACCGCAATCCGGTGCTCGGCCCCGGGGATCTCGTGGTGGGCATCTCCCAGTCGGGCGAGACGGCCGACACGCTCGCGGCGATGCGCATGGCGCGCGAGCGCGGCGCGCGCGTGCTGGCGATCACCAACGTGATGGGCTCTCAGGCCACCCGCGACGCCGACGGCGTGCTGTTCACCAGGGCGGGCCTGGAGGTCGGGGTGGCGGCCACCAAGACCTTCTCCTGCCAGGTGGCGGTGATGTACCTGCTGGCGCTGCGCCTCGCGGAGCTGCGCGAGACGCTGCCGTCCGAGCGCCGCGCGGCGCTGCTGGGCGACATCAAGCGGCTGCCCCACTGCATCGCCGAGGTGCTGGAGGGGGCGGGGGGGGCGGCGGCCGCGGTGGCGGCGCAGGTGTGGCAGAGCGAGTTCTTCCTCTACATCGGCCGTCACATCGGCCTGCCGGTGGCCCTGGAGGGGGCGCTTAAGCTCAAGGAGATCTCCTACATCGCCACCGACGCCTACGCCGCCGGGGAGATGAAGCACGGGCCGATCGCGCTGCTGGACGAGGCCACCCCCGTGGTCAGCGTGGCGACCGACTCTCCCGTGCTGGAGAAGCTCGTCTCCAACATGCAGGAGGTGCGCGCGCGGGGCGCGCGGGTGATCGCGATCGCGACCGCCGGCAACGAGTCGATCGCGGCCCACGCCGACGCCGTGATCAGGGTGCCGGCGCTCGACTGGATGCTGCAGCCGCTGCTGGCGGTGATCCCGCTGCAGATGCTCGCGTACGAGATCGCCAGGCGGCGGGGGCTGAACGTCGACCAGCCGCGCAACCTCGCCAAGACGGTCACGGTCGAGTAGGACGCCGCCGGGGTGGACGCGGGCGTGGACGCGCTTCCCGACTGGCTGACGCCGCTGCCCGACGCGGCGGCGATGCGGGCGCTCGACGGCTGGGCGATCGAGCAGCGCGGCGTGCCCTCGCTGGACCTGATGGAGCGCGCCGGCGCGGGCGTGACGCGCGCGGTCGAGCGCCTCGCCCCCGACGGCCCCGTGGCGGTGCTGTGCGGCAAGGGCAACAACGGCGGCGACGGCTTCGTGGCGGCGCGGCTGCTGCGCGACGCGGGCCGCGAGGTGAGCGTGCTGTGCGCGGCCCCCCTCGCGGAGCTGAGCGGCGACGCGCGGCTCAACGCCGAGCGGCTGCCCGGCCCACGGCCGTCCGAGATCGGCGGGAGCCTCGGCGAGACGCTGGCGGCGGCGAGCGTGGTGGTGGACGCGCTGCTCGGCACGGGCTTCGCCGGCGAGCCCCACGGCGCGGTGGCGGAGGCGATCGCGGCGCTCGCGGGCGTGGCGGCGCCGGTGGTGAGCGTGGACGTGCCCTCGGGCGTGGACGCCTCCAGCGGCGAGGTCGCGGGCGTCGCCGTGGAGGCGCGCGTGACGGTGACCTTCCAGCACGCCAAGCCTGGCCTGTGGATCCACCCCGGCAAGGGCTGTGCGGGGGAGGTGCAGGCGCTCGACATCGGCATCCCGCGGGGCGGGCCGCTGGCGGCGGAGGTCGGTCTGATCTCCCCGGCCGTGCTCGCGGAGCTGGCGCGGCGCGGTGCCGGCTCGACCAAGTTCTCCTCCGGACACGTGGTGGTGGCGGGCGGCTCGCGGGGCCTCACGGGCGCGCCGCGGATGGCCGCGCTGGGAGCGATGCGGGCGGGCGCGGGCTACGTGACGGCGTGCGTGCCCGCCTCGCTGCAGCCGAGCCTCGCCGGCGGCCCGCCGGAGCTGATGACGCGCGGGCTGGCCGACGAGGACGGCGCGCACACGGGGGCGGGCGTGCGGGACGCGCTCGCCGCCACCGCCCGCGGCGGGGCATCCGGCGGGGCGCTCGCGCTCGGCCCCGGGCTGGGCCGCACGGACGGAGCGGTGGCGTTCGCGCGGGCGCTCGCGCGGGAGGCGGACGTGGCGCTGGTGCTCGACGCCGACGGGCTCAATGCTCACGCCGGCCAGCTCGAGGAGCTCGCGGCGCGGCGGCGGCCGAGCGTGCTCACGCCCCACGCGGGGGAGCTGGCGCGGCTGCTGGGCGGCGAGAGCGAGACGATCGAGGCCCGGCGGCTGCACCACGCGCGCCTGGCGGCGCGGCGGGCCAATGCGGTGGTGGTGCTCAAGGGCGACGACACGCTCGTGGCCGACCCGTCGGGGCTCGTGGGGGTGAGCGCGGGAAACAGCCCGGCGCTGGCGACGGCGGGCACCGGCGACGTGCTCTGCGGCGTGGTGGCCGCGCTGCTCTCCCAGGGCCTCCCACCGTTCACGGCGGCCTGCGCGGCGGTGCTGCTGCACGCGCGCGCGGGCCGGCTGGCGGCGCGGGCGGTCGGCGCGGCGGAGGGCGTGATCGCCTCGGACGTGATCGCCGCGCTGCCCGCCGCCAGAGCCGATGACGGCGCCGGGCCTTCCGCGGATCTCACGGGCGGCCTCGCACGCGCGGGGCAGGCCCCGCGGGCGATGGCGAAGGGCGGCCGATGAGCCGCGCGCGCGCGATCGCGCGCATCGACCCGGCGGCGATCGCGGCCAACTGCGAGCGGCTGCTGGGGGAGATGGCGGGGGCGCGGCTGTGCGCGGTGGTGAAGGCGGACGGCTACGGCCACGGGGCGCTGGCGGCGGCGAAGGCGGCGCTCGGCGCGGGCGCGAGCTGGCTGGCGGTGGCGACGGTGGAGGAGGCCACGGAGCTGCGCGAAGCGTTTCCGGACACGCCGATCCTGATCATGGGCGCCCTCGGCGAGGGGGGCGCGGACGGCGACGGGGAGCAGCTCCAGTGGGCGATCGCGATGGGCTGCGACGTGGTGGTGTGGCGGGAGGAGTCGGTGGCGCTCGCCGCGGCGCTCGCGGCGGCGACCTCGCGCACGGCGCGGGTGCACGTCAAGCTCGACACCGGCATGGGCCGCCTGGGCACGCGCGACCCGCGGCAGGGCACGCGCGTGGCGGAGGCGGCGGTGGCGGCGCCGGGGGTGGAGCTGGTGGGCCTGATGACGCACTTCGCCACCGCGGACATCGCGGCCGACGAGGGCTTCTTTCAGGCGCAGCTGGCTGCCTTCACGCAATGGGCGCGGCCGCTGAAGGAGGCGCACCCGCGGGTGCTGGCGCACGCGGCCAACAGCGCGGCGGTGCTGCGCCAGCCGAGCTCGTGCCTGGACATGGCGCGCTGCGGCGTGGCGATCTACGGCCTGGACCCCTTCGGCGAGGACCCCGACGCCCATGGGCTGCGCCCGGCGCTGGAGCTGAGCTCCTACGTGGCCGCGGTGAAGCTGTGCCGGGCGGGGGAGAGCACGGGCTACGGGCGGCGCTTTGTGGCCACACACGACACGTACCTCGGGGTGCTGCCGATCGGCTACGGCGATGGCTGGCGAAGGGGGCTCTCCGACGCGGCGGACGCGCTCGTGGACGGCGGGCGCCATCCGCTGGTGGGCACGGTGAGCATGGACAACGTGGCCGTCGACCTCGGGCCGGACCCGGCGGCGCTCGCGCTGGAGGGCGCGGAGGCGGTGCTGATCGGCGGACGGGGCGGCGAGCGGATCACCGCGGAGCAGCTCGCCAAGCGACTGGACACGATCAACTACGAGATCACCTGCGGCGTCTCCGCGCGCGTGGAGCGCACGCACGTGCCCGCCGCGCCGGCGCCGCGATGAGCGGCGGGCCCGAGACGGCGCGGCGGGCGATCGGAGCGGCGCTCGCCGGCGAGGAGGCCTGGCTGGTGGGGGGCGCGACGCGGGACCGGGCGCTCGGGCGGGAGACGAGCGACCTCGACGTGGTGGTGGCGGGCAGCCCCGAGCGGGCGGCGCGGGCGGTTGCGCAGGCGGCGGGCGGGGCGGCGTGCTTCGAGCTCTCCGCCGACTTCGGCGGCTGGCGGGTGGCCGCGCGGGACGGGAGCTGGCAGGTGGACGTGCAGCCGCTGCGGGGCGGCTCGCTGCGGGCGGACCTGGCGCTGCGGGACTTCACGGTCAACGCGATCGCCGAGCCGGTGGCGGGCGGCGCGGCGGTGGACCCGCTCGGCGGGCGCGAGGATCTGGCGGCGGGGCGATTGCGGCTGGCCGCGCCGGAGGCCTTCGTCGAGGATCCCCTGCGGGTGCTGCGGCTCGTGCGGCTGGCGCTCGAGCTCGATCTCGAGGCGGACGCGGAGACGGCAATGGCGGCGCAGCGCACGGCGCGGGGGCTGGGGAGCGTCTCGGGGGAGCGGATCTTCCTCGAGCTGCGCCGCATAGTCGGCTCGCCGCGGGTGCTCGAAGGCCTGCGGCTGATGGGCTCGCTGGGGATCACCGCGGTGGTGCTGCCCGAGCTCGAGGGGCTGCGGGGGGTTGAGCAGAGCCGCTTTCACCACCTGGACGTGTATGGGCACACGCTGGAGGCGCTCGGGCGGGCGCTCGAGCTGGAGGCCGACCCGGCGGGGGTCCTCGGCGAGGAGACCGACGCCGAGGCCGTGGGGGCGCTGCTCGGGGAGCCGCTCGCGGACGAGCTCACGCGGGGCGAAGCGCTGCGCTGGGGCGCGCTGCTGCACGACGTGGCCAAGCCGCTGACGCGGGCGGTGGGGGCGGACGGGCGGGTGACGTTCCTCGAACACGACGTACGGGGGGCCGAGCTCGCGCGGGGGGCGCTCGCGCGGATGCGGGCCTCGGAGCGGCTGCGGGGCCACGTGGGGGCGCTCGTGCGCCACCATCTGCGGCTGGGCTTTCTCGTGCACGAGCCCCAGCCGCTGGCGCGGCGCGCGGTGTTCGCCTACCTGAGCCTCACCGCGCCGGTGGAGGTGGACGTGACGCTGCTCTCGATCCTCGACCGGCTCGCCACCAGGGGAGAGCGGGCGCGGGAGTCGATCGAGGCGCACATGAGGCTCGCGCGGAGGATGCTCGGCGACGCGCTCTCCTGGCGGGCGGCGGGGCCGCCGGCGGGGCTGTGGCGGGGGGACGAGCTCGCGGACGCGCTCGGCATCGCCACGGGCCCGCGGGTGGGGCGGCTGCTGGGGGAGCTCGCGGCGGCGCAGTACAGCGGCGAGGTGGCCACCAGGGAGCAGGCGCTGGCCCATGCCCGGGCCTTCCTCGCGGCCGGCGCCTCCACGCACGACGCCTCCACGCGCGGCTGACGCTCGGTAGCCTTCGCCGTCGATGGCGGGAGACCCGAACTGCATCTTCTGCAAGATCCTCGCGGGGGAGATCCCGGGGACGATCGTGGCGGAGGACGAGCGGACGATCTCCTTCATGGACATCAACCCGGCGACGCGGGGTCACGCGCTGGTGATCCCGCGGGAGCACTCGGCGGACCTGCTGAGCGTGCCGGCGGAGGACCTGGCGGCGAGCGCGCTGGCGGCGCAGCGGCTGGCGCGGCGGATGAAGGAGCGCCTGGGGGCGGACGGGGTCAACCTCGTGAACTCGTGCGGGGAGGTGGCGTGGCAGACGGTGTTCCACTTCCACATCCACGTGATCCCCCGTTACGAGGGCGATCCGCTGCGGCTGCCGTGGGTGCCGGCGGCGGGAGACCTCGAGGAGATCGGGGCGGCGGCGCGGGAGCTCGGCGATGGGTAGGCTTGCCGCGATTGGGCTCTCGGCAGGCGCGGCTCATGCGCAGGAACCAGGTGAGATGCAGCGAACTTGTGACGAAACCGCACCATCCGGCCCACAAGCGTGTTGAGAACGGCATGAAACGTGCATACATCGCGATATCGAGCGCCCTGGCGCTGACTCTTGCGCTGGCGCTGCCGGCGCTGGCCCCGGCGACGCTCACTGAAGTTGGGGTGATCGGCGAAACGACGCCGGCGACCAAGCCGAGCTGCCCGACCAGCCCCTGCCTGGCGGTGAGCCGCACGACGGGCTTTCAGGTGAAGGTGGGGACGAGCACGAACATCCTCTCCGCCCCCCGGGAAGGGACGATCGTGGCGTGGACGATCTCGCTGGGGAAGCCGAGCGCGAGCCAGATCAAGTTCTTCAACACCAACGAGGGGGGCGCGTCGACGGCGGCGATCTCGGTGCTGCGGCCGCAGAAGACGCCGAACCTCACCTACCAGCTGATCGCGCAGAGCCCGGTGATGAAACTCGAAAAGTACTTCGGCAAGACCGTCCAGTTCCCGCTGGCGAGCACGATCAACGTCAAAAAGGGCGACGTGATCGCGCTGACGGTCCCCTCGTGGGCGCCGGCGCTGGCGCTGGGCTTCGAAAACACGACCTCCTGGCGGGCGTCGCGGCCGAAGAAGGAATGCACGAGCACCTCCAACCAGACGGCGCAGACGCAGGTGGGGACGAACATCCAGTACTACTGCCTCTACCGCACCGCCCGGCTGACCTACAGCGCCACGCTGATCTCGACGCCCTGATCGGCTCGGGCGCGCCGAGCGTCTCGCCTGCCTGGCCCTGATCGCCCAGGGCGGGTGGGCAGGGGCTAGGGCGCGCCGGCGCCGCCGGTGGCGCTGCTGGAGCCGCCGGTGGCTTCGGCGCCGCCTTTGGTGGCTTCGTGTTCTTCGGCTTTGGCTCCGGCGGAGGTGCCGCCGGCGGCTTCTTCCTGGGAGGAGTTGGAGCCGCCGGTGGCTTCGGGGCTCGCTTCTTCTTCGGCGGCGGCGGAGCCGGATTCGCTTTCGGGGGTGGTTTTGGCTTTGGCGGTGGAGGTGGTGGACGTGGTGGAGGTCTTGGCGGCTTCCGCTTCGGCGGTGGTGTCGGTGGGAGGGGTGATGTTGGGGGTGCTCTTGGGGGGCACGTCGGAGACGTCGCTGCCGCCGCCACAGGCGCTGAGCAGAGCGGGGCAGGCGAGCAGGGCGAGGCCGGCGAGGATGGCGACCAGCCGGGGCCGGAGAGTGGGCCGGGGCCGGGGGGCGGCGGGAGGGGGCGGCGCCGGGCTCACGCCTTGGCGGCGGAGGCCCCGAGGGGTCCCATGCGACGGCCGCAGGTGGGGCAGTCGTTGAGATCCTTCTGGGCGAGCTGGTCGCACCAGGGGCAGAAGCGCAGGTTCTCCACGGCCCAGGGAAGCTTGGAGTCGGAGGGGGGGAGGGGGAGGATCTTGCCGACGACCTCGAGCTCGTCGCCGGTGTCGCGGTCGCGGTAGATCTCGCCGGGGAGGCCTTCCACGACGGTCTCCCGTCCGGTGGCGGGGTTGCGCAGGCGGTAGCGCTCGAGGGTGCTCATGGGGGCAAAACTCTAGCGGAGGGGGCGGCCACTAGGCTGGCGGCTCTTGCGGATCCTCATCTTTCACGGCTACCTGCTCGGGGGAACGGGCTCGAACGTCTACAACGCCCGTCTGGCGGCTGCCCTGGTGGAGCTGGGCCACGAGGTGCACCTGCTCGCCCAGGAGCGCCACGCGGAGGGGTTCCCGTTCGTGGACGCGGTGGGGGGCTGGGAGGAGGGGGA
>DATJMB010000191.1:0-11077 GCA_035508995.1 Solirubrobacteraceae bacterium | reverse complement strand
TGGTGCGTGACGAGGGCCAGGGCATTCGGCCGCGGCAGACCACCAACAGCCACGAGGAGCCAGGCATCGGGCTGCCGGTGATCCAGGCGCTCTCCCACCGCTCGGAGTTCCGCGAGCGAAGTGGCGGCGGCACCGAGGTGTGGAGCGAATTCGCCACCCCCGACATTCGTTGTCCGGCCGCCCCGACGGTCGCCCCGGCGTCCTCCGCCCCCCGCCCGGCGCCACCCGTGACCCTGGCCCAGGGCCGGGCCGCTGTCGCGGACCCCACGCCGGTGGCGAGGGACGAGGTGGCGTTGACGCTCGCGCCCGCCGAGATGGCGCTTGCGATCCTGCCGCGGGTGCTGTGCGTGCTGGCTGCTCGAGCGCACTTCTCGAGCGAGCGACTGGCGGAGGTGCAGGGGTTCGCGCGGCGGTTGGTGACGGAGAGCGAGGAAGAGCAGGGGCCGGCATTCAGGCTCACGGTGAGCGTGGAGCGACGGGCGCTGGAGTTGACGGTGGGAACCCGGCGGTTGCGCCTGGGAGACCCTCGTGAGGACGAAGGAGCGCCGATCAGCGTCGAAGGCCAGCCCAGGAGCGCGCTCGGAAGAAGCCTGCTGATAGAGGCGGGGGCGGTGCTGGCGAGCTCGCTGGACATCGCGACCACCATGGGGCAGATCGCGCGGCTCGGCGTGCCGGAGCTGGCGGATCTGTGCGTGATAGACCTGCGGGCACAGGACGGCTCGATCGAGGAAGTCGCAGTGGCCTCCTCCCGGGGGCGGGTGGGACGGGAGCTGGAAGAGCTGCGGGCGAGCTATCCGCTGGACCCCGCCGGCGAGCACCCGGTGGCGCGGGTGATCCGCGAAGGCGAGCCGGTGCTGCTGGAGGAGATGAGCAGCGAGCTGCTGCAGTCCTTCGCGCAGGGGTCGGTGCACGCCCAGTTCATGATCGAGCACGAGTACCGGTCGGCGATCGTGGCGCCGCTGATCGCCCGGGGACGCACGCTGGGGGCGCTCTCGGCGCTGCGGCTGGGCGCGGGAAAGGCCTACGGGGAGGAGGAGCTGGAGCTGTTCTGCGAGCTGGCGCTGCGGGCGGCGCTGGCGATCGACAACGCGCGGCTGTACTCGGATCTGCGGCGGGTCGAGCAGCGGCTGGAGGCGGTGCTGGCGAGCGTGGCGGAGGCGATCACGGTGATCGACGGGGAGGGCCGTACGATCTTCGCCAACCAGGCGGCGGCCGACCTGCTGGGGTACGCCACGCCGGCGGAGGTCACGAGCGCGCCGCCGGGTTCGATCATGTCCCGCTTCCTGGTGCTCGACGAGCACGGCCGGGAGCTGGACCTCGAGCAGATGCCGGCGCGGCGGCTGCTCGCCAGCGGCGAGCAGCCGGAGCCGCTGCTGGTGCGGAACATCGTGCGTGCCACCGGCGAGGAGCGGTGGTTGATCGTGCGTTCCGCCCCGATCGCGGACCCTGAGGCGGAGGGGGTGCGTTACGCGGTGAACGTGTTCGAGGACATCACCGACGTCAAGCGTGCGCAGCTGACGGAGAGCTTCATGGCGGAGGCGAGCAGGGTGCTGGCGTCCTCGATGGACTACGACGACACCCTGCAGCGCATCGCCCGCCTGGCGGTGCCGCGGATCGCGGACTGGTGCGTGGTGGATCTGCTCGACGAACAGGGGCAGATCCGGCGGGTGGCGGTGCACCACAGCGATCCCCGCAAGCTCGAGCTGGCGCGTGCCCTGGACAGCGGCTACAGGCCGCGGCTGGACGAGCCGCTGGGAGTGCCGGAGGTGATCCGCAGCGGGGAAACGCGCATCTACACCGACATCCCGGCCCAGGCGCTGGCAGCCTACGCGCAGGACTCCGAGCACCTGCGACTGCTGAGTGAGATCGGAGCCACGTCGGTGGTGATCGTGCCGATGATCGGCGCCACGGGGGCGGTGGGGGCGATCACGCTGGTCTCCGCGGAGTCCCTGCGGCGACTGACCTCGGCGGATCTGGGGCTCGCGGAGCGACTCGGTCGCAGGGCGGGCACGGCGGTTGAAAACGCGCGGCTGTACACGGAGCGCAGCCGCATCGCCCATACCCTCCAGCAGGCGCTGCTGCCGAGCTCGCTGCCGCAGGTGCCGATGGCGGAGGTACAGGCGCGCTACCGGGCGGCGGGGGAGCTCAACGAGGTGGGAGGGGACTTCTATGACGTCTTCGAGCACGACGAGGACAGCTGGATGCTCGTGATCGGGGACGTGTGCGGCAAGGGCCCGCGGGCGGCGGGGGTGACGGCGCTGGCGCGACACACGCTGCGGGCGGCTTCGATGAGCGGTCAGGGGCCGGCGGAGATGCTGCAAACGCTGCACCTGGCCCTGCTGCGGCAGCCGCCGGACGCGGATCTGTGCACGGTCTGCCTGGTGCAGGCGCAGCCGGCGCGGGAGGGCCTGCGGCTGGTGGTGGCGCTGGCGGGTCATCCGCCGCCGCTGCTGATCGGCGTGGACGGGGAGACGGTGGCACTGGGGAAGCCGGGCACCCTGCTGGGGGTGCTCGACCCCATCCACATCACCGAACGGCGGGCGGAGCTGCACGTGGGGGAGACCCTGCTGCTCTACACCGACGGGGTGCCCGAGGCAGGACACGCGCAGGAGGGTCTCGGAGAGGAGGGCCTGCGGGAGCTGTGCCGGGCCGGGAGAACGCTCTCGCTGGAGGGGCTGCTGGAGCTGATCGAGTGGACGGCCCTGGAGCGCGCCAGGGGAAGCCTGCGGGACGATCTCGCCCTGCTTGCGTTGCGAGCGCGGGCCGGCGCTAAAATCGAGATCGGATGAGCGTGGGGGAGCATCTTCGGATCGAGGTCCGACGCGATCGTGACAGGACCGTGCTGGCGCTGCACGGCGAACTGGACCTGCTCGCGGCGCCTCAGCTGCAGAGAGAGATCGAGCGCTGCGAAGGAAACCCCGCGGATACCCTGGTGCTGGACCTCGACGATGTGCGGTTCATCGACTCGGCGGGCCTGCGGGTGATCCTCGCGGCCCATCAGCGGGCAGGCGAGCGAGGCGGGCGGATGGCCCTCACGCCGGGCCCCGAGCAGGTGCAGCGGCTGCTGAGCATCGCCGGCGTGGGCGACCGGCTGCAGACGATCGCCTCACCCGACGCGCTGCTCGTGTAGGGACCTTCAAAAGTGGCACCCCGCGCGCGTGCGCGCGTGTGGGCGCGGGCACACGCGCGCGCGCGGGCACACGCGCACGCGGGCACCCCTTTTCGAACAACATCCCTCTCCGGTGGACGGGGCACTGGACTCGCATCTCCCTGGACAGCTCATTCGGGCAGGCCGTCCGTCCAGAGCTGGTCAGCGGTGAGTTCAACGCTCCTGCACAACACCCTCGAGAGGCTCCGTATAGCCATGGTTATACGGAGCCTCGAAAAAAGACATCTCTTCCGCCGGACGACGAGGCACCCGACGACTGGCGGGCAAGGTCCATACGCTGGTGCGGCGATGCGATGGCTGATCGACGGGATGAACGTGATCGGAACGCGGCCCGACGCCTGGTGGCGAGACCGGCACGGAGCGATGGTGCGGCTGGTGGACCTGCTCGAGCGGTGGGCGGCGGTGAGCGGCGAGGAGGTTACGGTGGTGTTCGAGCACCCGCCACGACCACCGATCTCCTCGACGGTGATCGAGGTGGCGCACGCGCCTCGGGCACGGAAAGACTCGGCGGACGACGAGATCGTGCGACTTCTGCAGACGGACGCGGAGCCGGGGGCGATCCGGGTGGTGACCTCCGATCACTGGCTCAGCGACCGGGTTTACGACGCGGGCGGGAGCGTGGAGCCGGCGGAGCCGTTCCGGCGACGGCTGGAGGAGCTCTGAGAGCTGGCGGAGCCCTGAGAGCTACTCGAAGGGCGGTTCGGCGTAGCCGGGCATGATGTCGGGCAGACCCTCGCTGACGCGGTCGGGGAAGCTCGCGGGGCGCTTCTGGAGGAAGGCGGTGATGCCCTCCACGGCGTCGGCGGACTGGCCGCGGGAGAGCATGGCGCGGGAGTCGGCGCGGTGGGCGTACATGGGGTGGGAGGCGCCGAGCATGCGGTACATGAGCTGGCGGGCGAGGGCCACGGAGACGGGAGCGGCGTTGTCGACGATCTCGCGGGCGAGCTGGCGGGCGGCATCGAGGAGCTCCTCGGGCGGGTGGATGCTGCGCAGCAAGCGCCCGGCGAGAGCCTCCTCGGCGGAGAAGACACGGCCGGTGGCCACCCACTCCATCGCCTGGCCGATGCCCACGACGCGGGGCAAAAACCAGCTGGAGCAGGCCTCGGGGACGATGCCGCGGCGGGCGAAGACGAAGCCGATGCGGGCGTGGTCGGCGGCGAGGCGGATGTCCATCGGGAGGGTCATGGTGGCGCCGACGCCCACGGCGGGGCCGTTGATGGCGGCGATGACGGGCTTCTTGGCTTCGAACACGCGCAGGACGAAGCGGCCGCCGTCGTCGCGTGGCACCTCGCCGGCGTCCTCGCCGTGACGCTGGCGCCAATCGAAGGTCTCGCCGCCAGCCTCCAGGTCGGCGCCGGCACAGAAGGCGCGACCGGCGCCGGTGACGACGATGACCTGGGCCTCGTCGTCGGAGTCAGCCTGGTCGAAGGCTTCGATGAGCTCCCGGCCCATGGTTTGGGTCCAGGCGTTGAGACGGTCGGGCCGGTTGAGGGTGATGGTGAAGACGCCCTCGGCCAGCTCGGTGAGGATCTGCTCGTAGTGCTCGTAGTGCATGGGTGCTCCCTCTGAGTCGGTGTTTTCGCGGATGGGCGGTCGGCGAGGCGGCGGTGGTTCGGCGGGCGGGGAACCTCAGCCGGCGCCGGTGCGGGCGTTGCGGACGAGCTTGCGCATGCCGCCGAGCCAGCGTTCGGGGTCGGCGCCCTTGAGGGCGAGGAAGCGGGCGACCTCGGGGTGGGGCAGGATCAGGAAGCGCTCCTCGCGGAGTCCCTCGACGAAGGCATGGGCGACGTCTTCGGGCTCGATGAGGCCGCCGGCGTTCAGGGCGGCGGCCGCGGAGGGGTCCTGCATGGCGGCTTCGAGCATGGGGGTGCGGACGCCCTGGGGGCAGATGCAGGAGACGCGGATGCCGCGTTCGAGATATTCGATGGCCAGCCACTCGGCGAGAGCCACGGCGGCGTGCTTGGTGACGGAGTAGGTCAGGGAGGCCACCTGGGTGAGGAGGCCGGCGGCGGAGGCGGTGTTGACGAGATAGCCCTCACCCCGCTCGAGCATGTCGGGGAGGAGAGCGCGGGCGGCCCACACGTGGGCCATGACGTTCACCCGGAAGGACTCATCCCAGATCTCGTCGGGGACCTCGGGGCCGCCCATGGCGCCGGGGACGCCGGCGTTCGACACGAACACGTCGACCGGACCGTGGGCCTCCCGGGCGCGTGCGACGAGGCCGCGGACGGACTCCTCGGAGCCGGCGTCGAGCTCGACGGCCAGGGCGGTGGTGGCCTCGGGGCCGCCGGCGATGGATGGCCCTGCCGGAGACCCGCCGGCGACGGAAGGGCCGACGGCGTCAGGGCCGGCGGCGGGAGACGCGGCGGTGCGATCGAGCTCTGCGGCGTCAGGCCCGGCGGCGGGAGACGCGGCGGTGCGATCGAGCTCTGCGGCGAGGGCGTGCAGGGCCTCGAGGTTGCGGTCGGCCACCACGACGGCGCGGGCGTGCTGCTCGGCGGCGGCGCGGGCCAGTGCGGAGCCGATGCCGCCGGCGGCGCCGGTGATGACGACGTGTCGATCGCGAAGGTCCATGGCGCGCGGGCGGTGGCCCGTGGGTCAGCAGCCCGAGGAGATCACGTGGCGACGTGGAGCTCGAGCTTGCCGTCGTGGTCGCCGGTGAAGAGGCGCAGGAGGGTCTCGGGGAAGTGCTCGATGCCGTCCACGATGTGCTCGCGGGAGACCACCTTGCCGGCGGCGTACCAGCCGGCCATCTCGGCTACTCCCTCGGCGAGGCGATCGCCGTAGTCGGAGACCACGAAGCCGGTCATGGAGGCGTGGTTGATGAGCACGGAGAGGTAGTTGGCGGGCCCCTGGACGGCCTCCAGCTGGTTGTACTGGGAGATGGCGCCGCAGATGATCACGCGGGCGCGGCGGGCGAGGTGGGCGAGGGCGGCGTCGAGGATGGGGCCGCCGACGTTGTCGAAGTAGATGTCGATGCCCTCGGGACAGTGCTCCGCCAGGCCGGTGGGGACGTCCTGGGACTTGTAGTCGATGGCGGCGTCGAAGCCGAGGTCGTCCACGATGTAGGAGCACTTCTCGGGGCCGCCGGCGATGCCCACGGCGCGGGCTCCCTTGAGCTTGGCGATCTGGCCCACCACGCTGCCCACTGCGCCGGCGGCGCCGGAGACCAGGACGGTCTCGCCGGGACTCGGCCTGCCGATGTCGAGGAGGCCGAAGTAGGCGGTCATGCCGGGCATGCCCAGGGCGCTCAGGTACACGGGGAGAGGGGCGAGCTCGGTGTCCACCTTGCCCACGGCGGCGCCGTGCATGGCGGCGTACTCCTGTACGCCGAAGAGGCCGGTGACGTGATCGCCGACGGCGATGGAGGGGTGCTCGGAGGCGATGACCTCGCCGGCGGCCAGGGCGCGCATGACGTCTCCCACGGCCACCGGGGGGATGTAGGAGCGGCCCTCGTTCATCCAGCCGCGCATGGCTGGGTCAAGGGAGATGTAGTGCACGCGCACGAGCACCTCTTCGGGACCGGGCTCCGGCACGTGGGACTCGGCGAGGGTCCAGTCGCTGTCCTTGGGCAGACCCACGGGACGGGCGGCGAGGCGGAACTGGCGGTTCACGGCGCTCACGGAGCCATGTTCTCACGTCGGCCCGTACGGCCGTCGTCTGGCACCATCCGCAGATGAGGAAGTTGCGGACGATCGAATACGAGCGAGACGGGCGGATCGGGCGGATCACGCTCAACCGGCCGGAGCGGGGCAACGGGATCACGCGGCTGATGGTGAGAGAGCTGGAGGAGTGCGTGGAGCGGGCGGACCTGGACCCGCGGGTGCACGTGCTGGTGCTGTCGGGGGCCGGGAGGGGCTTCTGCGGGGGCTATGACCTGGTGGAGAGCGCCGAGGGACGGGGCCCGGAGGAGGGCGAGGGAAGGGAGCCGCTCGAGGACCCTCTCCCGGGCTCGCCGCTGGACCCGGCGGTGATGGCGGCCAACCACGACCCGCGGGGCACGTGGGACGCGACGGTGGACTACGCGATGATGAGCCGGAACGTGAGGGGATTCATGTCGCTGTTTCACTGCGGCAAGCCGGTGGTGTGCAAGGTGCACGGCTTCTGTGTGGCGGGGGGTACGGACATGGCGTTGTGCTCGGACTTGCTGGTGATCGCGGAGGACGCGAAGATCGGCTATCCGCCGGCACGGGTGTGGGGATCGCCGACGACCTCGATGTGGGCTTACCGGCTGGGGGTGCAGCGGGCCAAGCGGCTGCTGTTCACGGGAGACTCGCTGTCGGGGAGAGAGGCGCTGGAGTGGGGGCTCGCGATCGAGGCGCCGGCGGCGGCGGAGCTCGAGGAGCGCACGGAGAACCTGCTGGAGCGGATCGGGCGGATGCCGGTCAACCAGCTGCGGATGATGAAGCTGCTGGTGAACCAGAGCCTCTACGACCAGGGCCTGCAGAGCACCCAGGTGCTGGGCACGTTGCTCGACGGGGTGGCGCGGCACACGGCAGAGGGATACGGCTTTCAGAGGAGGGCGATGGAGGCGGGCTTCAAAGAGGCGGTGAGGGAGCGGGACGAGGGGTTCGGGGACGGGGGCCGGTCGACGTTCAAGGGGTAGACCAAAAGACGGCTCCCCGCGCGCGCACGCGCGCGCGCACGCGCGCGCGGGCACCCCGTTTTCGAACACATCACCGCCACAGGGACGGCCATTCGCTACATCACGGGCACGGTCTCGTAGACGTCGACGGAGCCGCCGGCGGCGAAGATCGGGCAGCCCTTGGTCAGGGCGGCGGCGGCATCGAGGCTCTCGGCGGAGACCACGGTGTAGCCGGTGAGGCTCGAGCCGGCGCCATCACTGGAGGTGCCGTCGGAGGCGACGGACTTGGAGGGGCCGAAGGGGTTGCCGGCGTCGACGACCGCCCCGCCGAGGCCGCCGAACCATCCGCCCCAGGCGGCCATGGCGGCCTCGCGGTCGGCGTCGGTCTGAGCCATTCCTCCGCCCTTGTATGCCAGCAGGTAGTTCGCCATCTGTGAGCTCCTTTAGGGTTGGTGTTCTGTGTTTGGGGTGGGTGTCGAAGTTGGGGCGAGGGGAGCGGACGTCAGTCGTTTGAGAGGGCCCTGAGACGGAAGCTCTCCAGGCAGCCTTCCCAGCCGCTGCGATGACGGTCGCGGGAGTCGGGAGATTCGAGGCCGGTGTGCTCGAGGACGACGGTGGTGCGGGAGTCGTCGGGGAGGAAGTGGACGGCGACGGTGCTCTCGTGGCCCCAGCCGCCGTCGTCGAGCTCCCACTGCCAGGTGTAGAGGAGGCGGTTGGGCGGATCGATCTCGCGGTATTCGCCGCTGACGGTGTGGGTGGCGCCGGTGGAGGGGTCTTCCATGGAGAGCAGATAGCGGCCGCCGGGGCGAAGGTCGACCTCGGCGACGGCGGTGGGCCAAGAGGGGTCGGCGGCCCACCAGCGGCGCAGGAGCTCGGGATGGGTCCAGGCGTCGAAGACCTCCTGTGGGGAGGCGTCGAAGGTGCGCTGCAGACGCAGGCTGGTGGGGCTCTCGGCGGTGGCGGGGGTGGCGGGGGTGCTGGCGTGAGTGCTCACGGTTGCTCCTTTTTGGGTGACTTGGTTCGGGACTCCCGGAGGTAGAGCTCGAGGGTGTCGAGCTTGCGCTCCCAGAGCTCCCGCTGGCGGGCGATCCAGTGCTGGGCTTCGTCGAGGGGACGGTCGTCCAGGCGCAGGCGGTGGGTGCGGCCGTCGATGACCCGCACGATGGCGCCGGCCTGCTCGAGGACCTTCAGGTGGCGGCTGATGGCGGGCTTGGACACGCCGAAGTCGCCGGTGGCCTCGGCGACGGTCATCTCGCCCTCGGCGAGACGTTCGATGATGCCCCTGCGGATGGGATGAGAGCAGGCGGCGAACGACCGATCCAGCAGCGCACTGTTAGCCATGAGGTTAACAGTACAGATAGGGGCAAGCGGGCGTCGGGCGGTCGGTCGCCCGCGCGCGCGTGCCCACGCGCACGCACGCGCACGCACGCACGGGGACCCCGTTTTCGAGACTTCCATGACGGCCACCTCAAGCCCCCACACGGCCGCGAGCGGCCGGTCAGGCGACGGCGCGAAGGGGGCGGAAGGGCTCAGCGGCGAGCTCCCGGACGAGAGCGTCGACGACGGCCTCCTCGTCGTGCTGGGCGCCGTCGGTTACGGCGGCGATGACGGCGCGCTTGCGCTCGAGAAGGGTGGCGATGGTCTCATCGACGGTGGCGGCTGCGAGCAGGTAGTGGGCGGTGACGGGATCGTGCTGGCCGATGCGATGACAGCGGTCCTCGGCCTGGTCGTGCTTGGCGGGGGTCCAGTCGAGCTCCAGGAAGGCGACGTTGGAGGCACGGGTGAGGGTGAGACCCTGGCCGGCGACCTCCAGGGAGCAGACGATGAGCTGGCTGGAGCGGCGCTCGCGTGGGGTGGCCCCCGTGGGGGCTCCCGATGTGTGGCTCTCCCCCGGACCCCCGTGGGGCTCCTGGAAGGCGCGCAGGGAGGCGTGGCGAGCGCGGTGAGTGTCCCCGCCGAGGATGTGGAGGGCGTGGGGAAAGCGCTGGAGGACGGCGTGCTGGATCTGGCGGTGACGGGCGAAGACCACGAGGGGCTCGCCGGAGGCGCAGAAGTCGTGGATCCAGGCGAGGGCGGCGTGGAGCTTGCCGCGGGCGGCGAGGAGCTTGAGGGCGTTGAGGCGGACGAGGCGCTCGGCGCGGAGGGCGGCGGCGACCTTGGCGTCGAGCTCGCGGAGGTCCATGGGCTGGGTGCGCAGCCAGGCGACGAGGTCGCGCTCGGCGAGCCGGTACTCGTGGTGGTTGTCGAGCTCAATGGGGACGATGGAGCGGGTCTTGGCGGGAAGCTGGGGCAGGACGTCGGCCTTCAGGCGGCGGACGAAGCAGCGGGCGCGGAGGTGCCAGTGCAGGCGCATGTGGGCGTCGGGGCCGCGAAAGCGACGGCCGAACTGGGCGCCGGAGCCGAAGTCGGAGAGGCGGCGGATGATGCGCAGCTGGGAGATGAGCTCCGGGGGGCGGTTCATCACGGGGGTGCCGGTGAGGGCAAGGAGGAGCCCATCGGCGGGGACGGCGTCGGCGAGCCGGGAGACGGCCTGGGTGCGTCTGGCGGAGGGGTTCTTGCAGTAGTGGGACTCGTCCAGGACCAGGGCGCGGGGCTGGAGGGCCTGGAGCTCGGAGAGGCGGGAGGCGACGATGTCGTAGTTGAGGACGGTGATGTCGGCGCTGGGCACAGGGCCTCGGGGGGCGGTGCCGGCGAGGGCGCGGGCGGTGCGGCCGGGAAGCCAGCGGTCGATCTCTCCCAGCCAGTTGAGCTTGAGGCTCGCGGGGCACACGACGACGGCGGGGAAGGCGTCGTCGGCCTGGAGGGTGGCGAGGGCCTCGATGGTCTTGCCCAGGCCCTGCTCGTCGGCGAGGAAGGCGCGGCGCTGGGCGAGCAGGTAGGCCACGCCGGCGCGCTGGAAGGGCTTCAGCTCGCCCCCCAGGCCGGGGACCTCGAGAGGAGCGTGATCGGCGGCGGAGAGGGACACGAGGCCCTCGGCGCGGGCGTGGTGCTCGCGAATCCGCTGGAGCACGGGCAGGGCCTCGGGGGCCACCCAGGTGGAGTGCTCGGCGAGGAAGCGGTCCAGGTGGGGAACGCAGAAGGGGTCAGCGCGGAGGGCGGGCAGGCGGTCGTGCTCGTCGCCGGCGAAGGCACGCAGGCGGGCAGCGCGGCGGCCGGCGGGCCGGCCGGCGGCGGTGGCGGCCGGCCCCCCGCCCGGCCTGGCACTCGGCCGCCCGCCAGGCCTGGCACTCGGCCGCCCGCCAGGCCTGGCACTCGGCCTCGTGCCCATCTGGACGCCGGGATGGGCGCCGGGAAGGGCGGCGAAGCGATCGAGCTGGTGGCGG
>DATJMB010000190.1:0-5339 GCA_035508995.1 Solirubrobacteraceae bacterium | reverse complement strand
CGGCCTGCGCGACTACGTCGCCAAGAACGGCTTCCGCCACGTCGTCCTCGGCCTCTCCGGCGGCGTCGACTCGGCCCTCGTCGCGACGATCGCGGTCGACGCGCTCGGCGCCGGCCGCGTCAGCGTCGCCGTGATGCCCTCCCCCTACTCCTCCGCCGAGACCCAGGCCGACGCCCACAGCCTCGCCCGCGCCCTCTCCGTCCGCGCCCACGAGCTGCCGATCGCGCCGGTGATGGACGCCTACAGCGACGCCCTCAGCGCCGACTTCGCCGATCTGCCGGCCGATCTCACCGAGGAGAACCTGCAGGCCCGCATCCGCGGCAACCTGCTGATGGCCCTCTCCAACAAGTTCGGCTGGCTGGTGCTCACCACCGGCAACAAGTCCGAGATGTCCGTCGGCTACACCACCCTCTACGGCGACCTCGCGGGGGGCTTCGCGGTGATCAAGGACGTCCCCAAGACGCTCGTCTACCGGCTGTGCGAGTGGCGCAACGCCTCCGCGGGCGCCGTGGACCCCGTGAGCGGCGACCCCCGCGCACGCGCGCCGATCCCCGCCTCGATCATCGCCCGTCCCCCCTCCGCCGAGCTGCGGCCCGACCAGCGCGACGTGGACTCCCTGCCCCCCTACGAGCTGCTCGACCGCATCCTGCAGGGCTACATCGAGCTCGACCGCGGCCCCGAGCAGCTGATCGCCGAAGGCCTGCCCGAGCGGGACGTCAAGCGGACGGTGCGCCTCGTGGACCTCGCCGAGTACAAGCGACGCCAGGCGCCCCCCGGCATCAAGGTCACCACCCGCGCCTTCGGCCGCGACCGCCGCATGCCCATCACCAACCGCTACCGGGGCTGACCGTGACCTGCCCCTCCAGGCCGCGGCGCGCCCTGCTGGCGCTGATCGCCCTCCCCGCCGTCCTCCTCGCCGGCTGCGCCAACACCGTCCAGGACCAGCCGATCCCCCACAACACCCTCGAGGCCCTCCTGCTCGCCCCCTACCCCGTGTACTGGCTCGGCGGAACCTTCCACGGCATGGCCATCACCGCCGCCGGCGGCGACCCCGGAGGGGCCTTCACGATCCAGTACGGCGACTGCCTGGAAGGCGGCCAGAGCACCTGCGTGCCGCCTCTGAAAATCGTCACCTCCCCCGACAACAGCTTCGTGCCCGGACAGAGGAGCCCCACCAGCCGCACCGCCCTGCTGCGCGGCGTGCCCGCCACCCTCACCGAAGCGGGCGCCGCGATCGCCATCGCCACCGGCCCGGTGGTGCTGAGCGTGTTCGCCAAGACCCCCGCCCTCGCCCGCGCCGCCGCCGAGACCGCGGTGCCCGTCAACTACCCGAGCTACCCCGGCGCGCCCCTCGCCCAGCCGCTCCCCAACACCGGCTTCGACGAACGGCCCCTCCCCTCCCAGATGCCCGCCCCCCTGCGGCCGCTGCGCCAATGAGGCGCGGCCGGCGCGTAACGCCGGCTATCCGCGTGGCGCCGCCGGCACGCAACGCCGGCTATGCGGTCGGGCCGCCGTTCAGCCGCCGTCGGCCATCGGCCGCACGGCGATCGTCATGCGCGTGAGCGCACAGGTGCGGCCGGCGTCGTCGGTGAACGTCACGTCCCACACCCACGTGGTCCTGCCGCGGTGCAGCCGCCTGGCGTGCCCGTGCACGGTGCCCTCCGTGACCGGCCGCAGGAAGCTCGTGCTGTTGGAGAGCCCCATCGCCATCTTCCCTTCCTCCATCACCCCCAGCGCCGTGGCCAGCGAGGCCATCGACTCGGCGATCGACGCGTACAGCCCGCCGTGCACGAGGCCCATCGGCTGGAGCACCTCCTCGCGCACCGCCACCTGGGCGCGCACCTCGCCGTCCAGCAGCTCCACCAGCTCGAGGCCGTAGAGCCTGTCGAAGCCCCGCACGGACCCCCGCAGCTCCTCTGCGCTCGGCGTCAACATCGGGCCGCCACGATAGCCTAAGGCTCCCCGGCCTCCTGGCCGGCCGGGCTCTGCACGCAGCCACCTCCCCAGAAGATGAGCCCACTCGACGACCTCTCACCCGACCTCCGCGCCGCCCTCTCCCTGGTGGTGGACCGTGGCAAGAGCTACGCCGAGGTCGCCGACCTGCTCGCCATCCCCGAGACTGCCGTACGGGAACGGGCCCACGCGGCGCTCGACGCGCTGGCGGGGGGCCCTGGGACGCCGCCAGGAGGTGGCGACGCGGCGCCGGCGGGGGGTGGCGACGAGGCGCCGGCGGGGGGTGGTGAGGCTTTCCAAACGGAGGCCCCGCGCGCGCGCGCGCGTACGCGCGCGGGCACCCCAAAAACGAACACATCTCCCCCACCCCCCTCCACCGCGACACCGGCCCCCACGCCACCGCCGGGCGCCCCCTCGCGGGTCCCGCGGGTCCGCTCCGCGGGCGGCCCCAACGCCGGCGCGCCCGCCCTGCCGGTCTCACGACGGGGCGGGGCGATCCTGCTCGGCGGCATCGTGGCGGTGATCGTGGTGGTGGCGATCCTCGTCACGAGCTCAGGCGGGTCGGGCTCCCACAACACCCCCAGCTCGAGCGGCACGGGCTCGGGCGGCGCCTCCTCGGCGCAGACGGCCGGCGGCACCGGCGCCACCACCACCGGCGCCACCACGACCGGCGCCACCACGACCGGCAGCGGCACGACGGGCACCACCGGGACGGCGTCGGGGAAGAGCCCCAAGATCACCAAGCAGATCACGCTCACGCCGCCGGAAGCCTCGAGCAAGGCGATCGGCCTCGTGGAGGTGCTCGCGGAAGGCTCCCAGCACGCCTTCTACATCGCGGCCGAAAAGCTGGCGCCCTCCAGCGGGTTCTTCTACGTGGTGTGGCTGGCCTCCCCCACCAAGGCGGAGGCGATCAGCAAGGCCCCCAACGTGGGCTCGGACGGGCGGCTGCAGGGGGGGGCGCTGCTGCCCACCAACGCGCACGAATTCGACAAGATCCTGCTCACGAAGGAGACCAGCGAACACGCCACCACCCCCGGGCCGGTGGCGCTCAGCGGCGCCTTCAGCCTCGGCCACTGAGGCCGAGCTTGCCGGGGTTCATGATGCCGGCGGGGTCGAGCTCGGCCTTGGCGGCGGCGATCGTGGCGAGTCCCCGCTCGCCGATCTCGCGGGCCAGCCACCGGGCGTGATCGAGGCCGACGGCGTGGTGGTGGGTGATGGTGCCGCCGCCGGCCACGATGGCCTCGGCGGCGGCGTGCTTGACGGCGGCCCACTGCTCGGCCTCGGCGCCGGCTCGCTGCCTGGCGATGTAGGTGAAGTACAGGGAGGCACCGGTCTCATACAGATGGGAGACGTGGCACATCACGATCCCGGGAGTGGCCTGGCGCTCGAGGGCGCCCTCGATGGCGGCGGTGACGGCGGCGTGCAGGCGGGACATGTTCGACCAGCGGGTGGCCGTCTCGAGGGTCTCCACCATCACGCCGTGGGTGAGCAGCTCGTCGCGCAGGTAGGGCGCCTGAAAGCGGTCCCGGCGCCAGGCGGCGCCCGGGGAGCGGCCCACGAGCAGGCCGCCGTGGGCGCGGATCAGCTTGCGGGCGCGGGCACGGCGAATGTGGACCTCCTCGGGGTGGCCCTCGAAGGCGAGGATCGCCAGGCAGCGCCCGGAGGCGGCCTCGCCGAAGCCGCGCAGGCCCAGATAGGCGTGGCCGAGGCGCCTCTTCAGCTCGCCGGCGAGCCGCTCGCGGGGGCCGGCGGGCGCGTGGGCTGAGCCGGAGTCGGCGAGGGCCAGCGAGAGCCACGTCTCGCGGGGATCGGAGAGGCGGGCGACCTCGGGGGTGGCGTGCTCCTGGGCGAGGGCGCGCAGGGCCTCCAGGCCGGCCTGGAAGGATTCGAAGAAGACGCCTTCGTCGAGGATCTCGCGCGGGGCGGGACGGACGCGCAGGGAGAGCTCGTGGATGACCCCCAGGGCGCCCTCGGAGCCCACCAGCAGCTCGCGCAGGCCGGGGCCGGCAGCGGTGGCGGGGAGGGGCTGCAGGTCGATGTCGCCGGCGGGCGCGGCGAGGCGCAGGCCGAGGACCATCCTGGCGATGGAGCCGTAGCCGCTGGAGGACTGGCCGGCGGAGCGGGTGGCTACACAGCCGCCGAGGGAGACGTACTCGAAGGATTGGGGGTAGTGGCCGAGGGTGAGGCCGTGACCGGCCAGGTGGCGCTCCAGGGCGGGGGCGCGGATGCCGGCGGCGACGGTGACGACGCGGGACTCGGGGTCGAGGTCGTGGACGGCGGCCATGCGGCTGGTGTCCAGGGCGATCACGGCGGGATGGTCGCCGGCGAGGGGCTCCACGCCGCCCACCACGCTGGTGCCGCCGCCGAAGGGCACCACGGCGATGGACTCGCGTGCGGCGAGCTCCAGCAGCGCGCGCAGGGAGCGGTGGCCGTCGGGGAGGGCCACCGCGTCGGGGGCGGCGCGGGGGGCGCCTGCGCGCATGTGGACGAGGTCGAGATAGCCCTTGCCCGCCGCGTGGCGGATGCGCTCGGCGCGGTCCACGCGCAGGCCCTCGGGGCCGAGGATGGCGCGCAGGGAGTCGAGGGTTCTCTCGCCGAGGCGAGCGGGCGGCAGGGCCACGGCCTCCAGGGCCACGGGCGGGCGGGGCGCGGGAGCGAGGCCGACGGTGTCGCCCAGGAGCTCCAGGGCGGCCGAGGTGAGGGCCGGCGGCCGGGAGGGCTCGCCCCAGCCCCACCAGCGCATGCGGGCGGGCTCCGGGGCGGGCAGGGCGCGGGAGGCGCTCATGTGGGGAGATCGCGGAGGTCGCTCATGTGGCGCCGGTCGCCGGGCCGCTCACGCGGGGCCCGCGATGCGTTCGAGGCCGTCGAGGGCTTCGTCGAGGGTCTGGAGGGCGGCTTTGCGGACCATGAAGGAGCCGAAGCGGGAGAAGAAGCCGTTGAGGGACTGGTCGAGCTCGATCGTGACCTCCGTGCCGTCGCCGTGGTCGGGGGCGGAGGCGGAGGCGGGGGCGAGGGAGAGGCTGGTGCGGGCGGACTTCAGCAGGCGGGCGAAGGGGGTGTTCTCGACGACCTGCTGCCAGGCGATGGCATGGGTGTCCTCGGTGCGGTGCAGCAGGTTGAAGTCGGCGCGCAGCAGGCGGCCGCGGGAGCTCGAGAGGACCTCCGTGAAGGCATCCTCGGCGACGCTCTCCACGCGCACCACCCGGGGCCACCAGCGGGCCAGGTGGTGGGGGTCGGAGACGGTCTCCCACAGGCTGGGGAGGGGCGCGGGGATGGTTCTCGTGCGGCTGACGGTGGGCATGTCGGCTCTCGGGGGAGGGGCGGCGGGCTGGATGTCGGGATGGTGGGCGGACAGGCGGCGGGATGGCGGGGGGGCGAAGACGGCG
>DATJMB010000189.1:0-12063 GCA_035508995.1 Solirubrobacteraceae bacterium | reverse complement strand
CCCTCGTCATTGGCGGCGACCCACTGCGAGATGGCGTCCATCAGGGGGGACTCGATCGGCGAGCGGTTGCCGACGATGCGCTCGGTGAAGTCGACGCGAAAGGGCGGGTCGGAGTCGGTTTCGGGGCCGAGCACCTCGGCGATCGCGCGGCGGACCTCCGGCTCGCCCAGGCCGGGGGGCACGCGACAGTCGACTTTGACGACGGTGCGGCTGGGGATCACGTTGATCTTCTCCGAGGCGGCGATGCGGGTGGGAGCGAAGGTGACACCGAGCATCGGCTCGAACATGATCGCCAGCCGCGGGTCCGTCTCGCGCAGGCGGGCCACGGAGGCGGCCGGGTCGGCGGGGTCCTCGCCGATCGCCGCCAGGAAGGCGCGCGGCTCGGCGGTGAGCTCGTAGGAGGGCTGGCGCTCGCCCAGGCGGGCGAGCAGGGGGGCCATCTTCAGCAGGGAGTTCTCGCCCATGCCCGGCATCGAGGCGTGGCCGGCCACCCCCTCGGTGGTGATGGTGAAGCGAAACACGCCCTTCTCGGCGCAGCAGACGCCATAGCGGCGCCGGGCGGGCGAGCCTCCATACTCGAAGACGGCGCCGGCGCCCTCGTTGACGAGCATCTCGCAGCGGACCTTCTCGGGGTGGTTGAGGGTGATCCATTCGGCGCCGAGGCGCCCGCCGGTCTCCTCGTCCACGACGGCCACGATCAGCAGATCCCCCCGCGCCGGCCGCCAGCCCGAGCGGGCCAGGGCGACGCCCGCCGCCACCTCGGCGGCGACCTGGGACTTCATGTCGAGCGCGCCGCGGCCCCACACGAAGCCCTCGTGCAGGTCCGCCGACCACGGGTCGCGGGACCACTCGGCGGCATCCGCGAGCACGGTGTCGACGTGGCCGAGGTAGCAGAGGGTGGGGCCCTCCGCACGGCCCGGCAGGCGGGCGACGAGGTTGGGGCGGTCGGGCTCGGCGCCGAGCAGCTCGCACTGGAAGCCGGCCTGCGAGAGCAGCGCCGCCAGGCGCTCCTGCAGGGGCCGCTCGTTGCCGGGCGGGTTGACGGTGTGAAAGCGGATCAGCTCCCGCAAGAGCCCAACCGCCTCGGCGCCGAGACGCTCCTGCTGCTCGACCTGTGCCTCGCTCACGCGTGGATCGTACGCCGATCGAGCTGGCGTGCCCCCGGAACGGCGGCCAGCAGCTCGCGGGTGTAGGGGTCGCGAGGGGCTCCGTAGAGGTCCTCGTTGGCGGCCAGCTCGACGATCCTGCCCTCGTGCATGACGGCGATGCGGTCGCACATGTGCCTGACGACGGAGAGGTCGTGGGAGATGAGGATGAGGGTCAGGCCGAGGCGCTCGCGCAGGCTGCGCAGCAGCTCGAGGACCTGGGCCTGGATCGAAACGTCGAGCGCGGAGACGGGCTCGTCGGCGACGATCAGCTTCGGCTCCAGGGCCAGGGCGCGGGCGATGCCGATGCGCTGGCGCTGGCCGCCGGAGAACTCGTGGGGATAGCGGTTGCGGTCGCCGGGGTTCAGGCCGACCGTCTCCAGCAGCCTTTCCGCCGCGCGCCGGCGGCGCGCGCGATCGGGCTCCACGCGGTGCACCGCCAGCGGCTCGGCGACGATCGAGCCGGCGGTCTTGCGGGGGTTCAGGGAGGAGTAGGGATCCTGGAAGATCATCTGCAGCTCGCGGCGCAGGGCCTTCAGCTCGCGGCCGCGCAGGGCAGCGACGTCACGGCCCTGGAAGCTGACCTCGCCGGCGGTGGGCGCCAGCAGGCGGGCGATCAGGCGGGCGGTGGTGGTCTTGCCCGAGCCCGACTCGCCGACGATGCCGAAGGTCTCGCCGGGCATCACCTCGAAGTCGATGCCTTCGACCGCCGTCACGGCGCCCACGCGGCGGCGAACGATCACGCCGCGGGTGATGGGGAAGTGCTTGACCAGGCCCCGCACCCGCAGCAGCGGCTCGGCGTCCTTGGCGGGCAGGGGCGGGGGCGGGGGGCCGTCGATCGTGGGCATCGCCGCCAGCAGCCGGCGGGTGTACGGGTGGGTGGGGGAGTCGAACAGCTTGGCGGCGCTCGCGCGCTCGACGATCCGGCCCCTCTGCATCACCAGGACCTCGTCGGCCACTTCGGCGACCACGCCGAGATCGTGGGTGACGAACACCAGCGCCATCGACAGCTCCCGGCGCAGGCGAACGAGAAGGTCGAGGATCTGGGCCTGGACGGTGACGTCCAGCGCGGTGGTGGGCTCGTCGGCTAGCAGCAGCTTGGGCTCGTTGGCGAGGGCCATCGCGATCTTCGCGCGCTGGCGCTGGCCGCCGGAGAGCTCGTGCGGGTAGGCGTCCACGCGGCGGGCCGGGTCCGGGATGCCCACGAGCTCCAGCAGCTCGATGGCGCGCGCGCGGGCCCTGGCCTTGGGCAGCGGCCGGTGGGCGCGGATCGCCTCCACGATCTGGGCGCCGATCCGGTAGAGGGGATGCAGCGAGGAGAGGGGGTCCTGGAAGACCATCGCGATCTCGTTGCCGCGGATCTCCCGCAGCCGGGGCTCGGGCACAGCGAGCAGGTCGCGGCCCTCGAACTCGATGCAGCCGCTGACGTGCGCGCCGGGAGCGGTGCGGGTGAGGCCGAGAACGCTCAGCGCGGTGAGCGACTTGCCCGAGCCCGACTCCCCCACGATGCCCAGCGCGCCGCCGCGGGCGAGCCCGAAGGAGACCCCGTCCACGGGCCACGCGGTTCCCTCTTCGCCGGAGAAGCCGACCCGCAGGTCCCGCACCCGCAGCAGCGGCTCCCCGTCTCCGCGCACGCGCGCGCGGGCGCCGCCGGCGGACACCGAGAACGCCGCGTCGCGCCCGGCGCCAGCCCGTGGCTCGGGCTCCCAATCACCGCTGCCGGGACCGCGGCTCACGAGAAGCGCACCCGGGGGTCTAGGTACGCGTAGACGATGTCCACGAGGATGTTGGCGACGATGATGAACAGGGCCGCGAGCAGGACGGTGCCCTGGATGATCGGGAAGTCGGCGTGGGTGATGGCGTCGTAGTTCAGGCGGCCGATGCCGGGGATGTCGAACACGGTCTCCACGAGCACGGCGCCGCCGAGCAGCACGCCGACGTCGAGGGCGAAGATGGTGAGGATCGGGGTGATGGCGGCGCGGACGCCGTGGCGCAGCACCACCTGGCGCTCTGGCACGCCCTTGGCGCGGGCTGTGCGGATGTAGTCCTCGCCCATCGTCTCGATCAGGCTGGTGCGCATCAGCCGCGCGTACACGGCGGCGAAGCCGGCGGCGAGCACCATCCACGGGAGCATCAGGGAGGTGAGCCATTTGGTGGGGTCGGCGGTGAGGCCGGCGTAGGAGCCGGCGCCGGGGAACACCCGCAGCTGGCCGATGTCGGAGGCGAACAGGTACAGGACGATCAGGCCGAGCCAGTATTCGGGCGCGGAGACCAGCAGCAGGGAGGCGCCCATCGAGGCGCGATCCAGGCGCGAGCGGCGGCGCAGGGCCGAGACGATCCCCACGGGCAGGCCGATGGCCATCCACAGGATGGCGGCGCCGATCGTCAGCGAGAGGGTGGCGGGGAGGCGGTCGAACAGCAGGCTGCGCACGGAGGCGCCGGAGTAGTAGGAGTAGCCGAGGTCGAAGTGCAGGAAGAGGCCCTTCATGTACAGCCAGAACTGGTCCAGCAGGGGCTTGTTCAAACCGAGGTTGGCGCGGATCTCGGCGATCACCTTGGGGTTCGCGTTGCGGCCCGCCCGCAGGCGCGCGGGGTCGGCGGTGGGCAGGATGCGAAACAGCACGAAGGTGAGCGCCGAGACGAGGATCAGCAGCAGCAGCCCCCACAGAACGCGCCTGAGGATGTAGCGGCTCATCGGCTCACTTCAGGGAGGTGAAGCTGTAGTCCCAGGCGCCGAGGTTCCAGATGTCGCCCACGCCGGCCACGTCCTTGGCCTCGATCTGGGGCTGCTTGGCCCACGACATCGGGATCGCGGCGGCCTGGGCGACCAGTTCGCGGTCGATGCTCGCCCACGCGGCGGCCCGCGCCTGCTCGCCCACGAGCAGTTCGGCGGCGGCCATCTTGCGGTTGATGGTGGGGTCGTCGACCTGGCCGTAGTTGGAGTTGTTTTCGGCTTCGATGTGCTCGCCGTTGAAGGGCACGTCGAGCACCGCCTGGGGGTCGCCGAAGTCCGCCACCCAGCCGACGCTGGGGCACACGTCGATCTCTTCCGCGGGCACGCCGCAGAACTTGGCGTACATCACCGAGGAGTCCACGAGGCTGAACTTCGTCTTGAAGCCCAGGTTCTCGAGCGTCTGGTTGACGATTTCGGCGTCGGTGGAGTTGGGGCTGCCGGTGGCGCCCACCACCTGGATGGTCTTGCCGCCCGTGTACTTGCCGCTCGGATAGCCCGCCTGGCGCATGTACTTGGCGGCGACTTCCATGTCCCCTTCGGGGTGCTCGTTGTAGTCCACCTGGGGACCCTTCAGGCCACCCGCCTGTTCGAAGCCGGGGATCTCGGGATAGATGAAGTGGGTCATCACGTTCGTCACCAGTTCGCCGCCGCGGGCCTTGTTCAGGGCCACCCGGTCCACAGCCGCCCACAGGGCCTTGCGCACGTTCACGTTGGCGAACGGCCCCTGCTTGTTGTTGACGGCGATGTAGTTGCTGCCGGCGCCCGCGGAGATCTCCAGCTGGGACCGGAACTTTTCGTAGGCCAGCTGGACGATCGGCTGGGCGACTTCGTCGTTCTGCACCATGTCCGAGCCTTCGAGCACCTGGTGGCCGATCACGTCGGGGTCGCCGCCGATCTGGATGTCGATCTGGTTCAGGTAGGCCGGCCGGAAGTCGGTGGAGGCGCTCCAGTTGGGGTTGCGCACGAGGGTGGCGGACTTGCCCGGTTCGTAGCCGATGCCGAGCACCTTGCCCTGGGCGTTTGACTTGAACATGTAGGGGCCGGTGGCGACCAGGTAGTTGCCGTATTCGGTCGGTTTGTGGGCGTCCAGCGGCTTGGCGAATTCGGGCGGCACGGGCGCGCTGAGGGGCAGCACGAGCGCCGCGGCGAGAATCTGGCCCTTCGGTTCGGTGAGGTGGAAGACGATCGTGTGGGAGTTGGGCGTGACGATGCCGGGGATCGGCCCGCCGTCGGCCTTGCTCGCGCCTTCCACGGCGCCGTAGTAGCTCGAGAAGTAGGGGTTGGCCACGTTCGGGTTGGCGCCCCGCTCGATCGCGTAGGCGACGTCCGCGGAGGTCACTTCGCGGTTCACCGGAGGGCTGAAGTGGACGCCCGAGCGGATGTGCACGGTGACCGTCTTGCGGTCCGCGGAGATCTGAGGCGGGCCCGAGGCGAGGTCGGGGGTGGCTTGCGCGAAGGTGTTGGGCTTGTAGGAGTAGAGCGGCCGCTGGGTGGCGTACATCGCCTCGTAGTCCACCGAGGAATAGGCCTGGCCGGGGTCGAGGCGTTCGAAGTCCTGGTGGTTGAGCACCGTGAGGGTGCCGCCATGGGTGCCTCCGGTGAGGGACTCGCCGGCGGGCGTCTGCACGCCGGCGGGCGCCGCGATCGAGCCGGCGCCGAGGGGCGCGTCGCCGCCGGAGCCGCAGGCCGCGAGTCCGAGCGCGGCCAGGATGGTGAAGGCGCCCGCGAGGAGCGCGTTCTTGGTGTTCCGTCGCGTGGAGCTCATCGCGAGTCCCCCTTTCGTTGCCCTGCGGCGAGCCCCCGCGCGGGTGGCGCGGCTCGCTGGTTTGCGGTTTGGGGCCTGCGCGCTCATCGCGCGAGCCTCGGGTTCAATGCGTCCTGAAGGCCGTCGCCGAGCAGGTTGAAGGCCAGCACGGTGAGCAGCAGAGCGACGCCCGGGAAGGCCATGTACCACCAGGCGGTGTCGAAGATCGGGGTGGCGGCGGCGATCATCTGGCCCCAGCTGGCGGTCGGTGGCCGCACGCCGACGCCGAGGAAGGAGAGGGCCGCCTCCAGCAGGATGTTCTGGGGGATCAGCAGGGTGGCGTAGACGAGGATCGGGGCCACCAGGTTGGGGAGGATCTCGCGGGTCATGATGCGCAGGTCAGAGGCGCCCAGCGAGCGGGAGGCCTGTACGAACTCGCGCTCGCGCATCGAGAGCACGAGGCCGCGCACGATGCGGGCGATGTAGGTCCAGTTGACGAGCACGATCAGGAAGACGATCACCCCGAGACCCGACTGGACGTGCCCGGAGAGGCAGCCGCGCACCTCGCAGGCGGCGCCCAGGCCGAGGCCGAGCATCAGGATCGGGATCGCCAGCACCACGTCGATCAGGCGCGAGAGCAGCGTGTCGGTCCAGCCGCGGTAGTAGCCCGCGAGCATGCCCACGATCACGCCGAGGAAGGTGGCGAGGGCGGTGCCCACGATGCCCACCAGCAGGGACACGCGGGCGCCGTAGATCACCCGCGAGGCCACGTCCTGGCCGAGGGGGTCGACGCCGAAGGGGTGGGCGAGGCTCGGCCCGAGGGGGCTGCCGAAGGCGTTCGTGAGGTTCGGGTTCTGCACCGTGGGGCCGGGCAGGCCCGCGAGCGCCACCACCAGCGGGGCGGCGATCGCCACCACGATCAGCACCACGATGAACACCAGCGAGGCCATCGCCATCCGATCGCGGCGAAAGCGCCGCCAGAACAGGCGCGTGGGCGTCAGGGCCCGCGCGCGGGCCTCGCCGGCGCCCTCGGTGGCGAGCTCGGCCCCGGCGTCGGTGGCGGCTGGATCCAGGCGGGAGCCGGCGCCCGGCAGCAGCTCCACTGCGCCAAGGCTCATCGTCCTACCCGCCTCGGCGCCGTGCTGTGAGACATGAGCTCCATGGGCCGTCTATCGGCGGGTGTTCGATGCGGGGGCGCCTTTGGGCGCAGACTTGCAGGCCGGGCGCGCGATACTCGTGCCATGGAGACCCTGTTCGAGGACGACCCCGGCGAGGGGAACCGGGAGCGACGGGAGCCCGCTGGGAGCACTTCTGAGCAGGAGCCCGCCCCCGAGCGTGCGCGCGCACGCGCGCGCGGGGCGCCCGAAAAGAAAGACGTCCACGAGCCCCACAACGCCTCAGGGGGGCCCTCCCCCCCGGCGCCGCTGGCGGCGCGAATGCGGCCGGAGCGGCTGGAGGAGTTCGTCGGCCAGGAGCACCTGCTCGGGCGGGAGTCGGCGCTGCGGGCGGCGATCGAGCAGGGTCACCCCCACTCGATGGTCCTCTACGGGCCGCCGGGATCGGGCAAGACGACGCTCGCGCGGATGCTGGGGAGGGGAGAGGGCGTGATCTTCGAGGAGCTCAGCGCGGTGCAGGCGGGGCGGGCGGAGGTGCGGGCGGTGATCGAGCGGGCGGCCCACCGGCGCACGCTGGCGGGCGGGCGCCGGACGGTGCTGTTCCTGGACGAGATCCACCGCTTCAACAAGGCCCAGCAGGACGCGCTGCTGCCGGCGGTGGAGGAGGGGCTGATCACGCTGATCGGCGCCACCACCGAGAACCCGGCGTTCGAGGTCAACGGGGCGCTGCTCTCGCGGCTGCGGGTGTACGCGCTGGGGCCGCTCGAGGCCGAGCAGCTGGCGACGGTGCTGCGGCGGGCGAGCACGGGAGACGGCGCCGGCGGGCCGGCGGTGACGGAGGAGGCGATCGAGTTCCTGGCGGGGCGCAGCGAAGGGGACGCGCGCAGCGCGCTGAACGCGCTGGAGCTGGCGCTGGCGACGGCGGCGGAGCGGGGGGAGCGGCGGGTGGACCTGGCGCGAGCCCAGGACGCGCTGCAGCGGCGGGCGGTGGTGTACGACAAAGGGGGAGACCGCCACTACGACGACATCTCGGCGTGGATCAAGGCGACGAGAGGATCGGACCCGGACGCGTCGCTGTACTACCTGGCGGTGATGCTGGAGGGCGGAGAGGACCCGCGGTTCATCGTGCGGCGGATGGTGATCCTGGCCTCGGAGGACATCGGCAACGCGGACCCGGGGGCGCTTGCGGTGGCGGTGGCGGCGGCGCAGGCGGTGGAGCACGTGGGGCTGCCGGAGGCGAAATTCGCGCTTGCCCAGGCGGCGATCTACCTGTCGCTGGCGCCCAAGTCGAACGCCGCGGGGCGGGCGCTGGGGGCGGCGCAGCGACACGTGCGCGAGCACGGCGCGGGGGCGGTTCCGGCGTGGCTTCGCTCTGGCGTGAGGCCGGGGCGGGAGACGGGCGGCTACGAGAACCCGCACGGGCTCCCCGGCGGGGTCTCGCCCCAGGAGCTCGCGCCGGAGGGGGTGGCGGGGGAGCGGTTCTTCCAGGCGGGAGCCCAGGAAGGGGAGCTGGCGGAGAGGCTCGCGGAGATTCGGCGGATGCGTGGGCGATAATCGCAGCATGGGGACGCTCACGGCGCGGGATCCGGCGACGGGGGCCAGGCTCGGCGAGGTGCGGGGAACGGCGCCGGAGGCGGTGGCGGAGCTGGTGGCGGGGGCCGCGAAGGTGCAGCCGCTGTGGGCGCTGCTGCAGGTGCGCGACCGGGCGCGGTACATGGCGCGGATGGCGCAGGCCACGATCGACGCCTACGACGAGCTGCTGGAGCGGATCGCGCGGGAGCAGGGCCGGCCGCGGGCGGAGGTGGCGGCGCTGGAGCTGCTGCCGGCGATCGAGGCGCTGCGGTGGATGGCGCAGGACGGCGCCAAGGTGCTCGGCGGGCGGCGAGTCGGGAGCAGCCCTTCGCTCGGGCCGATGCGGGCGCGGATCGCCTACGAGCCCTACGGGGTGGTGGCGGTGATCGGAGCGGGGAGCGCGCCCTTCGCGCAGCCGCTGGGTCAGATCGCGGGAGCGCTGCTGGCGGGCAACGGGGTGGTCTTCAAGCCCGCGGCGCGAGCATGGATGGCGGGCGAGGCGATCGCCGGGCTGCTGGCGCGGGCGGGGCTGCCGGAGGGTCTCGTGGCGGTGGCGCACGGAGGCTCCCAGACGGGCATCGCGCTGGGACGGGCGCAGGGAGTGGGCAAGCTGCTGTTCACGGGCTCCCCGGCGGTGGGACGGGCGCTGGCGCGGGAGGCGGTGACGCGGGAGAAGGAGGTGACGGTGGAGCTGGGGGGCAAGGACGCGATGCTGGTGCTGGCCGACGCGGACCTCGCCAAGGCGGTGGACTGCGCCCTGTGGGCGGGCTGCGCGGGAGCCGGCCAGGCGCGGGGGGCGGTGGAGCGGATCTTCGTGGAGGAGGAGATCGCCCAGGCTTTCACGGAGCTGCTGGTGGAGCGGGCGCGGACGCTGCGGGTGGGGGACCCGGCGGACCCGCGCACGCAGGTGGGGCCTCTGGCCTCGCGGCGGCGGCTGGAGCGGGTGATGGAGCTGACGGGAGAGGCGGTGGAGCAGGGCGCCGAGCTGCGCTGCGGCGGGCCGCTGGCGGCGCCTGGGGATTGCACGGGGACGTTCTACGCGCCGGCGGTGCTGAGCGGGGCGCAGCCTCGGATGCGGGCGATGCGCGAGCCCCTGGACGCGCCGGTGCTGGCGGTGGCGAGCATCGACTCGGTGGAGCAGGGGGTGGAGCTGGTGAACGACTGCGACTACGGCCTGGGGGCGTCGGTGTGGACCGCCGATCGCTACCGGGGGGCCCGCATCGCCAGGGACCTGCGGGCGGGGATGGTGTGGATCAACGACCACCTGCCGGCGCCCACCCTGGCGCGGGGACCGTGGGGCGCGGCGGCGGGGGGCGGGCTGGGCAAGACGCTCGGGGAGACGGGCCTGCGGGCGTGCGCCCAGGAGAAGCTGATCGCCTGGAGCCCGCAGGCGCTGCGGGGCCCGTGGTGGGGCCCCTACGACGCCACCAGCGCACGCGCGGCGCGCACGGCGGCCAAGCTGCGCTCGGCGCGGGGACGGGAGCAGGCGCTGCGCCAGGGGAGCACGGCGCTGGCACGGATGGGCGCCCGGATGCTCGGCCGGGGCGTACCACGCTAATCACGGGCGGTGGCTGGCGCCGCCGGAGGGCTACCCTGTTCACATGCCCGCCCAGGCCTATGCCGGCAAGGAGTGCGTGTGTCAGCTGCGCAGGGGGATCTGCGACCAGAGCTGCGTGCGGGGGATGCTGGAGACGCCCTTCTACATCGCCTGCCTGCGGCTGAGCGGCCGTCGCTGCGTGGTGGTGGGCGGAGGAGAGGTGGGTCAGGAGAAGGTGGAGGGCCTGCTGGCGTGCGACGGCGACGTGATGGTGATCGCCCCCGACGCCACCCCCGCGCTGGAAGAGCTCGCGCGGGAGGGGTCGATCGCGTGGGCCCAGCGGCCCTACGGCGGGGCGGAGGATCTCGAGGGGGCCTTCCTGGCGATCGCGGCGAGCGACGACACGGATGTGAACATCGCCGTGTACGAGGACGGCGAGCGGCGGGCGATGCTGGTGAACGTGGTGGACGTGCCGCCCCTGTGCAACTTCATCCTGCCCGCCATCCTGCGCAGCGGGCCGCTGGCGATCGCGATCTCCACGGCGGGCGCCTCGCCGGCGCTGGCCAAGCGGATGAAGCGGGAGATCGAAGGCCAGTTCGGCGAGGAGTACGCACGCCTGGCGGTGCTCCTGAACGAGGCGCGGGGCTGGGCGAAGGCCACCCTGCCCACCTTCCAGGAGCGCAAGGAGTTCTTCGAGTCGATCGTCACCGGCGATCCCGACCCGATCGCGCTGCTGCGCGAGCACGACGCGCCGGCGGGCGATGAGGCGGTGCGGGAGCTGATCGCCCGCGCCCAGCGCGCCGTCGGGCCGGCGGCAGTCGGCGCCTGAGCGGTGGCGCCGGCGGTGCGCCTGGAGGGCCTCACCAGGCGCTACGGCGAGCGGGAGGCTCTCGACGGGGTGTCCCTGACGCTTGCCCGGGGACACACGCTGGTGGTGTTCGGCCCCAACGGCGCCGGCAAGAGCACCCTGCTGCGGGTGCTCGCCACGCTGCTGCGCCCCCAGGAGGGCCGCGTGGAGGTGCTCGGCCACGGCCTGCCCGGGGAGGCCTGGGCGGTGCGCGGCCAGGTGGGGCTGCTGGGCCACGAGCCGCTGCTCTACCGGGAGCTGAGCGCCCGCGAGAACCTGCGCCTGCACGCCCGCCTGCACGGCGTGCCGGAGGAGCGCGTGGAGGAGCTGCTGCGGGCTCTGGAGATCGCCGACCGCGGCGACGAGCCCCTGCGGGGCCTCTCTCGGGGCACCGTCCAGCGGGTGGCCGTGGCCCGGGCCGTGCTCCACGATCCGCCCCTGCTGCTCCTGGACGAGCCCTACGCCAACCTCGACCCCGCGGCCGTGAGCCTCGTGGCGCCCCTGATCGGCGCCGGGGAGCCGGCGGGGGGCGGCGGCGATGGAGGCGGGAGGGGCGGGGGAGATGGTCTCGAAAACGAGGGCCCGCGCGCGCGCGCGCGTACGCGCGGGGCGCCCCTTACGAGAGTCATCTGCAGCCACGACCCCGCCCGGGGACTAGCCGAAGCGGACGTGGTGCTCGGCCTGCGCGCCGGCCGCGTGGCCCTGCTGGCGAACGCCCGGGACACCGACCCGCAGGCGATCGGGGAGCTCTACAGGTGAGCAGCGTCCCAGAGACCCTCCCAACGGTGGGCACGAGACAGGCGGTGGGAGCCCTGCTGCGGAAGGACCTGCTGGTGGAGCTGCGCACGCTGGAGGCGGCGCCGGGGATGGCGCTGTTCGCGGTGAGCACCTTCGTGGTGTTCCACTTCGCGCTCAACCGCAACTCCCTGGAAGGGGACCTGGCGGCGGGGGTGCTGTGGGTGACGCTGCTGTTCGCGGCGATCCTGGGGGTGAACCGGCTGTTCGTGGCGGACGCCGAGCAGGGGGGCATCGACGGCTTCCTGCTGGCGCCGGTGGACCGCGGCGCGATGCTGCTGGCGAAGGCGACCACGCTGCTGGCCTACCTGGTGGTGCTGGAGCTGGTGGCGGTGCCGGCCTTCGCGCTGCTGCTGGCGGGCGCCGCGGTGGGCCACGAGCTCGGGGGACTGGTGGCGGTGCTGGCGCTCGCGGATCTCGGCATCGCGGCCATCGGCGTGCTGGTGGCGGCGCTGGCGGTGCGCACGCGGGCGCGGGACCTGATCGGGCCGCTGCTGGCGCTGCCATTGCTGGTGCCGGTGGCCATCGGCGCGGCCCGCGCGAGCGCGCCGCTGCTGGCGGCCGGCCACGGCGG
>DATJMB010000188.1:0-18785 GCA_035508995.1 Solirubrobacteraceae bacterium | reverse complement strand
GTCGGCGTCGAGCTCGTCGAGCAGGGCGCCCACCACGCGGCCGTCGAGCTGCGCGCCGGCGGCCGCGATCAGCTCCTCGCGCGCCTCGGCGATCGAGCGGGCGGGGCGATAGGGGCGGTCGGTGACGATCGCGTCGTAGGTGTCGCAGGCGGCGATAATGCGGGCGGCGAGCGGTATCTCCTCGCCGGCGATGCCGTCGGGGTAGCCGCGGCCGTCCCAGCGCTCGTGGCTCGCGCGCACCGCGGGGGCGAGGTGGGCGAAGGCCTCGATGCGGCCCACGAGCTCTCCGCCGACGATCGTGTGGCGGCGCATCGCCGTCCACTCGGTCTCGTTCAGGGGCCCCGGCTTGAGCAGGATCTCGCTCGGCACGGCGACCTTGCCGACATCGTGCAGCAGCGCCGCGTAGCGCACGTCGCGGGCGCGGGAGGCGCACAGGCCCATGCGCAGGGCCACCCGCTCGGCGAGCGTGGCCACGCCCTCCTCGTGGGAGGCGGTGTAGTCGTCCTTGGCCTCCACCGTGCTCATCAGCGCCGAGAGCGTGGTGGTGAAGGTGCGCTCGAGGTCCTGCACCAGCCCGGCGCGGTGCACCGCCGAGCCGAGGCCGGCGGCGATCGTCTCCACGAGCACCGCGTCGGCCTCGCCGAAGGCGCCAGGCTCGGCGGCCTCGATGTTGAGGACTCCCCACACGGCGCCGTCCACGACGATCGGCACGCTCAGCTCCGAGCGGGGGTCGGTGTGGGGGTCGCGCACGATGTAGTCGGGATCGGCGCGCGTGTCGGCCACGAGCGCGGTGACGCCGCTGCGGGCCACGCGCCCGTTGACCCCCTCGTACAGCGACTGCTCCACGAGCAGGAACTCGGTCATCACCTCGGCCAGCGCGCCGCTGCCGGCGATCAGGCGCAGGGTGCCGTCGTCCTGCAGGCGCTGGATGGCGGCGAGGTAGAAGGCGAAGGTGCCGTGCAGCTCCGCCACCACGAGGCGCGCCAGCTCGTCCACGTCGTGGGTGCTCGCCAGGCGGGCGGTCAGGCGCGCGCCCAGCTGCATCTGGGCGCGCAGGTAGGAGAGCTCGTCCTTGGCGCCGATGCCCCGTTCGCGCGCGTCCGCGCGATGCCTGCGCAGCGCCTCCGCGCGGCGGCGGCGCTCATGGGCGCCGGCACGGCGCGGCGAGCTCACGGAAAGATCCGGCATTTTGCCACTAATCGGTAGCCCGCCGGCCAAGCTTGAGGGCCGGCGGGACCAATCGACAGCTCGACGGCCACGACTGAGCCGAACGGGAGCGCCAATCCGGCGCGAGCCACGGCCCTCAGATGTCTCTCAGCGGGTCCTCGGCGTAAGCCTCGACGTCGCCGTGGCCGGCGCGGAAGGCGGCGACGCGGTCGCGTGCGTCGCGGGCGAGGGCCATCGCCGCGTCGCGCTCGTGGGGGGCGAAGAAGCGCGTGACCAGCAGCAGGGCGGGCACGAGCGCCAGCCAGGCGGCGCGGGCGAGCAGTCCGCCGAGGCCCGCGGTGGGCAGCAGCAGCTCCCCGGAGACGGCGACCGCGGCGAGGATCGTGCTCGCGAGGGCGAGGCGGCGCCATTCGAAGCTGACAGCGAACACGCGGCGGGTGAGCAGGTGCATGATCGCCACCATCACCACGTAGGCTCCGCACAGGGCGATCCCCGCGCCGGCGAGGCCGAGACCGAGACCGCCGGCGGGGACGAGCACGAACAGCAGCACGACGTTCACGGCGAGGCCCGCCGCGGCGGCGGGCAGGTTGCGCTGGGTCACGCGGGCGCGGCCGGTGATCGCGATCATCACCCGGTAGAGCCCGTAGAGGGTCCAGCCGAGCGCCAGCCACGGCAACGCGCGATAGGCGTCGAAGTAGGCGGGGGCGGCGAGCAGGCGCACGAGCCAGCGACCGAGCAGCGCCACGCCGACGACCACCACTCCGGTGGCGAGCACGAAGTAGGTGGTGACGGTGGCGTAGAGGCGCCCGGCGTCGGCGTCGCTGTCGATCGAGTAGGCCAGTGGCGGCCACGCGTACTGAAAGCCGCGCACGAACACGAACACCACGGTGGCAAGCTGCACGGCGATCGCGTACTCCCCCGCGGCGGCCGAGCTCACGCCGCGCAGCAGGTAGAAGCGGTCGGCGACCTGCAGCGCGTAGACGCTCGCGTCGGCGGGCATCGTGGGCAGGCCGAAGGCGAGCATCGCGCGCAGGTCGCGGTGGCGCACGCGCAGCGAGAAGCGGGCGCGCAGCAGCCACCACAGGCCCAGCACGACGATCGCGGAGGCGCCGAAGTTGCCGAGCAGCAGTCCGCGGGCGCCCTCCCCGGCGAACACCACGAGGGCCACCGTGAAGAGGACGGTCATCGCGACGTTGGCGCCGGAGGCGTACACGTAGGCGCGCTTGCGTTCGTCCACGCGCAGCTGGGCGTAGGCCATCTCGAGGTTGGTGAAGGCCCACAGACCGAGGATCGCGCAGTCCATCAGGCTGGCGTCGCTGTAGCCGAGCAGCAGACGCGAGAGCTGGGCGGAGAAGGCGAGCGCGAGCAGCGAGGCCAGCGTGGTGGTCCAGGCGACGGTGGCGGTGGCGGTGCGGGCGATGCGCGCGCGACGGTGCTCGTCGGCGTCGTTGAAGTAGAAGCGCACGAACGCCTCGTCCACGCCCAGGCGCAGCACGATGCTGAACAGGATCACCGCGGTGAGCAGCGAGTTGTAGGTGCCGTAGCCGGAGGTGGAGACGTGGCGCGTGTACAGCGGCAGCGTGAACACGGCGATCCCCTTGGCGAGGATTTCGGCCGCCTGGTAGGCGGCGCCGGTGGTGAGCAGCCGCCTCAGGTAGTCGCGCATCGGCGCAACCTATTCCCCGCGGGCGAAGGGGACGTCGCGGCGGGCGAAGGACACGCCCACGGCCAGCAGGGTCCAGGTGAAGGGGTCCTCGAGGAAGTCGGCGTAGGTCCAGGTGTGCAGCACGAGCGCGGCGAAGCAGGCCGCCAGGGCGATGCGCGGCGGGGAGCGGCCGGCGTCCGTGAACAGCACCGCGAAGGCGCACACCAGCAGGGCGATGTAGAGGGCGAGGCCGACGACGCCCTGCTCGGCGGCGACCGTGATCGGGATCGTGTGGGAGGCGGAGGTGGCGTTCTGGGCGCTGGCGTCGCCGTGGCGCTTGTACTCGGTTTCGAACGAGCCCGAGCCCCAGCCCTCCAGCGGGCGGTCGGCGAACAGCTTCAGGCCACCGGAGACCAGCGTCGTGCGCCCGCTGGTGGCGTTGCTGGTGGAGCCGCCGGAGCCCTTCAGGCCGAAGTGCAGGTTGGCGGGCGCGAGCAGCAGCACCACGCCGGCGATCGCCACGAGCGCGGCGGTCACGTAGACGGTCGCGAGCACGTCCCAGCGGTGGGCGGCGAGCACCGCGAGGCCGAGCAGCAGCGCGGCGATGCTCGACTGCGAGAAGCTCGTGACGAGCCCCGCCAAGAGCCAGGCGAGCACGCCCGCGCCGATCAGCACCTCGCGCCGGCGCGAGCTCCACAGCACGATCGTGGCCACCGGCAGCATCACCAGCGCGAGGAAGCGACCGTAGATGCTGGGGTCGAAGAAGACGGAGTTGACGCGGAAGTAGTTGTCGTACTGGTTGGCGGCCACCACCTTGGGGTTCAGGAACAGTTCCTTGCGGGCGTACTCCACGAAGCCCACGCCGGCGAACAGCATGGCCTCCGTAACCGCCACCCCCAGGCAGGCGAGGGCCAGTGAGCGCGTCCAGGCCACGTCGCGCAGCAGCAGGAAGAGCAGGCCGAAGGGGACGTAGAAGAAGGCGACGTTCTCGGCCGCCTTGGCGTGGTCGCTGGAGTAGCTCGCTTGCAGGACGTAGAGCACGACGGCGGCGAGCAGCAGCCATTCCAGGCCCCGCGGCGAGCGCCACAGGGGCCGCGCGTCCGCGCCGTCCGCGCGCGTCCCGGTGTCCGCGCGCAGACCCGCCCGCGGGCCGTGCTGCAGCAGGCGCGGCAGCAGCTGGGCGAGCACGCCGGCGGCCACCACGACGTAGAGGGGCACGAGCAGGTTGACGGTGCGCCCGTCGGCGGAGATCGGCAGGCGGAAGGGCAGCGCGAAGACGGCCAGCAGCGGCAGCGCGCGGGGGTCGCGGCGCATCAGCCAGACCAGCAGGGCGATGAGGATCAGCGCGCCGAGGGCGCCCGCGAGGATCGCGGCCACGCTCAGCGCTCCAGGGTGAAGCTGCGGGGGGAGAGCACGGTGCGGTGCTGGTGGCGCAGGCTCACGCGCACGCGGTATTCGCCGGCGGGCGCGAGCGACCCGCGATTGTCGGGAAGCACGCTGACGAGGCCGCCCGGGAGCACGTGGCTGGGGACGTGCAGGATGGTGTAGCCGTGGGGCGCGCCGCGGCGGCCGTTCCAGCGCAGCGAGAATTGTTTGTAGCGCGCCACCGGCCAGGCGCGCACGAGCGTGGCGACGGTGTCTCCGGCGGAGTCGATGATCGTGACGGTGACGCGGTCGGCCTGGGCGAGCTTGAAGGAGATCCGCTCCTGCGCGGCCGGGCCGGGAACGGCCGGCGAGAAGCGGGGCGTGAGCTCGAAGCGCTGCACGGCGGTGGGGGTGTGCTTGAGGCGCTGGGTGAGGAAGAAGGCGAGAAAGCAGGCGAGCACGAGCAGCGCGAAGACCGCGCGTGCGAGCGGCTCTGTGCTTGTGCGGGCGCTAATCCTCGCCGCCTTGGGCGAAGCGCTCGACGGTGTCCGAGCGCAATCCTAGGCGGAGGGTCTCCAGCGAGAGCACGTCGTCGGGGGCGATGTTGCCGAGGTTGCACTCGGTGCCGAATCTGTGCAGCAGCCACACCTGCTGCTCGCGGCGGGGAGCCTCGAAGATCAGCAGGTCGGGCTCGATGGCGTGGACGATCTCGTCGATCAGCCCCGTGCGCACCTCGCCGTCGGCGCGGTAGATGCCCGCGGTGCCCGACTCGCGGGCCTCGGTGATCACCTTCCAGGCGCCCGCCTGCAGATCGCGTTCGATCTGCTCCACCCACACGTAGGGAGCCATGATGAAGTCGGTGTCCTTGCTGCCCACCTCGGCGAGCACCACGAAGCCGGCCGCGGCGAGGGTGCGGATCAGGTGCGTCTTGGTCTCGGGGGCGAGCGCGATCGTGCCGTCGGAGACCTCCACGTGGCGCAGGCCCAGCTCCCGCAACCAGGCCACCAGCCCCTCGACGCGGCCCTGGCGTACGGCCAGCTCGGTGAGCGTGCCGCCGAGCACGACGGGAATATCGTGGGCCGCGTAGAGCTCGAGCTTGGGGCGCAGGTTGGCGCTCACCAGAGCCGTGCCCCAGCCGAGCTTGACGATGTCCACGCACGCGCCGGCGACCTCCAGTAGGCCCTCCACCTCAGCCACCGACAGGCCGCGGTCGAGGACGTGGGTGATGCCGTGTTCGCGCGGCTTGGTCGAGCGCGCGGGAATGTCGAGGAAGTCGGCTATCGCGCAGCGGTCACGGAGCCGCTTCGTTGGACGACGGAGAGGAGCCGGCGGCGGCGGCAGGTGTGGCCTTGTCGAGGCCGGCGACGACGACCACCGGCGAGCCGCCCACGAGCGGCGAGACCGATGCTTCCATCGGCGCCACCTGCGCGACCGAGAGCGCGTGGGCCACGCTTTCGGCTTCGCCCTGGTGGCCTGAGGAGTACTGCACGACGGTCGTCTGGCGGGTGCCGGGCGGCACGCCGTCGAGCGCCGCTGCCTGCGAGTAGCCGCTCTGCTGCAGGCTCTCGGCGAGCCGGTGGGCGAGCCCGGCGGTGCCCGTGCCGTTGAGCACCGCGACCTGCAGTTCGGCCGCGGCCACGCTCGAAACCGGCGTGGCGCTGTGATGGGCGCCCGTGTGGGTGCGGGCGTGACTGGCGCTCGTGGTGGCGGCGCTGCTCGTGGTCGGGCTGCCGGAGCCGCCTTTGCCGAGCACCGTGACGGCGAGCACGACCACGGCCACGGCGGCGATCACGCCGCCTACGATCAGCAGCGTGGCGCGGGCGGGCGAGCGGCGGGCGCTGCGGCTGACGGTGGCGTCGGCGGGCATCGCGCCGGCCCGTCCGGGGCGGGGGGGCGTTTTGGCGGCCGTTGCGCGAGCGGGCGTCGGAGGACGGCGGGGACGCTCGCCGGAGCTCGCGCGCGTGGCGGCAGAGCCGGGACCGCCGATCGCGGCTGCGGCGGTGCCCTGAGACGCGGGCGTGGCCGGCGGCGGCTTGGCGCTTGCGGGGGCGCCCGCGCCAGCGGCGGCTGTGGTGGCGGCGGCAGCGGGAGCGCCGGTCGCGGGAGCACCAGCCACGCTGGCGGAGGAACCGGCCGTGCCGTTGGCGGCGGCGGCTGAGCCGGCGGCGGCGATCGGGGGGGCGGGCGCGCGAGGGGGGGCGGCGGGAGTGGCCGCGGCAGCGCCGGCGGGGGTGGCGGGCGCGGGAGAGCCGGGCGCGGGACCGGCGGCGGCCTCCTTCTGCTGGCCGGGCGCCTGCTTCTGCTGGGCGGCAGCCGAGGCCGCGGCCGAGGCGGCGAGCACGGCCGACACCGGCGACGTCTGCTCGGCGGGGGGCGGCTTCGCGGGCGGAGCCGCGGAAGCCGCCGGCTGGGCGTTCGCGGACACCCGGGCGGTCGCGGGCACGGCGGGGGTGGGCACAGCTGCTGGCGTCTGCGGCCCTCCGGGGCTCTGTGGCCCTCCAGGGCTCTGTGGCCCTCCGGGGGTCGCTGGCGCGGGCGCGGGCGCGGGCGCGGGCGCGGCGAGCGGCGTAGCGCCGGGCGCGGCCTGGGTGGCAGGGGTGGCGGCAGCGGTGGCCGCCGTCGCAGCGGTCGCGGCTGTGGCCGCTGTGGCGGGCTGGCCCTGGACGCCTGGCTGGGGCACGGGCGCGGGGACGCGCTGGATCGGGCGGGCGACGGTCGTCTGGCGCTGGATGCGAGCGGCGGCCTCGGCGCTCACGCGGCGCTCGAGGTCGGCGGCGCGCTCGGGTGCGCGGCCGGCCCACTCGCGCAGGCGCTTGAGCTCACGGGCCTGGGCGAAGACGAGCAGGGAGAGGACGGCGATGCCGATCAGGGCCGCGAAGGCGGCGACGGCGCCGATCTTCTCGAAGGTGCTGGAGATGGAGAGGGCGAGCGGCAGGGCGGCCATCAGGGATCACGGGAGTGTATGAGCGACCCAGGCGTGTCGCCGCGCGCGGGCGCGAGGGGGCCGGCGGCGGGACTGGAGGGAGCGGCGGCGGAACCGGCGGCGGCGGCGCGGATCGCGGGGGTCCGCTCGCGGGCGCCGGAGAGCTCGGAGACCTTGGCGGCGAGGCCGGCGGCGTCTCCTTCGAGCACGAGCAGGCCGATCTCGGCGAACATCGCCTCGACGGCGTCCACCGGCAGGGGGACGCGCTCGGCGAGGGAGATCTTCTCGGAGGAGGTGGGCAGGGCGCGCTCGTAGTCGTTGAACAGCTGCTCGCCCAGCTTCTCGCCGGCGCGGCGGCCGACGATCTCGATCTCGATGTCGCGGTCGGGGTCCAGGCCGGAGAGCTCGACCATCGCGCGGGCTAGCTCGACGATGCGCACGGGCTCGCCCATCTCGAGCACGAACACGTCGGCGCGAGGCGGCTGGGGGAGCGGCAGGCCGCCCGGTCCGGGGTTGGCGTGGGCGTCGGTGGCGGGGCCGGACTTCAGCGAGCCGGCCTGGATGATCAGGTGGACGGCCTCGGGGATGGTCATGAAGTAGCGGGTCATGCGCTCGTCGGTGACGGTGACGGGGCCGCCGCGGGCGATCTGGGCTTCGAAGATCGGCACCACGCTGCCCGAGGAGCCGAGCACGTTGCCGAAGCGCACGGCGCTCCAGCGGGTCTCGGGGAAGCGGGCGGCGGCGGCCTCGATGGCGAACTCGGCGAGCGCCTTGGAGGCGCCCATCACGGTGGCGGGGGCGACGGCCTTGTCGGTGGAGACGAGCACGAAGCGCCGGGCCTTGAGCTGGCCGGCGACGTGGGCCACCACACGGGTGGCGATGGCATTGTTGCGGACCGCCTCGACGGGGTTTTCCTCCATCAGGCCGACGTGCTTGTAGGCGGCGGCGTGGAAGACGACGGTGGGCCGGTGCTCGGCGAGGATCTCGCGCACGCGCTCCTCTTCCTTGCAGTCGGCGAGCACGGAGACGAGCACCGAGGGCTGCACGTGGCGCTCGTCGAGCAGCTCGCGCTGGATCTGGAAGAGGTTGTCCTCGGCGTGGTCCAGCAGCACGATCTTGCGGGGGCCCACGCGGGCGATCTGACGGCAGAGCTCGGAGCCGATCGAGCCGCCGGCGCCGGTCACGAGGACGGTCTCCTCGGCGAGGTAGGCGCCGACGAGCTCGAGGTCGACGTGCACGGGCTCGCGGCCGAGGACGTCCTCGACGCGGACCTCGCGCACCTTGTGGGCGACGGCGGTGGATGGGCCCTGGTCCCTGAGCAGCTCGAACACGGTGGGCAGGGTGCGCACGGCGATGGCGCGCTCGCGGCAGGCGCGCACCACGCGGGCGCGGGTGGAGCCCGGCGCGGAGGGGATCGCGATCACGACTTCGTCGGGCTGCACTTCGTCGAGGATGCGGGGCAGGTCGGCCTTGGTGTCGCCGCGCACGCGGACGCCGTCGATGCGCAGGTTGCGCTTGCCGGGGTCGTCGTCGAGGAAGCCGACGGGGACGAGGCGCAGCTCGCGGTTGCGGGCGATCTCGCGCAGCACCAGCCGGCCGCCGTCGCCGGCGCCCACGATCAGCACGCCGCGCTCGCCCTCGCGCACGCCACGGAAGGCGGCCAGGGGCCGGCGCTCGTAGATCGTGCGGGCGAGCATGCGCACGCCGATCAGGAACAGCAGGGACAGCAGGCCGAACAGCACGATCACGCCGTTGGGCAGGCCGACGGTGGCGATGCCGTGGACGACGAAGTGGGGCCGGGGCCGGGCGACCTCGACGCCGGCGTAGCGCTGGACGGGCCGGAAGACCTCGACGGCGAGCGCGGTGAGCAGGACGATCACGGCGATCGCGCGGGCCACGGCCTCGTAGTCGCGCTGGCTGGAGTAGCGCCAGCGACGCTGGTAGACGCCTGCGAGCACGAGCACGAGCAGGCTGCCGGCGAGCACCCACCAGATGGTGCGCTCGCGCAGCTCGGCGTAGTGGCCGGAGGGGCCGTTGTCGAAGCGCAGCTGGAAGGCGAGGTAGTAGGCGAGCGCCACGAGCAGCCCGTCGAGGGCGAGCTGGAGCAGCGACCTGCGGTTCAGGGGCATCGGCGCGGCCGCGCGAAGACGTCGGCGCATCAACGGGATTCTAGGCCCGTGAGCGGAGAGAGAAGCAGCTCGACGAGCAGGAGGGGGTCGCGACGCGTGCGAGCGGCGGCGGCGTGGAGGCCCTCGGCGGCGGCGGGGTGCTCGCCGGCGGGGGCGGTGGAGGGCCGCTTGGCGAAGCTGAGCTGGTCGGGATCGGTGAGCTTGCGCAGGCGCCCGGCGGCGATCAGCTGCTCGTCGACGGCGCCGAGGCGGCCCTCGAAGGTGCTGTAGACGGGAGTTCCCAGGGCGACGGCCTCGCGGTTCATGGTGCCGCCGGCGGAGATCACGAGATCGGCGTGGGCGATCAGCGACTGGGCATCGATGGCGTGGGGGGGGACGACGAAGCCGGGCTCGCCGGCGAGCTGCGCGCGCTGGGAGGCGGTGCGGGGGAGCGCCACCGGCTGCAGCCCCTCCGCGGCGGCGTCGCGGGCGCGGCGCAGGACGCGGGCGAAGAGGTCGTTCTCGAAGCGGTGATAGAGGGAGACCTCGGGCGGGGTGCGGATCACGGCGATCGGACGAGCGGGGTCCAGGGCGAGCTCCACGAGCACGGCGGGGTCGGGGACGAAGTCGGCGAGGTAGTACTCCTCCTTGAGGCCGGGGTAGGCGCGGATCTTGCCCTCGGCGCCATAGCGGGCGAGGCGCTCGGGGGGGATCGCGTCGGGCACGACCACGGCGCGTGCGAGACGGCAGTTGACGTGGTGCTGGACGGCGGCCCACTCGTAATCGAACATCGTGGCGCTGGGGATGCGCAGCACGGCGGCGGCCACGGTGACGTCGTTGGAGCCGTGACCGAGGGCGAGGTCCAGGCGCCGGCCGGCGGCGGCGCGGGCGTCGGCGCGGGCGAAGCGCACCAGGGCGCTCGAGCGCGACGCGAGGCCGCCGGCCTTGGCCAGCAGGCGCTCGCCGCGATGGCGGCCGACGGGAGTGTGGGGGATCGCGAAGCGCTCGCACAGCTCGATCGTCTGGGCGAAGTCGCGGGTGGTGACGACCACCTCGTGGCCGTCGGCGCGGAGGCGCTCGATCACGGGACGCATGACGAGCACGTGGGGGCTGTTGGTGAGATCTATCCAGATGCGCATCGGTGGCGGCCCGGTGGCGGCGAAGGGAGCTTTCGCGGGCGGGGGTCACGCTATCGTTGCACCGGACCGATGCTCGTCATCGCCTCGATCTCGGAAAGCCTCGTCAACGAAACGGCGCGCATCGTCCGCGACGGTGGGCTGCCGGGGATCTTCGCGCTGATGGCGCTGTCGAGCGCCTGCGTACCGATCCCCTCAGAGGCGGTGATGCTGTTCGCGGGCTTCGCGGTGGCGGACCCGGGGCAGAGCGCCTCCCAGCACCACATGACGCTCACGGGGGTGGTTCTGGCGGGGTTGCTGGGAACGCTGGTGGGCTCGTGGGTCTCCTACGGGGTGGGGCGTGGCGGGCGCCTGGAGCTGCTGGAGCGGCACGGGGGCAAGCTGCACATGGGACCGGAGCAGATCGCCAAGGGGGACCGTTGGTTTCAGCGCTACGGCGACATGGCGGTGCTGTTCGGACGGATGGTGCCGGTGGTGCGGGCGTTCGTGTCGCTGCCGGCGGGGATCGCGAGGATGCCGTTCGTGCGCTTCACGGTGCTGACGCTGATCGGGACGATCCCGTGGGTGCTGGCGCTGGCGCTGGCGGGCCACGCGCTGGGCGGGGACTGGAAGAGCGTGCGCAAGGGCTTCGAGTACGTTGACTACGCGATCGTGGTGCTGGCGGTGGCGGGCCTCGGGTACTGGATCGTGCGCCGGCGCGGGAGGGGACGGGACGGCGGGGGCGCGGCGGGCGGCCTGGAAGGCGGCTTGAGCGACGCCGGGGCCGAGGCGCCGCCGGTCACAGACGCGGGCTGAGATGCCCCGGGCGCGGCGAGAGTGCCTCTCGCTCGGCGAGGCGACGGCGCTGGGGGCGGTGCAGGGACCGACGGAGCTGCTGCCGGTGTCCTCCTCGGCGCACACCACGCTGCTGCCGTGGCTGGCCGGCAGCCCCTACGCGGAGCTGCCGGGCAGGGCGCGCAAGGAGTTCGAGGTGGCGCTGCACGCGGGCGCGGGGCTGGCACTGGCGCTGGCCATGCGCAGAGAGCTGCTGGCGGAGGCCATGCGCCTGGACCGGCGCGGGGCGGCGACGATCGTCCTCTCGACGCTGCCGCCGGCGCTCGCGGGATACGCCCTGGAGGGCCCGATCGAGCGGCGGCTGGGTGGGCCGGGGGCGATGGCGGGGGGGCTCGCGGCGGGAGCGGTGGCGATGGGGTTGGCGGACCTGCGCCCGGGAGCGCTGCGCCACCGCCCCCCACCCGACGGCCGCGGATCGCTCTTCGCGCGCGTACGCGCGCGCGCGCGGGCACCCCAAAAAAGAAAGCATCCCCGCTCCAACCACCCCCGCCGGGGGCGCCGCCACCACGATGCACGTCCATGTGACGGCCTGGCGCTGGGAATCGCGCAGGCGCTGGCGCTGGCGCCGGGGATATCGCGCAGCGGGGCGACGCTGACGGCGGCGCGGGCACGGGGCTTTGCGCGGCCCGAGGCGGCGGCGCTCTCCTGGCACGCGGCGCTGCCGGTGCTGCTCGGGGCGAGCGCGCTGAAGGGGTGGCGGCTGCGGCAGCGGGTTCGGCTGCGAGGGCTGGGGGGCGAGGCGGGCGCCGAAGCGAGCGCGAGCGTGGGGCGGGGAGCGCTGCTGGCGGGCGGGCTGAGCGCGTTCGGCTCGACGCTGCTCAGCGTGCGGGCGGCGCGGTGGATGCGGACGAGCGAGCGGTCGCTGGCGCCGTTCGCGGCGTATCGCTGCCTGCTGGCGGGAGTTGTGGTGTGGCGGCTGCTGCGGAGACGGGGCGGAGCGTGAGCACGAACCCGCTCGGGACGCTGCTCGCGGGGCGCTACCGGCTCGATGCGGAGATCGGGCGGGGCGGGATGTCGACGGTCTACAGGGCGTTCGACACGGTGCTGGAGCGGCCGGTGGCGATCAAGCTCACGCACCGGGAGATCGCCGCGGACGCCGACCAGCTCGAGCGCTTTCGCCGCGAGGCGCGGGCGGTGGCGCAGCTCAGCCATCCGCACATCGTGCGGGTGATCGACGCGGGGGAAGAGCCGGGGGGGATGCCCTACATAGTGTTCGAATACGTGGACGGGGAGACGCTGAAGGCGCTGATCCGGCGGGAGGGACCGCTGGAGATCGGGCAGGCGATCGCCTACGCGATCGAGATCGCGCGAGCGCTGGGGGCGGCGCACGAGCGGCTGATCGTGCACCGGGACGTCAAGCCGCAGAACGTGCTGATCGACGGGGAAGGGTCGGCGAAGATCACCGACTTCGGGATCGCGCGAACGCTCGACGAGCAGGGGCTGACGATGGACGGACGGGTGCTGGGGACGACGGACTACGTCTCGCCCGAGCAGGCGCTCGGGCAGCCGGTGACGGGCCAGTCAGACCTCTACTCGCTGGGGATCGTGCTGTACGAGACGCTGACGGGCACGGTTCCGTTTACGGGCGAGACGCCGGTGGCGGTGGCGATGCGACACGTGCGGGAGCAGGTGCCCGACGTGCAGGAGCGCCGGCCGGAAGTGTCGGCGGCGACGGCGGCGGTGGTGGAACGGGCGACGGCGACGGATCTCGGGGAGCGCTATCCCAACGCGGCGGCGATGGTGAGCGAGCTCGAGGAGGCGCTGGCGGTGGAAACGGCGCGGGCGGGCCAGGCGACGGGGGAGGTGACGAGCGTGCTGCGGACGCTGCCGGGCAGCTCGCGGCGGCGGCTGCCGTGGCGGATGCGCCATCCGGCGCGGTGGGTGGCCTCGCTGGCGCTGGTGGGAGCGATCGTGGCGCTTGTGCTGGTGCTGGCGGCGGGGAACGCGCACAAAGGGGTGAACCCAGACGTCTCGGGGCGGCACGGGCTGGAGCCCGTGCGGCTGGGACAGACGGCGGCGCACGACTACAACCCGTTCGGGACGGGCCTGGAACACCCCTCGCAGGTGGCGAACGTGGTGGACGGCGATCCGAACACGACGTGGAGCACGGAGCACTATGTGGAAGGGACGCTCGGGAGCAAGCCGGGGCTGGGGCTGTACCTGGACGCGGCGCCGGGAGTGCGGGCGCGGGCGCTGCAGATAACGACGCCGACGGCGGGCTTTCAGGCGGAGGTGTACGCGGCGCGGCATTTCGACGAAAGCCTGCCCTTCGGGGACAGCACGGCGCTGACGCAGCGCGGATGGACGGCGGTGGCGCCGGCGCGGACGATCGCGGCGAACACGACGATCGCGCTGAGCGACCCGGGCGGGGTTCCCTACCGCTACTACCTGGTGTGGATCGTGAAGCTGCCGCCGGCGCACGAAGCGGCGGAAATCTCGGAGGTCACGCTGTTCTCATAGCGCGGGCGTGGTGGCGCTCGACCGCCAGGCGGCAGAGCCGGTCCAGGAGCTCGGGGTAGGGAACGCCGGTGGCGGCGAGCAGCTTGGCGTAGACGCTCGTGGGGGTGAAGCCGGGCATCGTGTTGAGCTCGTTGACGAGCACGTGCTCGCCGTGCACGAAGAAGTCCACGCGGGCGAGGCCCTCGCAGCCGACCTCGGCGAAGGTGCGCAGGGCGAGCTCCTGCACGCGGGCGCGGGCGGTTGGGGAGATGCGGGCGGGGATCACGAGCTCCATGCCGCCGGGGGTGTACTTGGCCTCATAGTCGTAGAACTCGCCGGGAAAGGAGATCTCGCCGGGCTCGGAGGCGAGGGCGGCGACCGGCTCCCGCGCGGCGACGGGCTCCGGGGCATCCGCGGGCGGCTGGGCGGGCGGCTGGGCGGGCAGACCGAGGACGGCGCACTCGACCTCGATGCCCGGTCCGAAGGCCTCGACGATCGCGAGCTCGTCGTGCGTGAAGGCGCGGCGAAGCGCGTCGGGAAGGTTGGCGGGGTCGGCGATCTTGCGAATGCCCACCGAGGAGCCGAGGTGGGCGGGCTTGACGAACACGGGCAGGCCGAGACGGTCGATCTCGGCGAGGACGGCGGCGGGCTGGGCCCGCCAGCGGGGCTCGCGGACGGCGACGTGGTCGACCTGGGGGATCGGAGGATCGCTGGCGCGGAGCAGGCGTTTGAAGAGGACCTTGTCCATGCACAGGGCGGAGGCGGCAACGCCGGCGCCGACGTAGGGAACGGCGAGGGTCTCGAGGGTGCCCTGGACGGCTCCGTCCTCGCCGTAGGGGCCGTGCAGGGCGGCGAAGGCGACGTCGGCGCCGAGCAGGCCCTCACCGGGGCGGACGGCGACGGGCTCGCCCTGGTGGCGCCAGCGGCCGTCGCGGGCGATCTCGATCGCCAGCACCGCGTGGCCGGCGGCGAGCAGGCCCTCGCGGATCGCGGCGCCGGAGGAGAGGGAGACCTCGTGCTCGCTGGAGCGGCCGCCGGCGAGGACGGCGACGGTGAGGAGGCTCACGGGGCGGGAGCGGCGGGAGCCGGGCTGGCTGGGGTGGGGGTGGTTGTCGTGGTGGTGGTCGTGGTGGTGGGAGTGGTCTGAGGGCCGAGCACGCCGATGGCGATGGTGACGGTGGTGCCCTTGCGTGCATTGTGACCGGCGGCGGGCTTCTGGGAGAGGACGAGGCCGACGAGGGAGGCTTCGGTGGTTGTCTGGGTGGCGGCCTTGGGGGTGAAGCCGGCGCGGCCGAGGGCGGCGGAGGCCTGGGCCTCGTTCTGGCCGACGACGTCGGGGACGGGGACTTCGCTGGGGGCCTTGGCGACGGTGAGATCGACCTTGCCGCCGTTGGGCAGCGAGGAGCCGGCGGTGGGGAACTGTTCGAGGACGGTGCCGGGGGACTGTTCGCCGTTCGCTTCCTGGGTGACGGTGCCGATCTTCAGGCCGGCGTTGGCGATGGCGCCTTCGGCGGCGGCACGGGTCTGGCCGACGAGATCGGGCACGTCGGTCTGAGCGGGGCCGCCGGAGACGAGCACGCGCACGGAGGCGCCGCCGCGGACCTCCGTTTCGGCGGGAGGATCGGTGGCGATCACGCGGCCGTTGGCGACGGTGGTGCTGGGCTGGGTTTCGATCGTGGGTTTGAAGCCGGCGGCCTTGAGCTTGGCGGTGGCCTGGGAGGCGGTGAGGCCGGTGACGTCGGGCAGGGCGGAGCTGGGGGGCCCGCTGGAGATGACGAGCGTGACGTGGGCGCCTTCGGCGATGGCGGTACCCGCGGCGGGGGCCTGGGCGGAGACGACGCCGCTGGGCACGCTGGCGCTGGCGGCGTAGGTGGAGACTGGCACGAGGCCGCCGGCGCGCAGGGTGGCGGCGGCGGTGGCTTCGCGCTGTCCGACGACGCTCGCGACGGTGACCTTGCCGGTGGAGCCGGGCAGGAAGAGGGCGAGGGTCACAGCCACGAGGGCGAGCACGGCGGCGCCGGCGATGGCCCAGCGGACGCGGCGCCGGCGGGCCTGTTCCTCGCTCTCCTGGGCGGGCAGGGCACCGTCGGGCGCCATCAGCAGGCCGGCGGGGGCGAGGCCGGTGGAGAGGGCGGTACCGGGGGGAACGATCTGGGGGCCGGGGGCGGCGGCTGACTCGGCGGGCGGGGGCTGGGGCTCGCGGGCGAGGGGGACGGCGGCGAAGACGGTGGTGGGGGTGGACTCGGGCAGACGCTCGCGGGCGGCGTGCAGGGCGGCGATGAACTCGTCGGCGCTGGCGTAGCGCTGGGCGGGGTCCTTGGCGAGGGCGCGCAGGACGAGCTCGTCGAGGAAGGGCGGCAGGGCGGGGTTGACGGAGCTCGGCGGGCGGGGCTCGGCGGAGACCTGCTTGAAGGCGATCGCCACGGCTGTGTCGCCGTCGAAGGGGATGGTGCCGGTGAGGAGCTCGTACAGGATCACGCCGATCGCGTAGAGGTCGGAGCGGGCGCTGACGGGGTGGCCCTGGGCCTGCTCGGGGGAGAGGTACTGGGCGGTGCCCATGATCGAGCCGGTGAGGGTCATGTCGGAGGCGCCGGCGCGGGCGATGCCGAAGTCGGTGACGCGAGCGCGGCCCTCCTCGTCGAGGATCACGTTGTGGGGCTTGAGATCGCGGTGGATGATGCCGCGGGCGTGGGCGAAGCGGGCGGCGGCGAGGACCTGGGTGACGATGTCGAGGGCGGCCACGGGATCGAGGGCGCCGTGCTCGCGCACGAGGGTCTTCAGGGAGCGGCCGGGGACGTACTCCATCGCGATGTAGTAGGTGCCGTCCCACTCGCCGCGGTCGAAGATGGCGACGATGTTGGGATGGGAGAGGCCGGCGGCGCTGGAGGCCTCGCGGCGGAAGCGCTCGACGAACTCGTGATCCTCGGCGAAGTGGTGGTGCAGGACCTTGACGGCCAGCTGGCGGCCGAGCAGCAGGTCCTCGGCGAGGTAGACGTCGGCCATGCCGCCCGAGCCGATGCGGGAGAGCACGCGGTAGCGGCCGTCGATGACGGTCTGGGGCTCGATCACGAGGGGGACCTCAGGAGGCTTTCCATCACTTCGCGGGCGATCGGGGCGGCGAAGGCGGCGCCCTGGCCGGGGACGTCCTGGAGGGTGACGGCGATCGCCACGGTGGGGTTGGCGGCGGGAGCGAAGGCGATGAACCAGACGTTGTTGACGGCGGTGCCGATCTGGGTCTCGGCGGTGCCGGTCTTGCCGGCGACCCGCACGCCCGGTATCTGGGCGTTCACGCCGGTGCCTTCGCGGACGACGGCTTCCATCATGCCGGTGAGAGCGGCGGCGGTGGAGGGCTTCATCACGACGGACTGCACGTGGGGCCTCACCCGCAGCACGGTGCGTCCTTCGGGGTCGATGACGCGGTCGGTGAGGTGGGGGGTCATGAGACGGCCGCGGTCGGCGACGGCGGCGGCGACCTCGGCCATCTGCAGGGGGACGACCTGGAGTTTGTCCTGGCCGATGCCCATGCGACCGACGTCGACGAAGCGGCTGGTGGGCGGGATCAGACGCTGGCCGAGGTACTCGCCGCTGGCGGACATTTCGTCGGCGGGATAGTCGAGCTGGGGTTTGCGGTCGAAGCCGAAGCGGCTCATGTAGCGGGCCATGACGCGCTTGCCGAGGTGTTCGGCGACCTGGGCGTAGACGGTGTTGACGGATTTGACGAGCGCCTGGGTGAGGGTGAGCTGGCCGTAGCTCTCGTGGTCGTCGTTGGCGAGAGGCACGCCGGAGACGAGGATGCCGTCGCGGCCGGAGACGGTCGATTCGGGGGTGTACTGGCCGGTGTCGATGGCGGCGGTGGCGGTCACGACCTTGAAGGTGGAGCCGGGCGCATAGCCGAACTGGACGGCGCGGTTGACCAGCGGGGTGCCGGAGCGCTCGCGGGTGAGCCGTTCGTAGGCGCCTGGCACGCGCAGCATGTTGGGGTCATAGCCGGGCGTGGAGGCCATCACCTCGACGGCGCCGGTGCGAGGGTCGAGCGCCACGACGGCGCCGCGGTGTTCGCCCAGAGCGTCGGTGGCGGTGCGCTGGGCGGCGGGGTCGAGGGTGGTGATGACTTCGTCGCCCTGGGGCCGCTTGCCCTGCAGCTGGTCGAGGATCGCCTGCAGTTCGTCGCGGTCGGCTTCGCCGTCGAGGGAGGCGTTGCGGTAGCGCTCGAGGGCGGCCTGGCCGAGGTCGGTGAAGCTGTAGCCGATCGCCTGGGCGAACAGGCCGCCGGTGGGATAGACGCGGCTGTAGGTGCCTTCGCGGCCGCGGATGCTGCGGGCCAGCACGGTGTGGTCGGCCGCCAGGATGGGGCCGCGCTGGATGCGTTCCTGCTCGAGCAGGGAGCGACGGTTCAGCGCGTTCTCACGCAGGGAGCTGGCTTCGAAGATGGTCCAGCGGGAGGTGAAGGCGAGCAGCAGGGCGAACAGGAGCGCCACGAGCACGTACAGGCGGACGATCGGCCTATTCACTTAGCTGTCCCAGTTCGAGGCTGCGCACGATCCCCTCGGCGTCGCCTTCGGAGCGCAGCGAGTGGTCGAGCAGGGTGCGCCTGCGGGCGGGGGGTACGGCGGCGGCGCTGACGCCGGAGACGTAGCCGGTGCTGTAGAGCCTGATCCCGCCGGGCAGCTCGTAGGGGACGCCCTGGTAGAGGGTCACGAGGCCGCGGCTGTTGGTGCCGATGAAGAAGACGGACTGCAGCGCCAGGTAGGCGCCGGCGGCGAAGAAGCCGAGCACGACGACCGCCACGATCGCCACCCGGGCGCGGCGCAGGCGGGCACGGCTGCGGGCGCGGCGCACGTCCCTCGGGTCCCGGGGCAGGCGCGGCCGGCGGCGGCGCACGGGCGGCGCGGGAGGGGTGGCGAGCGCCGTCGGCGCGGACACCGAGGGGGCCGTCGCCGCCGGCGACGCGGCCGCCGGAGCGCCAGTCGCGGGGACGGCGCTGGCGTGGGTCTCGGTGTCGGCGAGACCCGCTGGCGCACCGGCGAGGGCGCCGGCCGTGGCGCTCCGCTCGCCGGCGGGGGCGGCGGCGAGGACGTCCTCGAGGCGGAAGAGGACGACGGTGATGTTGTCGCGGCCGCCGGCCTGGTTGGCGGCCGCGATCAGCGCCTCGCCGGCGTCGCGCAGGA
>DATJMB010000187.1:0-6174 GCA_035508995.1 Solirubrobacteraceae bacterium | reverse complement strand
GCGCACGCGCGCCGCGCTCGGCCTCGGCGCCACGACGCACAGCCCGCCCGTGGCTCGTGCCGGCTGACAGCGAGCCGATGCCGGGGGGCCTGCGCGCTCACGCCCTCGCGGGCCTGCCCGAGATCCGGCCCGGCGACGAGCTCGCCGAGCTGATCGTGGCGGCGGCCGGGTCGCCCCTGCACGACGGCCAGGTGGTGGCGGTGGCCCACAAGGCCGTCTCGAAGGCCGAGGGGGCGATCGTGAGGCTCGCGGACGTCGTGCCCAGCGAGCGAGCCCGGGAGCTGGCGGGCGCCCGCGACAAGGATCCCCGCGCGGTGCAGGTGGTGCTCGACCAGTCCGCCGAGATCGTGAGGGCCGAGCGGGATGTGCTGATCTGCCGCACCCACCACGGCTTCGTGTGCGCGAACGCCGGCGTGGATGCCTCCAACGCATCAGAGCGGCACGCGACGGCCGCGGCGCAGACGCTCGTCACCCTCCCCCGCGACCCCGACGCGTCGGCGCGGCGGCTGCGGGTCCGACTCGGGGAGCTCACGGGGGCCACCGTGGCGGTGCTCGTCACCGACAGCTTCGGCCGGGCCTGGCGTCACGGCCAGTGCGACGTGGCGCTCGGCTGCGCGGGCATGGCGCCGCTCGAGGACTGGCGGGGACGGCGGGACGCGGCGGGGCTGGAGCTGCGCGCAACGTGGCTCGCGGTCGCCGACGCGGCGGCCGCCGCCGCGGACCTCGCGCGGGCGAAGGACTCGCGGGAGCCGGTCGTGATCATCGACGGCCTGCAGCGCTTCGTCACCGCGGCCGACGGCCCCGGCGCGGCGGCGCTGATCAGGCCGTTGGCCGAGGATCTCTTTCGCTGATCCGCTCGCGCAGGAACGGCAGGACCGCGGCGGCAAAGCGCTCCGGGTCGTCCTGGAAGGGCCAGTGGCCGCTCTCGGGCAGGACCACGAGGTCGCGCACTTCGAAGAACTCCCGCTGGCGTTCGGCGAACTCGACGCCGATGAACGGATCCTTGGCGCCCCACACCACGAGGGCCGGGATGCGCAGCTTGGCGATCTCCGCCCCGATCGCATCCGCCACGTCGCCGGGCTCGGGGGTGGAGCGGTAGAGCTCCAGCACGGTGCGACGAGTCTCCCGGTCGTAGTCGTCGTACATCTTGTCCACGAACGCCGCCGGCAGGCCCCTGGGATTGGCCTTGCGCATCATCCTGTGCCAGGCCGAGCGCGGGATCCAGGCCTGGGACAGCTCCCCCAGCACCGGGGTGCGCCAGATTTTGGCCATTTTGTGCCAGGTAAAGCCGGGCATCACGCCGATATTGACGAGCACCACGCTCGCCCAGGCCTCGCCGTGCTGCAGGCCCCACAGCAGACCGAAGGGGCCGCCGAAGTCGTGCAACACGAGGTGCGCCCGCTCCACGCCCAGCTCCCGCATGGCTCCCTGGAGGAACTCCGCGTATGAGGCGACTTCGCACTTGAAGCCCGCCGGTCGATGGGCCTTGCCGAATCCCGGCATGTCCACCGCGAGCGCCCGCCCGAACTCCCCCGCGGCGCCCACCAGCGCGGTCCAGTCCGTGCAGGAGCCGGGGTTGCCGTGCACGAACACCATCGCCTCGCTCGCCTCCCGTGGACCGGCTTCGATCAGCGGCGACTGCCCACCGCCCACCCGTACGCGATCCTGGCGCACCGCGGCGGGGCTCACCGCACGCTCTCCATCGGGCGCCCGCTCGCGGGTGTCACCCTGCCGGCGGACCAGCCGCGGCGGGCGGTGGCGAGGGCGGCGAGGGGCATCGCCGTGGCGATCATGCGTGCCGGCCCGATGTTGCGCGAGCCGAACGCCTCCACCACTCGCGCCGTGCGCTCGTCGCGGGCGGCAGTCGAGAACAGGAACCGCTCGGGACCCTTCAGCTTGCGGGCGCTCGCGTAGTCGAGGATCGAGCGTTCGTGGCCCGCCAGGCGCAGCGCGTGCGTGCGCCGGTAGCGCCGCAGGCCACGCGCGAGCGGCTCCCGCCCGGCCAGCGCCGGCGCGAGGCTGTCGGCGAGCCATTCGGCGCTCTGCAGCGCAAAGCCGCAGCCCACCCCCCAGAAGGGATCCAGCGCGCTGGCGGCGTCCCCGGCGAGCGCGAGGCCCGGCGCGGTGGGGGCGTGGATCACGTTGGTCATGTCCACCTTGCCCGTCACCTCCCCCACCAGCCGCGACCGCTGGATCGGAGGCGCCTCCGGGATCGCGCTCACGAACGACCGCAGCGCCCCCTCGGGGTCGCGCTTGAAATCGGGCAGGTGGTCCTTGGTGGGCATCGCCGCGTAGAACACGAGGCCGCTGTCGGTGGGGAACGCCGCCGCCATGTTCGGGTCGAGCACCCACAGCGCCTGATCGGGGTAGGTGACGGGCAGCGGGCCCTCGAAGTAGCCGCCGTAGGCGATGCGTCCGTGGGGCACCGTCTTGGTGGACACGCCCGCCAGCTTGGCCACCCGCGAGTCGCGCCCGTCGGCGCCCACCACCAGCCGCGCCCGCAGCTCGTGCGTGTCGCCCGAGGCGTCACGAGCGCGCACGCCCCGCACCCGCTCGCCCTCCCACAGCAGCTCGCCGACGGCTCGGCCCAGCATCAGCTCCACCCCAGGGGTCTGGGCGGCGAGCTCGCGGATCATCGGATCGAGGCGCTCCCGGCGCATGTTCACGCCCCGCGCCACCGTCGACCCGGATGGCGCGATCCAGCCCCACCGCGTCCAGATGCGCGCCCGCGAGCGCACCGCCCCGGCCTTTTCCATCGGCTCCAGCAGCCGCAGACGCCGCAACGTGGGCACCGCCGAGGACTGGATGTAGTGGGTGCAGATGCGCTTGAAGGACTTCGCGTCAGGGCTCTTCTCCACCAGCGCCACCCGCGCGCCCGCCTGCGCGAGCAGGATCGCGCTGGCGCACCCAGCGAGGCTCGCGCCGACCACCGCCACGTCGTAGTCGCCGGTGCTGTCCCGCGGATGTGCTGCGTCGGCCATCGCTCGCTCCTCGGTCGCGCTACAGCTTCTTAGCGGACACTAACAGAGAGGGCGCCGGCGCGGGCGCCGGCTAAACGGCGACCGGCAGGCCCGCCGCGCTGGGCAGCGGATGGCGGGCCCGGATCTCGTACAGCGTCGTGCGCTCCGCCGCCGGACGACCGGCGGCGTGGGCGGCCGCGATCAGCTGCTCGGGGTCCAGGCGGGTGCCGTGGTAGGAGCCCGCGAGGCGGCTGATCGACTCCTCCATCAGCGTGCCCCCGAGGTCGTTCACGCCCCAGCGCAGCGACTCGGTGGCGGCCTCCAGGCCCATCTTCACCCACGACGCCTGCACGCTCCTCACGGTGCGGCCGAGGGCGAGGCGAAAGACGGCGGTGTGCTTGAGGTTCTCCTCGCGGGAGATCTCCTGCACCCCGTGGGTGCGGCCGAGGAGGGTCTGGAAGGGGATGAAGGAGAGCGGCACGAACTCCGTGATCCCGCCCGTGCGTTCCTGCAGCTCGCGCACCACCCGCATGTGCTCGGCGAGCTCCCACGGCTCCTCCACGTGGCCGAACATCACGGTCGCCGTGGAGCGCACGCCCGCCCGATGGGAGGCCTCGACGATCTCCACCCAGCGCGCCACCGGGAGCTTGTTGGGGGAGATCCGTTCTCGCACCCCGTCGTGCAGCACCTCCGCGGCGGTCCCCGGCGTGGAGCCCAGGCCGGCGTCGAGGAGCCGCGCGAACACCTCGCCGGGCGCCAGCCCCGAGACGTCGCACATGTGCGCCACCTCCATCGGGCTGTAGGCGTGCAGGTGGATCTCCGCCCCCTCCCCCGCCGCCACCTGCTTGGCGAAGCGCAGCCAGCCCAGGTAGTCCTCCAGGCCCCACTCCGGATGGATGCCCGACTGGATGCACAGCTCGCTGGCGCCGTACTCCAGCGCCTCCCGCACCCGCCGGGCGAACTCCTCCCGGGAGTGCTCGTAGGCGTCGGGCGAGCGCCGGCTCTGGCCAAAGCCGCAGAAGGCGCAGCCCACGGTGCAGACGTTGGAGACGTTGATGTTGCGGTTCACCACGAACGTGACCGTGTCCCCCGCCAGCTCCGCGCGCAGCTCGTCGGCGGCGAGCCGGATCTCCTCGATCGCCTGCGGGCGGGTCTCGGCGAACAGGGCCGTGAGCTCGTCCTCTCCCAAAGCGCTGCCCGCGTGCGCGCGCGCGAGCGCGCGCGGCACGAGCTCGGGGCGGATCGGCGCGGGCGGCTCGCCCCGGCCGGAGCCCCGCCGGGGGATGAAGCTCCAATAGCGCGAGCGGATCGTGTCGAGCACCCCATCCGCGAGCCACTCCCCGGAGATGTAGTCCGGGTACACGCACAGCCGCTCGCTCACCGCCACCCCGTCCGCCCGCAGCCGCTGCCGCACCTGCCGCGGGGACGGGAAGGGGTGCTCGGGGGAGATGTGATCGCCGTTCGCGCTCAACCCCCCCAGGTCGCTGGCCCCCGCGGCCACCAGCTCGGGCCACCAGTCGGCGAGATTCGGCGGCACCTGGATGCCCACGTCTGGCATCAGCCGGCGCGCCTCCGCAATCAGCCGCTTCATCTCCGCGATGTCCACCGGCCCCGCCCCCGCGCGCGCCCACGCCGGCAGCTCCATGCTCGGCCGGCCCTCGGCGATGCCCGTGCGCCAGTACTCCCGCGCCGCCTCATCCGCGATCTCGGCCGGCTCCCGGCCGTAGTAGCGCTGGTGGGGCACGAAGTTCTGCAGGATCACCTCCTGGATGTGCCCGTGCTCCGCGTGCAGCTCCGCGAGCGCCCGAAGCGATGCAACCCGCTCCTCCTCGCTCTCTCCGATCCCCACCAGGATGCCGCTCGTGAATGGGATCTTCAGCTCTCCCGCCAGCCGGATCGTCTCCAGCCTTCGCGCCGGGTGCTTGGTGGGGGAGCCCGCGTGCACGCCCTCCATCAGCCGCTCCGAGATCGACTCCAGCATCAGCCCCTGCGAGGCGCTCACCTCCCGCAGCCTCGAGAGATCCTCCCGTCCGAGCACCCCGAGGTTCGTGTGCGGCAAGAGACCCCGCTCGAGCGCCCGTTCGCACGCCCACACCACGTAGCCCGTGAAGTCCTCGTGCCCGTACTCCCCCAGCCGCTCCGCCACCTCCCGGTTGACCTCCGGCCGCTCCCCCGTCAGCACCAGCAGCTCCTTCACCCGCCGCTTCGCCGCCCCGTCGAGGATCGCCAGCACCTCCTCCGGCGCGTACAGGTGCGCCCTGTGGGTCGCAAACGAGCAGTACTTGCAGTGGCATTGGCACGTCCGCGACAGCGAGAGCGTCAGGTTGCGCGAGAACGTGACCCGGCGGCGCATGCCCACGAGTCTAGGACGAGCGGTCCGTCCGAGGCGGCTCGTAGGTTCAGATCATGTTCGAGGACGCGCTTCGCCGTGCGGTAGCCGAGTTCGTCGGCACGTTCACGCTGATCTTCATCGGCTGCGGGTCGATCGTGGCCGCCAACCAGATCCACGACCCCTCCCTGATCGGCGTAGCGGTGGCCCACGGGCTGGCGATCGGGGTGATGGTCTCCGCCCTCGGCCACATCTCCGGCGCCCACTTCAACCCGTCGATCACCTTCGGCTTCCTGATCACGCGACGCATCAAGCCGGCTCTCGCGGGCCTCTACTGGGTGGCCCAGCTGGCGGGCGCGGCGGTGGGCGCCCTGCTCGTCCAGCAGCTGCTGCCGCGGCTGGCCAGCGAAGAAGTGAAGCTCGGCGTGCCCGCCCTCGGCCACGGCGTGGACGCCGCCGCGGGCATGGGCCTGGAGGCGATCCTCACCTTCTTCCTGGCCTGGGTGGTGTTCGCGAGCGCCGTGGACGTCCGCGGCACCTTCAAGTCGATCGCCGGCCTCGCCATCGGCTTCACCATCACGATGGACATCCTCTTCGGCGGCCCCTTCACGGGCGCCGCCATGAACCCCGCCCGCGCCTTCGGCCCCCAGCTGATCGGCGATCACTGGGCCAACGGCTGGGTTTGGTACGTGGGCCCCCTCCTCGGCGCCGGCGTGGCGGCCGCGCTGTACGAGCTCCTCTACCTGCGCCCCGCCCGGCTGGCGGACGTGGGCTCCTCGGACAGCGGCGTCCTCGAGCCCCGCGCCTCAGAGCCCTCCTGACAGGCCCTCCCCCTACGATGATCGCGTGAGCGAGGTGCAGGTCTACCTGGCCAGGCACGGCCAG
>DATJMB010000186.1:0-2075 GCA_035508995.1 Solirubrobacteraceae bacterium | reverse complement strand
CATGCAGCTGTTACGACATGAACGCGGCAACCATGCACTATGACTTCCGCACCAGTGGTGCCACAGTGACCGAAGCGCTTCCTGTGCCTCCGCGCGCCGCTCCACGGCGCCAGCCAACTCAGCGACGCAGCGCTCAAACAGCATGAACGCGGCATCCATGCCTTATCGAGCATGGCGCGGGCCGGAATCAAGGAGGCACGGGAGCCTGCAGGGAGCACAGTCACACCAGAGACCACCGTGGGTAAGAAGCCGCGGTCAGTAGAAGCCGGTGCTCGGCGAAGGCCGCGCTCGGGAGGAGGCCGTGCTCGGGACGAGGCCGCGCTCAGTGGAGGCCCGCGCTCGGAGCGGGAAGCCCTGGTGGGCGGGTAGCCGAGGGTAGGGTGCGCGAGGCCAGTGCCGGGTTATAGCAACGTGAGCTGCTCGGGCGGCTCGGCGGCGTGCTTGCGGGGTGCGGGGAGCTGGGGAGCTGGCCGTGGCTCCTGTGGCTCCCGAGGCTGCCGCGGGCCTTGTTTCTCTGGTGCCGTGAGAGGCTGCGCGGCCCACTGGGGTCTGCGTGGCTCCGGGGGGCTTGGGGCGCTGAGAACCTGGCGGCGAGGCGCGGCAGCAGGGCGCGGCGCGGCAGCAGGGCGAGGCCCGGCAGCAGGGCGAGGCGTGGCAGCAGGGCGCGCCCGGCCGACGCCGTGCTTTTCGGCGAGCTCGCGGACCTGGCCGGCGATCCGGTTCTGGTAGGCCTTCGGGGCGTAGGCGCCGCCGCGGTAAAGGTCAAGGTACCGGTCGACGAGCCCCGGATGCTGCGCCCGCAGCCAGGCGAAGAACCACTCGCGCGTGCCCGGGCGCAGGTGCAGGACGATGGGCGAGACGTGCCGGGCGCCGGCCGCCGCGGCCTGCCTGACCGTCTCCTCGAGCTGGGCGGGGGAGTCGGACAGGAACGGCACCACCGGGCCCATGAGCACGCCGCAGCGCAATCCCCGCTCGTTCAGCGCGGCGCACGCCTCGAGCCGGCGCGCCGGGGCGGGTGTGCCGGGCTCGACAGATCGCCATAGCTCTTTGTCGACAAATCCGACCGAGACGTTCAGCCCCACGTCGGTAATCTCGGCTGCCTCCGCGAGCAGGTCGACGTCGCGGAGGATCAAGGTGCCCTTGGTCAGGATGGAGAACGGGTTGGCGGCGTCCTTGAGCGCGCCGATGATGCCGGGCATGAGCCGGTAGCGGCCCTCGGCCCGCTGGTAGCAGTCCACGTTGGTACCCATGGCGATGTGCTCGCCCGACCAGCCCGGCGAGGCCATCTTCTTGCGCACCAGTTCCGGCGCGTTCACCTTGACGACCACCTTGGTGTCGAAGTCCGCCCCCGAATCTAGCTCTAGGTAACTGTGTGATTGCCTAGCGAAGCAATATTTGCATGCATGCTGACAGCCCCGGTAGGGGTTGATGGTCCAGCGGAACGGCATCCGGGAGGCCTCGGGGACGCGGTTGACCACCGACTTGGCCTGGACCTCGTAGAAGGTCATGCCGCGGAAGCCGGGGGTGTCGAAGGTGCGGGCCACGGCCCCGCGCTCGATGAGCGGCAGCGCCACGTCCCGCCGCTCGGCGGGGAACAAGGTCTCGCCGCCGTCGGCGTCCCGCTCGACAGCCGGCTGGTCGTCCAGGCGTAGGTTGTCCCACCGCATACCGACCACGGTAGAACGATTTTTCGACAACTACAAGCTTGACACTCCGCCGCTCGCCACGGTTATTTAGACCGATCCTGGGTAAGATGCGGCTCAGCGGGCGTGTCCGCGCCCCGGACGTGACCGGCTGACTACGGATCTCACGATCTGGAAAACAGGCGAAGTACGAAGCCAGAACAATTGGATAAAGGCCCCCTCCTGAGAGATAGTGAGAGGGTATTCACCCGGTCGCCAGGCGGAAGGGGTGGGCGTATGGCGCTGTCGCAGGACGAGCAGCGCATGCTCGCGGAAATCGAGCGGCGGCTCGCGGCCGACGATCCCGGCCTCGCCTCGTGCCTGACGACCTTCCGCCGGCCCGGTCCTGCCACCGTGCTGCGCTCGCCCCGCGCGCGCATCATCGGCTCGCTG
>DATJMB010000185.1:0-11760 GCA_035508995.1 Solirubrobacteraceae bacterium | reverse complement strand
GGCTACCCCGACGGCCTCTCCGGCCGGGACATCCCGCTGGAGTCCCGCATCGTCTCCTGCTGCGACGCCTTCAACGCCATGACCACCACCCGCTCCTACCGCAAGGCGATGCCCATCGCCGCCGCCGTGGCGGAGCTGCGCAAGCACTCCGCCACCCAGTTCGACCCCGCGGTCGTGGACGCTCTGATCGCGGTGGTGGGGGAGGGTTGAGTCTCAGTTCGACCGGCACATGTGCCGGTCGTCGGACGGCGCATGCGCCGTCCGGGGGGCCGCACATGTGCGGCCCCCTCCAAGATCAGCCCTCCCGGGGCATGTAGGGAGCCAGCTCGCGGCGGGCGATGGAGAGCTTGTGGACCTCGTCGGGGCCGTCGGCGAGGCGCAGTGTGCGCAGGTGGGCGTAGGCCCAGGCGAGGGTGAAGTCGTCGCTCACGCCGCCGCCGCCGTGGACCTGGATGGCGCGGTCGATGACGCGCAGGGCGACGTTGGGGGCGGCGACCTTGATGGCGGCGATCTCCGTGCGGGCGTTGCGGTTGCCCACGGTGTCCATCAGCCAGGCGGCCTTGAGCACGAGCAGGCGGGCCATCTCGATGTCCACGCGGGACTCGGCGATCCAGTCCTGGATGTTGGCGCGGGCGGCGAGCGGGTGGCCGAAGGTGGTGCGAGAGACGGCCCGTTCGCAGAGCGCCTCCAGGGCGCGCTCGGCGGCGCCGATGGCGCGCATGCAGTGGTGGATGCGACCGGGGCCGAGACGGGCCTGGGCGATCATGAAGCCGTCGCCCTCACCCGCGATGAGGTTCTCGGTGGGCACCCGCACGTCCTCGAAGAGGATTTCCGCGTGGCCCTCCTGGTCCTGGTAGCCGAACACCGGCAGGCCCCGCAGGATGGTTACGCCGGGGGTGGGCAGGGGCACGAGGATCATGCTCTGGCGGCGGTGGGGGGGAGCGTCGGAGTCAGCCGCCGCGGTGCGGCCCATCACGATCATGATCTTGCAGTGGGGGTGCAGGGTGCCGGATATCCACCACTTGCGGCCGTTGAGCACGTAGTGCTCGCCGTCGCGCTCGATCGAGAGGGCGATGTTGGTGGCGTCCGAGGAGGCCACCTCGGGCTCCGTCATGGCGAACGCCGAGCGGATCTCTCCCTCCAGCAGCGGCACGAGGTAGCGCTCCCGCTGTTCGGGGGTGGCGAACAGGTGCAGCACCTCCATGTTGCCGGTGTCCGGCGCCGAGCAGTTGCAGGCCTCCGAGGCGATGTGGGAGCGCCCGAGGATCTCCGCCAGGGGGGCGTAGTCGAGGTTCGACAGGCCCGCTCCGTCCTGGGGGTCGGGCAGGAACATGTTCCACAGGCCCCGCTCCCGGGCGCCGACCTTGAGCTCCTCCATGATCGCCGGCTGGTGGTGGGGGTCTCCGGAGTCGGCCAGCTGGCGCTCGTAGAGCTCCTCCGCGGGGTACACCTGCTCCTCCATGAACGCCTGCAGGCGCTCCCCGAAGTCCCGGCTGCGGTCGCTCTGCTGGAAGTCCATGCTGATCTCCTCCCTGGTGGCGTGTCCCGTGAGGCTTCCAAAACTGGGCGCCCGCGTGTGCGCGCGCGCGGGCGCGCGGGAGAGCCTTCGGGGAATCCCTCGGGGATGGGCCGTAGCATCATCGCCGATGACGCAACCTGAGGCCACCGGCGGAGAGGGCACGAGCTACGGGGAAGCGGGCGTGGACTACGAGGCCCTCGACGAGGCCAAGCGGGCGGCCATGGCGCTCGCCCTCTCCACCTCCTCGCTGATGGCTCCCGCCGGCGCCCGCGCCATCGACGCCTCCCGGGGGGAGCCCGCCTTCGCCTTCGAGCTCGACGGCCGCACGCTGGCGTTCGTGGTGGAGGGCCTCGGCACCAAGTCCGTGATCGCCCGCCAGGTGCTCGAGGGCCAGGGCATCGACCGCTTCGCGGAGGTGGCCTACGACGCGGTGGCGGCGATCGTCAACGACCTCTGCTGCGTGGGCGCCCTGCCGCTGGTGGTGAACGCCTACTTCGCCACCGGCTCCTCCGCGTGGTACGCCCGGGCCGACCGCGCCCGCTCGCTGGTGGAGGGCTGGCGGCGGGCCTGCGAGGACGCCGGCTGCGCGTGGGGGGGCGGGGAGTCGCCGTCCCTGTCGGGCCTCGTGAGCGAGTCGGAGATCGAGCTCGCCGGCGCCGCCGTGGGGGCGGTGCCCCGCGGCCGCGCCGCCATCCTCGGCGAGGAGCTGGCGCCGGGCGATGAGATCGTGCTGGTGGCCTCCAACGGCCTGCATGCCAACGGCGCCTCCCTCGCCCGCCTGATCGCCGGCCGCCTGCCCGAGGGCTACGCCACCCGGCTGCCCGGCGGGGCGACCTTCGGGGAGGCGCTGCTGGAGCCCTCCGCCATGTACGTGCCGCTCGTGCGCGAGCTCCTCACCCACCGCATCCCCCTCACCTACCTCAGCCACATCACCGGCCACGGCCTGCTCAAGCTGATGCGCCGGCCCGTGGAGCTGCGCTACCGCATCGCCCAGCTGCCCGAGCGGCCGCCCGAGGTGCTCGGCTTCCTGGCCGAGCAGGCCGGCATGGACGCCGCGGAGGCCCACCGCACCTTCAACATGGGCGCCGGCTTCGCCCTCTACGCCGCCAAGGGCTCCGCCGCGGAGATCGTGGCGATCGCCGGCCGTCTGGGCCTCCACGCGTGGCTCGCGGGCGCCGTCGAGGAGGGTCCCCGGGAGGTCCTGCTGGAGCCCCTCGCCGTGCGCTACACAGGCGAGGAGCTCGAGCTCTCAGCCTAACTCTGGAGTCGAAGGTTAGTGTTCACATCAGTTGAATCCAGATGGATTTCAGGGCCGCGAGGAGGTATCGCGGGCGCTTCGCGAGCCCCCCGCGGGAGCCGCCCGCCGGACGCAGGACCCGTTGCAGGCAGCCGCCCGGGGGCGCTTCGGCGTTGCAGGTGTCGTGCGTGGTGGGTATCGTTGAGGCTGTAAATCGCCACTGTTCTCCGGCGTGGGTCGTCGGAGATCTCGATGACGCCGGACCGGCATGGTTCCGGAGCTACCCGGATCGAGGCGGAGCTGTCCATCAACTAGAGGAGAGAGAACCTGATGCGCAGAGCATCCACCTGTCTGGCCGTGCTCGGCCTTGCCGTCCTGGGACTGTCGAGCGTCGCCTCGGCCGCGCCCACCGTGACGCTCAAGACCAAGGCCGTGCCGATTCCCAAGCCCGGCGGCGGCGTGTGGCCGGGCACCGGCAACATCCTGGGCGCCGGCGCCGCTGAGGAAGCCGAATTCCAGATCACCGGCTCCGGGTACGGCGCCACCCCCCAGAACCCCGCCGGCGGCATCCCGCCGCTGTCGGCCGTCAACTTCTACCTGCCCGCCGGCGTGAAGATCAGCTCGGCCGGCTTCGGCAGCTGCACGGAAGAAACCCTCAAGAACATCGGCCCCACCGGCTGCAAGACCAACTCGATCGCCAGCCCCATCGGCAGCGTGCTCGGCGAAGTGAGCTTCGGCGCCGAACGTGTTCAGGAGGAAGCCACCCTGCAGGCGTTCTTCAAACCCGGCGGCGGCCTGCTGTTCTTCACCAAGGGCAGCAGCCCGGTGTCGCTGGAAATCGTCTCGGCGGGCAAGTTCGTCAGCTACAACAAGGCCCCCTACGGCCTCGAGCTGCAGACGCTGGTGCCGAAAGTCGAAACCGTGCCGGGCGCACCGCTGGCGTCGGTGAAGACCGTCAAGGTCAAGGTCGGCGCGGCCTTCAAGAAGGGCAAGAAGCTCGTCTCCTACGGCACGCTGCCGAACAAGTGCCCGAAGGGCGGCTTCCCGATCAAGGCCGAAGTCGTCTTCGGCGGCATGTACGGCGGCGAACGCGAATTCGGCCTCCCCGCCGAAACGGTCACCGTCACCACGAAGGCGCCATGTCCTAAGAAGTAGCGATAAACGATGGCGGCGGGCCTCGAGTCCGCCGGAGGGAACGCGAGAGGGGCGGCCCCAGCATTTGCATGGGGTCGCCCTGATCGCTGTTGAAGGCGAGGAAGGATCGGTTGAGCCAGACCAGCAGCAGGAGGAGAGGGACGGTCATAGCCGTTGGGGCCCTCTGCGCGGTCGCCCTGATCGTGGCGGTGCTGGTGGCTACCTCCGCCGGCTCCAGCGGCGGCGGCTACTCGGTGCGCGCCATCTTCGACGACGCCGCCAACATCATCCCCGGCGAGGACGTCAAGATCGACGGCGTCAAGGTGGGTGTGGTGGGCGCCGTCACGCCCACGCCCAGCCAGAAGGCCGCGGTGGTGCTCCACATCGAAAGCGCCGGCTTCCAGAACTTCCGCACCGACGCCAGCTGCACGATCGAACCGGAGGCCCTGATCGGGGAGAAGTTCGTCAACTGCCTGCCCACCCAGCCCCGCCCCGAAGGCACGCCCCCGCCGCCGCCGTTGCGGCAGATCAAGGTGGGCGAAGGCGCCGGCCAGTATCTGCTGCCCGTCACCAACACCTCGAGCCCGGTGGACACGGACCTGCTCAACGACATCAACCGCCTGCCCGAGCGCCAGCGCTTCACGATCATCATCAACGAACTCGGCGCCGGCCTCGCCGGTCGCGGCAGCGACCTCAACGCGGTCATCCGCCGCGCCAACCCCACGCTGCGCGAACTGGACAAGATCCTCGCCGTCCTCGCCCGCCAGAACAAGCTGCTGGCGAAACTCGCGGTGGACGGCGACACGGCCCTGCAGCCGGTGGCCAAGGCCAAGGAAGCGGTGAGCAACTTCATCGTCCAGAGCGACACCGTGGCCCGCGCCACCGCCAACCAGCGCGGGCCGCTCGCCCAGAACCTCGCCAGCTTCCCCGCCTTCCTCGAACAGCTGGGCCCGGCGATGGAACGCTTCGAACGCTTCGCCGACCAGACGATCCCCACCTTCACCGCCCTGCACTCGGCCGCGCCGGGGATCAACAAGCTGTTCACCAACATCGCCCCCTTCTCCAACAGCTCGGACGCCTTCTTCGCGAGCCTCGCCAAGAGCACCAAGGTCGCCGGCCCCTCCCTCGTGGCCCTGCAGCCGCTCCTGGCCCAGGTCAAGAAGACCGGCGCCGCCGCCTACCCCTTCAGCTCGAGCCTCTCCGAACTCTTCACCAGCCTGCGCAACACCGGCGGCCTGGAGCGGATCCTCGACTTCATCTTCCTCGGCGCCGGCTCCACCAACGGCTACGACTCCCTCGGCCACTTCCTGCGCTCGGAAGGCATCGGCACCGCCTGCCTGACCTACGCCCTCAATCCGGCGCCCGGCTGCAGCGCGAAGTTCTTCAGCACCGGCTCCTCCTCTGCCAGCTCCACCGCCAGCCAGGCGAGCCTCTCCAAGGCCAGCGTGGCGAGCATCGTCAAGTCCGGCCCCATCAGCGTCACCATGGCCCGCACCCTGGCGGTGCTCCAAGGGGCCACCCCCGCGCAGGCGATCGCCAAATACCCTGGCGCCGCCACCAGCACCACCGGCGGCACGAGCTCCAAGGCGGGCGGCGAAGCGGCCGCCGGCCAGCCGGTGGGCGGATCGAGCGCGGGCACCACCTACTACTCCCCCTCCACCGAACCCGGCGAACCCGGCGGCATGCTCCTCAACTACCTGCTCGGCGACTGACATGAGACGCCCGCTCACAGCTCTCCGCCTCCGCCGCTCCCACGCCGCCTCCCGCTCGCGCCTGGCCGTGGTGGCCTCGCCGGCGCTGCTGGCCGGCGGCCTGCTGCTGGCGGCGCCGATGGCTCACGCCGGCGAACCCGCCACGCCGAGCGCCACCTCGCCCGCGGCCACCACCCCCGCGGCCACGTCCCCGACGACCGCGACCGGCGCCCCCACGGCCTCCACTCCCACCGCCACCACCCCGGGCGAAACCACGCCCGCGGCCACGACCCCCCCGGGCGCCAGCGGCCCGGCGGGCGGGGAAGGGGGCGGCGAAGAACCGGCGGTGCAGGAGCAGCACCTCCAGCACGTGACCCGTCCCCGCCACCTCGCCGGCTCCCGGCGCCGTGGCGGCCATCGGCACGCCGGCGCCGCCACGCCGGGCTCGGGCGCCGGTAACGCGGCGGGCGAACAGCGGCTGCACAAGGGCCACAAGGCGCCCTCCCCCCGCACGCTCACCCCGGCGCTGCCCCCGGGCCTCGGCTCGGTGGGCGGGGTGTCGGGCTTCTTCGTGGAAAGCTTCCAGATCCCGCCCTTCCTGCTGCCCATCTACCAGGCGGCGGGCAGCGCCTACGACATCCCCTGGGAGGTGCTGGCGGCGATCAACGAGATCGAGACCGATTACGGCCGCGATCTCAGCGTCTCCAGCGCCGGCGCCGAGGGCTGGATGCAGTTCCTGCCCTCCTCCTGGGCCCAGTACGGGGTGGACGCCAACGGGGACGGCTACCGCGACCCCTACAACCCGGCGGATGCCATCTTCGCCGCCGCCCGCTACCTGCGGGCCGCTGGAGGCGCCCAGAACATCCGGGCGGCCGTGTTCTCCTACAACCACTCCCAGGCCTATGTGAGCTCGGTGATGCTCCGCGCCCAACTGCTCGCCGGCACCCCCCCGGAACTGCTCGACGCGGTCACCGGCCTCACCGACGCCCGCTTCCCCGTCTACGCCCCCTCCCACTACGCCGACGGCTTTCCCACGTTGACCGTCGACGGCCATCCCCAGACGCTGGCCGGCACCACGATCTACTCCCAGGCCGGCGCTCCAGTCGTCGCGGTGCAGGACGGAGAAGTGCTCGCCGTGGGCGACACGCCCACCCTCGGCCACTACGTGTCCCTGCGCGACGGCTACGGCAACGTCTACACCTACGCCCAGCTCGGCGCCGTGGCCTCGCTCTACCCCGTGCTCCAGCCCCGCGCCCAGGCCCACGCGGGGTCAGCGGGCGCCTCCCACGCGGGCGCCTCTCTGCCCAAGCCCAGCGGACCGGCCACCGCCGGTGTGCAGCCCCGCTCGCCGCTCTCCCCCGGAGCGATCGTCTCGGGGCTCGCGCTCGGCGCGGCGGCCGCCCTGGAAGCGTCGCCGCCGGCGGCACTCGGGGCGGTGGCCGGCGGCGGACATGCTCTCCAAACGGAGGGCCCGCGCGCGCGTGCGCACAAGGGTCCGGTGAAAGTGTTCGCCTCGGGCCAGGACGACGTCTATCTGCACGCCCTGCGCGCCGGCGTGCAGGTGCTGGCGGGCACGGTGCTCGGCCACGTCGCCGCAACCTCGCTCACCGGCGGGGAACCCCACCTGCTCTTCCAGATCCGGCCCGCCGGCGCGGGTGCGCCGCAGATCGATCCCAAGCCGATCCTCGACGGCTGGGTGGCGCTGCAGAACACCTCCACCTTCCGCGCCAAGGGCGGCAACCCGTTCCCCCTCGGCAAGGCCAGCGCCGGCCAGGTGCTGCTGGAGTCCGAACGCCAGCTCGAGCGCCAGGTGGGCGGCGACCACGCCATCCACATGCGCGCCTGCGAACGGCGCGACGCCGTCAGCGGCCACGACGACCGCCGGGTGCTCGCCACGCTCGAGCTGCTCTCCGCCTCCGGCCAGCGGGCGAGCGTCACGGGCCTGCCCTGCGGCGCTCCCGCGCCCGCCAGCGAAGGCAACGCCCGCGCGGGCGCCGGCGCGAGCGTGAAGATCGTGGCGATCGACGGCGTGCCGGTGGCCGGCCATCAGGGCGGCGGCTCCCCCGCCGCCGCCATCGTCAGCAGGCTGCTGAGCCTGCAGGGCGTCGACCGGCCCGCGCGCATCGTGAGCCTCGTCTCCCACCCCGGCGCGAAGATCGCCGTGCGCAGCGAACGCGCACGGGACTACGTCGAGGTGGTCTTCGGGCCCCTGCGCGCCGCCGCCGCGGGCGCCGCCGGGGGCCATGGCGCGGGCACGCCAGCAGCAGCCGCCGCCGCCGTGCGGGCGGGCGCGGGGCTCTCGGGTCGGGAGTGGGTGCGGCTGATCGCCCGCCTGGGAGAGATCCCCGATCCCACCGTCGCCGGCGGGCCCTCGCCGGCCGCCCTGCCCGACGCCCCCTCCGAAGCGGATGCCACGGGAGCCGGGGAAGGAGGAGCAGGTGGCCACCACTAGCCCCCCGCCCACGCCGCCCGCGGCGGCGCCCCCGCCCAGCGATCCGCCCGGCGGCGGGTCCCCGGCCAGGGGTCGCGGACTCACGCCCCGCAGCGCTCGCACGCTCGCCTTCGGGGCGCTCGCGGCGGTGATCGTGGTGGTGGTCGTCCTGCTCGTCTCCGGCGGCGGCAGCACCGCGTATCACCTCGAACTCAAAGAAGCGGGCCAGCTGGTGAAGGGCGATCAGGTGCAGGTGGGCGGCGTGCCGGTGGGCAGCGTCACCAACATCCAGCTCACCCCCGACTTCAAAGCGCTCGTGACGATCGAAGTGGAACACTCGCTCACGCCCCTGCACGAAGGCACGATCGCGGAAATCAGGGTGCCCTCGCTGACGGGCGTGGCCAACCGCTTCGTGGCGCTCCAGCCGGGACCCAACAACCGTCCCGCGCTGCCGCCGGGGGCCACGCTGCGCGGCGAGGAGACCAAGGAAGTCACCGATCTCGACCAGCTCTTCAACACCCTGAACCCGAAGACCCGCAAGGGGTTGCAGCAGTTCATCCAGGGCTCCGCCCAGCAGTACATCGGCGCCGGCCGGGACCTGGGGCTGGCGACCGAATACTTCGCCCCCTCGCTGGCCGCCACCGACCACTTCTTCGCCGAGCTGGTGCGCGACCAGTCGACCTTCACCAAGTTCCTCGTCGAATCCGCCAAGGCCCTCACGGTGATCGGCGCGCGCAAGGAACAGCTCAGCGAACTGGTGGGCCACGCCGATCGGACCTTCCAGGCGCTCGGCGCCAACCAGACGGCGCTCACGCAGGGCCTGCGCGCGCTGCCGGTGACGCTCGCGCAGGGCAACAAGGCCTTCACCCAGCTGCCGCCCACGCTCACGGCGCTAACCAAGCTGGTGGAAGTCTCCCGGCCGGGCGTGCAGCCGCTGACGGAGCTGTTCAAGAAGCTCCAGCCACTGGTCACCACCGGCACGCCGGTGGTGACGAACTTCTCCGAAGCGTTCTCCAAGGCGGGCGCCGACAACGACCTCACGGACCTGCTGGCGGCGCTGCCGGGGCTCGCCAAGACGCTCACCACCGCCTCTCCCAACGGCGTGCGGGCGCTGCAGGAATCGGTGCCGATCACCGCCTTCTTCGGCCCCTACGCGCCCGAGCTGCAGGGCCTGCTGCGGACCTTCGGCCAGACCACCGCCTACTACGACGCCAACGGCCACTACGCCCGCATCAGCCCCGTGCTGCCGTCGTTCACGCTCGGGGCCAACAACAACCTCACCCCCTCCAGCGCCGCCCAGGCGCTCCAGGGCCTGACCACCGGCCAGCTGCGCCGCTGCCCGGGCGCCGCCACCCAGCCCTCGGCGGACGGCTCGGCGCCCTTCAACACCCTCGGCTGCGACCCGTCGGAGACGCCATGAGCCAGCGTACGGAGGCGCGCGCATGAAACCCCGTCGCGGAGGATCGCTCGCGGGCAGCCCCCTGCTGATCGGGGCGGTGACGACGTTGATCGTGGTGGTGGCGGTGTTCCTCTCCTACAACGCCAACAACGGCCTGCCGTTCGTGCCCACCTACGACATCAAGGTGGAACTGCCTGAAACGTCGGGTCTGCAGAAAGCCAACCAGGTGCGCATCGCGGGCACCCGGGTGGGCATCGTGAGCGCGCTGGAAGCCCACCAGAACCCGTCCACGGGAAGGGTCACGGCGATCGCCGACCTGAAGCTCGAAAAAAGCGTCGAACCGCTGCCGGCGGATACCAAGGCGATCGTGCAGTCGGTGTCGACGATCGGCCTGAAGTACCTGGAACTGGAAAAGGGCACCTCGGCCAAGACGCTGAAGGCGGGCGAAACGATCCCCGTGAGCCAGACCCGCGAACCGGTGGACATCAACGAGCTCTTCAACATGTTCGACGCCAAAACTCGCCTGGCGATCCAGAAGAACACGATCAACTTCGGCAACGGCCTCGCGGGGCGGGGTCTCGGGCTCAACGAAACGATCGCCACTCTGCGGCCGCTGGTGACCAACGGCGAGCCGGTGCTGCACAACATCGCCTCGCCGCAGACCGACTTCGAAAACTTCTTCCCCTCCCTCGATCGGGTGGCCTCGCAGGTCGCACCCGTGGCTCAGCAGCAGGCGGACCTGTTCACGGACCTGAGCACCTTCTTCACCGCCTGGGCGAGCGTGGCGCCCTCGCTGGAAGCGACCATCAAGGGCGGTCCGGCGGCGCTCAAACAGGCGACCTACTCGCTCGCCTACCAGGCGGAGTTCGTCGAAAAGAGCACCGAGTTCATGCGCCTGCTGCGGCCGAGCGCGGAACTGCTCCAGACGGTGGCGCCGCCGCTCGGCAACGCCTTCGCGGTGGGCGCCGTGAACCTGCGCAAAGCGGTGGCCCTGAGCCCCGACCTGGCGGAAGCGGCGAAGGCGTTCGCGGAATTCGCCAAGAACCCCGTCACCATCCTGAGCCTCGAAGAACTGACCCAGACGGCCGAACTGGGCACGCCGCTGCTCGCGGGCATCGCGCCGGCGCAGGTCTACTGCAACTACCTCACGCTGATGTTCCGCAACGTGGCGAGCCTGCAATCGGAGAACATCGGCGTGGGCACGCTGGCGCGGGCGGGCCTCGTGCTCTCGCCCACGGGCCCCAACGCCGAGGGCTTCCCCTCCTCGGGGCCCGCCAACGGCCCCTCGGTGGAACACGCCTTCGGCAGCACGGCGATCATCGACAACAACCACCTGCACATCAATCCCTACCCCAACGTCTCCGGCCCCGGCCAGCCGCGACTGTGCGAAGCGGGCAACGAGAGCTACATCGTGGGCAAGGCCGTCACCGGCAACCTGCCGGGCGGCAGCGTGAGCGACAACCGCGAATTCACCAGCCGCGAACAGAACCTGTTCGGGCAGACCTACCCGGCCTCCACGCTGCAGGCGCTGGGGCTGAAGAAGGGCGGGAAATCGTGAAACTGCGCTGGTGGCGGCGGCACGACGAAATCCCGGTGGTGGAGCTGCGACGCTCGAACCCCCTGCGGGTGGGGATCGTGTTCCTGGTGGTGCTCGTGATCCTCGTGTACTTCGGCTTCACCAAGCACATCCCGTTCAAACACGGCTTCCGTCTCAGCGGCGTGTTCACGAGCGCGGTGAACATCCACTCCAAGTCCCCCGTGCGCATCGCCGGCGTGGACGTGGGCAAGGTGACCTCGATCGAACGCGAGGGCCGCCTGGCGGTGGTGCACATGGAACTCGAATCCAAGGGCCTGCCGATCCACTCCGACACCACGCTGAAGATCAGGCCGCGGATCTTCCTCGAAGGCAACTGGTTCGTGGAACTGCAGCCCGGCAGCCCGAGCGCGCCCACGCTCTCCTCCGGGTCCACGATCCCGGTCACCCAGACGGCCGACCCGGTGCAGCTCGACCAGGTGCTGAGCGCGCTGAACAGCGACACCCGCAAGAACCTCCAGGACTTCCTGCAGGGCTACGGCGACGGGCTCACGCGGGAGCCCGACGCGGCCGAAAACGCCGAACAGGACCCCGACGTGTACGGGCTCAACGCGGCCCAGGCGCTGAACAAGACCTACCACATCGCCCCCGAGGCGCTGCGCGCGGGAGCGATCGTCGGCCAGGCCACCACCGGCACCGAAACGCACGACATCTCCGAACTGATCGCGGCGATCGGCAAAACGACGGCGGCGCTGAACGTGTACGAGCAGTCGCTCAGCGAATGGGTGCCCAACTTCAACATCTTCCTGGCGAAC
>DATJMB010000184.1:0-22614 GCA_035508995.1 Solirubrobacteraceae bacterium | reverse complement strand
GGTGACCGGCCGGCCGGCCGCCCGCAGGTCGCGTCCGTAGGAGTTCACGTTCTGGCCGAGCAGCGTGAGCTCCCGCACGCCGCCGTCAGCCATCGCCTGGGCCTCCCGCAGGAGCTCCTCCAGCGGCCGGGAGACCTCACGGCCGCGGGTGGAGGGCACGATGCAATAGGAGCACCTGCAGTTGCAGCCCACGCTGATCTGCAGCCAGCCCTGGTGGGGGCGCTCGCGGTGGGCGGGCAGGTGGCCGGTGAAGCCTTCGAACTCGAAGTAACCCTGGGCGCTGAGGGAGTCGCTGGTGAGGAACTCCGCCAGCTTGTGCACCTGCCCGGGCCCGAAGGCCACGTCCACGAAGGGGAAGCGCTCGAACACCTCCTCCTTGACCGACTGCGCCCAGCACCCGCCCACGCCGATCACCCGCTCGGGCCGTTCGCGCTTGAGCCGCTTGGCCTGGCCGAGGTGGGCGATGAAGCGGCTGTCCGCCGACTCGCGGATCGAGCAGGTGTTGAACAGGATCAGATCCGCCTGCTCGCGCTGCGGCGCCTCGGCATAGCCGAGCGCCTGCAGCATCCCCTTCATCCGCTCGGAGTCGTGCTCGTTCATCTGGCAGCCGAACGTGGTCAGGTGATAGCTCTTCATCGTCCCGACAGGGTAACTCTCCCAGCGCCGCTCATCTGGTTCACCGAGCCACAGCTCGGCTCACCGGTCAGGTATAGCCGGTGAGCCCTGCACGCCGCTCAGGCGGCGGCCACGGCGGGCTCGCGCGGCGCGGGAGTGGCCACCGGCTCGCCTGCCGCCGGCGCCTTGTCGCGGTCGATCGGCGTGACGTGCTCGCTGCCGATGCCGAGCGCCGCGTTGATCTTGCGCGATATCGCCTGCGCCACCGCCGGATTGGCATCCAGATAGGCCTTCGCCGCGGCGCGCCCCTGGCCGAGACGTTCCTCGCCGTAGGAGAAGAACGCCCCGGACTTCGTGAGCACGTTGTGCTCGAGTCCCAGATCCAGCAGGCAGCCGGCTGTGGAGATGCCCTTGCCGAACTCGATGTCGAACTCGGCCTGGCGGAACGGTGCCGCGACCTTGTTCTTGACGACCTTCACCCGCACCCGGTTGCCGACCGCCTCGGTTCCCTCCTTGAGTGTCTCTATCCGCCTGATGTCCAGGCGCTGTGAGGCATAGAACTTCAGCGCCCGCCCGCCCGGCTGCGTCTCCGGCGAGCCGAACATCACGCCCACCTTTTCGCGGATCTGGTTGGTGAGGATGCAGAGCGTCTGCGTGCGATTGAGGTTGCCCGCCAGCTTGCGCATCGCCTTGGACATCATCCGCGCCTGCTCGCCCACGCTCGTGTCGTCCATCTGGCCCTCGAGCTCCTTGCGCGGCGTGAGCGCCGCCACCGAGTCGATCGCCACCACGTCCACCGCGCCCGAGCGCACGAGCATGTCCGCGATCTCGAGCCCTTGCTCGCCGTAGTCGGGCTGGGAGACGAGCAGCTCGTCGATGTCCACCCCGATCTCCTGCGCGTACAGCGGGTCCATCGCGTGCTCGGCGTCGATGAACGCGCACACGCCGCCCAGCCGCTGGGCTTCGGCGAGCACGTGATAGATGAGCGTCGTCTTGCCCGAGGACTCGGGGCCGAACACCTCCACGATCCGCCCCCGCGGCACCCCGCCGATGCCGAGCGCCAGGTCGAGCGACAGCGCGCCCGTGGGGATTGCGTCCACGCGCACCTGCGCGCCCTCGTCGCCCATGCGCATGACCGTGCCCTTGCCGTACTCGCGCTCGATCTGCGTGAGCGCCCCCTTCAGGGCGGCGTCGCGTGCCTTTGCGGCCTTCTCCTCATCGTTCACAGGCATGGTCGGGCTCCTCCGGTCGAGATGGACGAGAAAAGCTAGCCGGTGCTCCGGACGGAACACCTGTTCGTGTGGTGGGGCGAGAGTGCGGAGCCGGCGGACATCTTTCCGATTTCGGAGGGCCCGCGCGCGCGTGCGCGCGCCCGCGCGGTGCGTCGATTTTTGGAAGGCCACGCGCCACAGCCGCCACCCTCGCGCACGCGAAACCTGGCGCGAACGCGCCAGCGATCAGCGTTTGGCGACGCTGCCGGCGGCGAGATCCCCGGCGACCTTCTCGGCGCCCATGCGGCGACTGACGGAGGTGGCCAGGTCGGGAGCCAGGCCGGCGAAGGCGGCGCCGAGACGCAACGGCAGGGGCGCCACGTCGACCTCGCCGCGGTTGCGCTCGATCGCGCCCACGAGCGCATCGGCGACATCCTGGGGAGAGCGAGTGCCCACGCCGGGAGGAAGCCTGGCGCCGCTGTCGGCGAAGATGCCCGCGTCGCGGATGAAGCCGGGGAAGATGCAGGAGACGCCGACGCCGCTCTGGCGCAGGTCCGCCCGCAGGGCGGCGGCGAAGCCGCGCAGGCCGAACTTGGTGGCGTTGTAGACGCAGGTGCGGGGAGTGGCGGCCTTGCTGTTGAGCGAGCCCATGAACGCCAGGTGGCCGTGTGCGCGCTCGATCATCGCCGGTGAGAGGGCGTGGGCGAGGGCGATGGGAGCGCGCAGGTTGACGTTCAGCGCGCGATCGATCTCCGCCATCGTGTAGGAGTCGAGCCTGCCGGTGCCAGGCAGGCCGGCGTTGGCGACGAGGATGTCGACGCGGCCGGCGGCCGCGGCGAGACGCTCGGGCTCGGCGGGCTCGGCGAGATCGGCGACGATCACGCTGGCGCCGGCTAGCTCGGCGGCGAGCAGGTCGAGAACCTCCCGGCGGCGGCCCGTGAGGATCAGCTCGGCGCCGCGGGCGTGCAGTGCGCGGGCGAGCGCGTTGCCGATGCCGCCGGTGGCGCCGGTGAGCAGAACCCTGGAACCTGAGATGTGCACGGAGATGCGAGCCTACGGCAGATGAGGCTCATCGCGCTGTTCGGTCCCACGGGGGTGGGCAAGACCGCGATCGCGATCGCGATCGCGCGGCGGCTGCGCGCGCGGGGGGAGGATCCGGTGGCGGTGTCGGCGGACGCGCTGCAGGTGTACGCGGGCCTGGAGACGCTCACGGGCGTGGCGAGCGCCGCCGAGCGGGCGCAGCTCGAGCACCGGCTCGTGTCGTTCCTGGCGTTGGACGCGACGTTCAGCGCGGGGCAGTACGCGCGGCTCGCGCACGCGGAGATCGACGGTCTGCTGGAGGCTGGACGGCGGCCGATCGTGGTGGGGGGGACGGGTCTCTATCTGCGGGCGGCGCTGACCGAGCTCGACCTCAAGCCGCCGCCGGGGGAGGGCGTGCGGGAGCGCTGGCGGGGCGAGCTCGAACGGCACGGGGCGCCGGCGCTGCACGCCCAGCTGGCGGCGCGGGCGCCGTGGGCGGCGGCGAAGCTGGACGCCAACGACCAGCAGCGGATCATGCGGGCGCTGGAGCTGCATGAGGCGGGGGAACTCGAGCCGCCGGAGGAGGACGGTGGGGAGCACGAGTACGGTGGGTCGCGGACGGGGGAGGGCGCCGGCGAGAAGTCGCAGTCGCAGCTGTGGAGCGAGGAGATGCGCCGGCCGACGCTGCTGGTCGGACTGACGATGGAGCGGGAGGCGCTGTACGCCCTGATCGACGCGCGTGTGGATCAGATGATCGCGGCGGGGGCGGCGCGGGAGGTGCGACGAGCTCAGGAGACGGGGGCCTCGGAGACGGCGCGCAAGGCGCTTGGCTTTCAGGAGCTGCTCACGGGAGACGTGGAGGCGATGAAGCGGCGCACGCGCAACTACGCCAAGCGCCAGCTCAGCTGGATGCGCAAGCTGGGGGGAGTGCGGGTGCTGGACGTGACCGGGCGGGCGCCCGGGGCGGTGGCGGGCGAGATAGCGGAGCTCGCCGTGCGCGAGCCATAGACTGCGGCGCCGGATGAGATTCGAGAAGTGGCAGGCGCTGGGCAACGACTACCTGATCCTCGAGCGTGAGCGGCTGCCGTTTACGCTCACGGCGGCGCGGGTGCGGCGACTGTGCGAGGGCCACTTCGGCGTGGGCGCGGACGGCGTGCTGGTGCTCTCGCCGCCGGAGGATCCGATGCACGTGGCGGAGCTGCGGATCTTCAACCCCGACGGCTCGGAGGCGGAGCTCTCGGGCAACGGAGCGCGGGAGGCGATCCTCTACCTGCGCAGGCGCGGCTGGACGGATAGCGACAGCTTCACGATCGGCACGGCCGCCGGGGAGATCCGGCCGCGGATCACCGGGCGGGACACCTGCAGGATGGACATGGGCCGGGCGAGCACGACCTCCAGGGACTTCCCGGGCGGGCCGGCGGACGGGCGGGGGGAGGTCGTCTCGGGCGGTCGCAGCTGGGCCTTTCAGCACGTCTCGATCGGCAACCCGCAGTGCGCGATCCGGGTGGAGTCGGTGGCGGAGCTGCAAGCGCTCGACCTGCCGGCTCTGGGTCCGGCGATCGAGGCGGACGCGCAGTTCCCCAATCGCACGAACGTGTCGTGGTACGCGTCGATCGAGGCGGGCGTCCCGGGAAGGGTCCGGGCGCGGATCTTCGAGCGGGGGGTGGGGGAGACGCTCTCGTCGGGCACGGGCGCGACGGGCGCGGCGGTGGCGCACCTGCTCGAAGGCGACCCGGCGGCGTGGCCGGCGTCGGTCACGGTGGTGCTCGACGGGGGGGAGCTGACGGTGGAGGTGGGGGAGGATCTGGGCGTGAACCTGACAGGCTGGGCGCGGCCCGTGTACGCGGGGGAGCTCAGCGAGGACTTCCTAAAGGAGCTGCATGAGACCGAGTAAGCGCTTGGAGCGCATTCCGCCGTACGCGTTCGCCGAGCTGGAGCGCAAGATCGCCGCCAAGCGAAAGGCGGGGGTGGACGTGATCAGCCTGGGAATCGGCGATCCCGACCGGCCCACGCCGGCGCTGGTCGTGGAGGCGATGCAGGAGGCGGTGAGCGAGGCGGAGACCCACAAATACCCCACCAACCGCGGCCGGGAGGACTTCCGGGGCGCGGTGCGGGACTTCTACGAGCGGCGCTTCGACGTGCGCCTGGATCCGGAGAGCGAGATCCTCCCGGCGCTCGGCGCCAAGGAGGCGATCTTCAACCTCAACCTGGCCTTCCTGGACCCGGGGGACTACGCGCTGGCCGCCGACCCCGGCTACCCCGTCTACACGGGCGGCCCGTGGCTGGCGGGCGGGGAGCCGGTGCTGATGGCGCTGCGGCCCGAGCTCGGCTTCGCGCCCGACCTGGGGGCGATCGAGGAGGAGATCGCGCGCAAGGCCAAGCTCATGTACCTGTGCTACCCGAACAACCCCACCGGGGCGGTGGTGCCGGAGGGGTTCTTCGAGCGGGTGGTGGAGTTCGCGCGGGCCTACGAGATCCTCGTGGTGCACGACAACGCCTACTCGGAGATCTCCTACGAGGGCTACAGGGCGCCGTCGTTCCTGGCGACCCCCGGCGCCAAGGAGGTGGGGGTGGAGGTGTTCTCGCTCTCCAAGGGCTACAACATGACCGGCTGGCGCTGTGCTGTGGTGGTGGGAAACGAGCAGGCGCTGCAGACCTACTGGCGGCTGAAGTCCAACGTGGACTCGGGCATGTTCGAGGCGGTGCAGCTGGCGGGGATCGCGGCGCTCTCTCCCGACGCGGACGCGGAGGTCGCGGCGATGAGCGAGCTGTACGTGCGGCGGCGGGATCTCGTGTGCGAGGCGCTCGGCAAGATCGGCGTGGACGTCAAGCCGCCGCGCAGCACGATCTACGTGTGGGCGCCGGTGCCAGACGGCTTCGCGAGCTCGGCGGCCTACTGCGAGCACGTGCTCGAGCAGGCCGGCGTGGTGCTCTCGCCGGGCGCCATCTATGGGCCGGCGGGAGAGGGCTGGTTTCGGATCTCGCTCACCACCCCAGACGAGCGGCTGCTGGAGGCGGTGGAGCGGCTCGGCAAGCTCTAGAATCGACTGGGAATGGAAAGTAGCCGCAATGGGGCTCAGCGGGCACGCCAGCGGGCGCTGTGCGTCGCGGCGGCGCCGAGCGAGGGCCAGTCGGCGGAGCTCGCGGAGCTGGGCGAGCTGCTGCGGACGGCGGGGGTGGCGGTCGCCGGGGAGCTCATCCAGCGGCGGGAGGCGCCGCACGCCAACACCTATCTCGGGCCGGGGAAGGTGCGGGAGGCGAAGGAGCTCGCGCGGGCTCGCGACGCGAACCTGATCGCCTGCGACGACGAGCTGAGCGCGCGTCAGGAGCGAAACCTCGAAGAGGCGGTCGGCCTGCCGGTGGTGGACCGGACGGCGATCATCCTCGATATCTTCGCCGACCACGCGGGCAGCGCGGAGGGCAAGCTGCAGGTGGAGCTGGCGCAGCTCGAGTACAACCTTGCGCGGATGCGGGGCCTGTGGAGCCATCTGGAGCGGCTGGGCGGGGGCATCGGCACGAGAGGGCCGGGGGAGAGTCAGATCGAGACCGACCGGCGGCTGGCGCGCGATCGCATCGCGGCGCTGCGGCGGCGGCTGGAGCACGTCAAGGGCACCCGGGCGGTGATGCGCGCCGAGCGCGAGCGGGCGGCGCTGCCGACGATCGCGCTGGTGGGCTACACGAACGCGGGCAAGTCGACGCTGCTGAATGCGCTCACGAGCGCCTACGGGGCGGGCGAGCAGGCCTCGGTACAGGTGCGTGACCGCCTCTTTCACACGCTGGACCCGACGGTGCGCACGATCCGGCTCAGCGGGCGGCGTCATCTCGTGAGCGACACGGTGGGTTTCATCCGCAAGCTGCCCCACCAGCTGGTGGACGCCTTCGGGGCGACGCTCGAGGAGACCAAGCGAGCGGATGTGCTCGCGCACGTGATCGACGCGAGCGCGCCGGAGCGGGAGATGGAGGCGATGATGGCCTCGGTGCGGGAGACGCTCGAGGAGATCGGGGTGCCCGACAGCCAGGCGCGGGTGCTGGTGCTCAACAAGGTGGACCTGCTCGACGAGCGGGCGCGGGAGGACCTGCGCACGCGCCACCCGGAGGCGGTGCTGGTCAGCGGCGAGACCGGAGCGGGGATCGAGGAGCTGGGCGGGCACATCGAGCGGGAGCTCGCACATACGCTGGCGCCGCTGGAGCTGCTGGTGCCCTACGCCAACGGCGGCTCGCTGGCGGAGCTGCACGAGATCGCCGGCGAGCTGGCCCGTCTGGACACTCCCGAAGGGGTGCGGGTGCGGGCGCTGGTGCCGGCACGGCTGGCGCAGCGCTTCAAGCGCTTCGCTGTCGCCTCGTAGGGGTGTTCGCGGGCAAACCGATCGTCGACGAGGGGCCCGCGCGCGGGCGTGTGTGCGCGCACGTGGGCGCGGGGCAAATCAATCGTCAACGGGGGGCCCGCGCGCGGGCGTGTGCGCGCGGGCGCGGGGGGCAGCCGCGCGGGACTATCTGTCGTCGCCGCTGCCCGAGAGCACGCCACGACGCTGGCGGGAGAGCAGCTTCTCGAGGTTGCCCCGCGCGATCTGCTCGAGCTCGAGCTCCAGCTCGGTGGCGAGCTGAGCGACGTACCAGAGCACATCGCCGAGCTCCTTGGCGATCGCGGCGCGACGCTCGGCACTGACCTCGCCGCCGTCGTCGCGGATCGCCTTCTTGGCGTGCTCGGCCACCTCGCCGGCCTCGCCCGCGAGGCCCAGGGCGGGGTAGGCGAGCCACGCCTCGCGCGGGTACTCGGCGGTGGCGCGGGAGAGGCGCTGGTACTCGGCTAGCTCCACGGGATGAGCCTACGGAGGGCGGCGGATCGACGGCGGGCGCGAACGCGGACTTTGGGCGAAACGGGACGCGGCGAGAAGTGGGCGGCGAGCGGCGGCGGCTTGTCCGATTTGCGCGCCGATGGACCGCTCATCGAAATCGTTCAGCGTCCGGGACACCGATTCCATTACGATCAAGCCGATGGCGAGCACAGTCCAGCAATCCGCCATGTCCGGGGGAGAGATCGTGCTGGGGCTGCTGGTGGAGCGGCCCGACACGTGCTACCGGCTCGACAAGCGCCTCGGCGAGATGCTCGGCTCGGCCCAGTTCAGCCGCGGCACGGCCGCGCGCGCCGTGCGCCGGCTGCTCGAGCGAGAGCTGATCCGTCCGGCCCACAGCGAGCGTCGCGAGCATCTCGCGGTGGTGGAAGGACGGCGCAAGACGATCTACGAGCCCACGCCGGCGGGCGTGGAGTACTTCCGGGAATGGCTGCGGGCCTCCACGCAGACGCCGCCGGTGCGGGAGGAGCTGCACGCGAAGATCGCCCTGTGGGGCGCGGAGGACCTGCCGCGGCTGATCGAGATCGTGCGCGAGGCGGAGATCGCGTGCGTGCAGCGTCTGCAGGAGCTCAACCGCCGTGCGCGCTCGCGGGCGCGGGTGTCGACGGACGAGTGGGAGCACGTCAAGCAGCTGATCGTGGTCAGCGCGGAGGTCTCGTGGTGGGACGCGCGGATCAGGTGGCTGCAGGACATCGGCCAGTACCTCGCGCGCGAGCGAGAGCGCCGGGCCCGCGCGGGCGGTCCGGCGAGGGGACCGTCGCTCGGCGGCGGTGGGCACGGAACGACGCCCGGACGATGAGCGCGCTGCTCTCGCTGCGGCGCATCTCGCTGAGCTTTCCGCGCGGGCGGCGGCACCTCGTGCCGGTGCTCAGCGACGTCTCGCTGCAGATCGCGCGCGGTGAGGTGCTGGCGGTGCTGGCGCAGCGGGCGCAGGGCAAGACGTCGCTGCTGCGGGTGGCGGCGGGGATGCAGCGGCCCAACCGCGGGGAGGTGCTGTTCGACGGCGAGAGCCTGTGGCACATGAGCGATCGGCGGCGGGCGCGACTGCTGCGCGAGCGGATCGCCCTCGTGGAGGCGGGCGCGCCGGCGCTCGACGTGCCGGTGCTGACGGGGGTTGCGCTGCCGCTGCTCGCCACCCACGGGCGGCGTGCGGCCTACGGCCGCGCCCAGGATGCGCTCGCGCAGGTGGGCGCCGGCGACTGTGCCGAGCAGCGCTGGAGCGAGCTCGCGGACTGGGAGCGGGCGCTGGTGGCGCTCGCGCACGGCGTGGTGCGCGAGCCGGAGCTGCTGCTCGTGGACGACCTGACCGTGACGCTGGGGCTCGGCGAGTCCGACGAGATCGCGCGCATGCTCGAGCAGCTCGCCGCCGAGCGAGGACTCGGGGTGCTGATCTGCGCCAACGACGCGGGCGCCGTGGCGGGGGCCCAGCGTGTGGCCTCGCTGCGCGGCGGTGAGCTCCTGCTCGCCCCTCGCGAGCGGCCCGAGCCGGCGCCCACCACAGGGGCAACGGTGCTCGACTTTCCCGGCGAGCGTCCCCAGCAAGCGTCCTCGTGATGCTCGAGCTGCGGGACCTCGTCAAGCACTATCGGATCGGCGACGGCGAGCCGGTGCGGGCCGTGGACGGGGTCTGTCTGTCGGTGGCCGCGGGGGAGCTCGTGGCGCTGTACGGGCCGAGCGGGTCGGGCAAGAGCACGCTGCTGATGCTGATCGCCGGCCTGCTGGCGCCGGATGGTGGCGCGGTGATCGTGGACGGCCGGGACATCTCGGCGCTGAGCGACGGCGAGCGCGCCCGCTACCGCCTGCACGAGCTGGGCTTTCTCGACCAGAGCTCGGACCTGCTGCCCGGCGGCGACGTGGTGCAGAACGCGGCGATGAAGCTGTGGCTGCTGGAACACGCGCGGGCCGCGGAACGGCGCGTGGAGCCGCTGCTGGTGCGGGTGGGACTCGGCGATCGGCTGCGTCATCGCGCCGACCAGCTCTCGATGGGCGAGCGCCAGCGGGTGATGCTCGTGCGGGCGCTCTCCACCGAGCCGAAGCTGGTGCTGGCGGACGAGCCGACCGGCAACCTCGACACGGTGCGCAGCGGCGAGGTGCTCGAGCTGCTGGCGGAGGTGTGCCGCGCGCAGGGCACGGCGGTGCTGCTCGTGACCCACGATCCGATCGCCGCGGCCTACGCGGATCGCGTGCACGCGCTGCTCGACGGTCGCATCGTCGACTACGAGCCCGAGCGGCTGTTCGCGCCGCGGCGGGCGGCACGGGCAAGCGTCTAGCGAGCCGGACGTGAGCCTCGCGAACATCGCCCACCTCTACCTCGTGCGCCTGAAAGCGCGGATGGTGCTGGTGCAGGAGTCCTTCGCGCTGCTGGGCATCGCGGTGGGCGTCGCGCTGCTGTTCTCCTCGCAGGTCGCCAGCACGAGCCTCGACGCCTCGGTGACCCAGCTCGCGAAGGGCATCGTCGGCAGCGCCACCTACCAGCTCAAAGCGCGCGGGCCGGCCGGGTTCCCCGAAGCGATGCTGGGCAGGGTGAGCCGTATCCAGGGCGTGCGGGCCGCCGTGCCGGTGCTCGAGCAGGAGACCGCGGTGATCGGACCGGCGGGAGAGCGCTCGGTGGACCTGGTCGCCTCCGACCCCCGCTACGTGCGCTTCACCGGACCGTTGTTGCGGCAGTTCAGCGCCGCCCAGCTCGCCCACCAGCGCGCCATCGGCCTGCCCGTGCCGATCGCCGAAGCGATCGGCACGCGGCCCTTCGGCATCGTCACCCTGCAGACGGGCGGGCGCCGGCGGCGGGTGCTGGTGGGCGCCGAACTGGGCTCGCGCAGCATCGGCGCGCTCGTGAACAGCCCCGTGGCGGTGGCGCCGCTGGCCTTCGCCCAGCGGCTGACGGACATGGGGGGGCGGCTGACGCGGATCTTCGTGCAGGTCGATCCCGGCGACGCGCGGGCGGTGCGGGCGCGACTGCGGGCGCTCGCGGGCACCGCCGCCAACGTCGAGCCGGCGGACTTCGACGTCACGCTCTTCGACCAGGCCGCGGGCCCGATCAACCAGGCGACGATCCTGTTCGCCACGATCTGCGCGCTGGTGGGCTTCATGTTCGCCTACTGCTCGATGCTGCTCACCACACACCTGCGCCAGGCGCTCGTCAGCGACCTGCGGCGCGACGGCGCCACCCGCGCCATGGCCGCCAAGGCGCTGCTGTTCGACGCGCTCGTGCTCGGCGGGCTGGCGTCGCTGCTCGGCCTGGCGCTCGGCTGGCTGTGCTGCAACCTGGTGTTCGGCACCAACCCGGGCTATCTCTCCTTCGGCTTCCCGGTGGGAGCGGCGCGGGTTGTGAGCTGGCAGAGCGTTGTGCTCGCGCTCGGGGTGGGCATGGTCGCGGCGGTGGCCGGCGTGCTGGCGCCGCTGCGCGAGGTGTGGGCGAGCCCCAGCCGGCCTCCGCGGCACGCTTCGCCGGTGGGCGGCGCCGGCTGGCGGGCGCTCGTGCTGGGCGGGGGACTCGTGTGCCTGGCGATCACCACCGCGGTGCTGCTCGGCGGGGTGCGCAGCGTGCAGCTGGCGGTGCTCGGCGTGGTCGGTCTGCTGCTCGCGCTGCTGCTGCTGATGCCGCTGCTGCTGGAGGGCGCGGTTGCGCTCTTCGACCGCCTGCAGCGACCGCTCGGGGGAGCCTGGAGCGAGCTGGCGGTGCTCGAGCTGCGCTCGCGCCAGACGCGCGCCCGTTCGGTGGCGATAGCCACCACGGGAGCGATCGCGGTGTTCGGCAGCGTCGCGATCCAGGGCGGCAGCAAAAACCTGCAGAGCGGACTCGACGGGCTCTTCTACGACGTCAGCCACGTGAGCGAGCTGTGGGTGGTGCCGCCGGGCGAACAGAACCTGCTGGCCACCAGCGCCTTTCACACGCCGCCGGCGAGTGCGATCGCGCGGCTGCCGGGCGTGCGCGGCGTGGGCGTCTATCGCGCCTCGTTCCTCGAATACGGGGATCGCCGTGTGTGGGTGCTCGCGCCGCCGGCCGGCGGCGGCTCGCCGATCCCGCCCAGCCAGCTCCTGCGCGGCGAGCTGGCGCCGGCGGACGCCCGGCTGCGAGCCGGCGGCTGGGCGACGATCTCGACGACGCTCGCCGACGAGCACCATCTGCGCATCGGCGACTCCTTCACGCTGCCGGCGCCGCACCCGGCGCGGTTGCGGGTGGCGGCGCTGACGACGAACATGGGCTGGCCGCCCGGCGCGATCGTGCTCGGCGGTGGCGACTACGTGCGGGCCTGGGGCAGCGCGGCGCCGAGCGCCTACAACGTGGAGCTGCTCGCGGGCGTGCCGGCGGGGCGGGTGCGCGCGGAGATCCAGCGGGCGCTGGGACCGGACTCGGGTCTCGTGGTGCAGAGCGCGGGCGAACGGGAAGCGGCGCAGCGCGCGGCGAGCCGCCGCGGCCTCGGCCGCCTGAACCAGATCGCGCTGCTGGTGCTGATCGCGGCGATGCTCGCGGTGGGAACTTCGATGGGCTCGCTGATCTGGCAGCGACGGCGCCGCTTCGCGCGGATGAAGGTCCAGGGATACGACAGTCGCACGCTGTGGCTGGCGCTGGTGATCGAGAGCCTGCTGCTGCTGGGCACGGGCTGCCTGGCGGGCGCGGTGTTCGGCATCTACAGCGAGGTCCTCCAGAGCCACGCGCTGGCCTCGGTCACGGGCTTTCCGATCGTCGTCTCGACGCAGCCGCTCGCGGCGCTGGCGAGCTTCGCGCTGGTGACGATCGTGGCGGCGGCGATCGTCGCGGTGCCGGGCTACAGGGTCGCCCGGGTGCTGCCCTACCCCTGACACCGCGCTCGCCCGCCGCCACTGAGAGCGCCTCGACGGAGACGCGGCGGTGTGCAAGTGTCATCCGTCGCAAGCATGATTTAGGCTTGCAAATATCGGTACCGTTGGAGATACTGAGCGACCATCTCTGTCTTCGGCTCAGATCCGCGGACTGGCGGGCGCGGCGCTGCGATGGTTATCGTGGACGCGTCGAGCCGCCTCGCAGGAGCTGGAGCTCTGGCGGCGGCGCGCGGAGGCGATTCCGGACGGCACGATGCGAGCGGACGCGCTGGCATGCCTGTCGGACAAGCGCGAGAACGCCGAGGGCGCGTCGCTGTTCTCGATCCTCCCCGACCGGCGCGACCGGCGCCTGGTGCGGCTGCTGGTGGCCTATCAGGTCATGTGGGACTACCTGGACAGCACCAGCGAGCGGGGGGCGGGAGCGGGGGCGGCGAACGGCCGGCGGCTGCACCTGGCGCTGGTCGAGGCGCTCGACCCCGACGCCGGCCACTCGGACTACTACCACTTTCATCCCCGCCAGGACGACGGCGGCTATCTCGCGGCGCTCGTGTCGGCCTGCCGGGGCCGCTGCGCGGAACTGCCCTCATACCCGCAGATCAAGCCGCTGGTCCTCAAAGGCGTGGCGGACTGCGCGATCCAGAGCGCCAACCACGAGAGCGACCCCGAGCGCCGCGAGCGGGGGCTGCGCGCATGGGTGGCACACCGGCAGATCGGCGCCGAGCGGCTGCCGTGGTTCGAGCGCGCCGCCGCGCTGAGCGCCTTCATCCCCTACCCGCTGCTGGCGCTCGCCAGCGAGCCCTCCTGCCAGCCACGACGGGTCGCGGAAGTCCACGACGCCTACTTCCCCTCGATGGCGCTGGCGATCGCGATGCTCGACAGCTTCGTCGATCGCGCGCGCGATCGCGCCGAGCGGACCCACAGCTACATCTCCCACTACCGGGACGAGACGGTGGCCCTGGAGCGGCTGCGCACGATCGTGAGCCGCACGGTGAGCGACACGGCCAGCCTGCCGGACGGCGGTCGCCACACGGTGATCGCGGCCTGCATGGTGGCCATGTACCTTTCAAAGCAGGAGGCGGCCGAGCGCGGCGAGGGCTCGCGCGCGAGAGAGCTGGCGCGCGCCGGGGGGCCGCTGACGAGGCTGCTCCTGCCGGCCGCGCGGCTGTGGCGCCGGGCGAGCGGCTCGCCCACGCGCCCGCGCCGGGCGGGAGCGCCGCTGCCGCCCGGCCTGCGCCTGCCCTCGGCGGCGCAGACGCTGCTGTTCTGGCGCTCGCCGTTCGCCTACTACGAGCGTTGCCGGCGCCGCTACGGCACGCGCTTTACGCTGCGCGCCACGAGCCACCCGCCGTTCGTGTTCCTCTCCGACCCGGCGGAGATCAAGGCGATCGTGGCGGCGCCCGCGGACGTGCTGCATCCCGGCGAGGGCGCCGCCACGATCGCGCCGCTGCTGGGCAGCGAGGCGTTCATGCTGCTGGAGGGGGAGGAGCACATGGCGGGACGGCGGCTGATGCTGCCGCTCTTTCACAGCCGCGCGCTGCAGCGCCACGTCGAGCTGATCGCCGACGTCGTGCGCGCGGCGGCGGCCTCGTGGCCGCAGGGAGAGCCGGTGGCGCTGTCGGCGCGGCTGCGGGGGGTGATCGCCCAGGTGATCGTGCGGGTGGTCTTCGGCCGCCTGGACGCCACCTACGAGCGGGGCCTGGATGCGCTGCACGAGCGCATCCTCAAGCTGCAGTCGGTGGCGGCCAGCCCGCTGCTCTCGGCGCCGCTGCTGCGTCGCGGGCCGGGCCGGGCGAGCTGGCGGCGCTTCCTGCGCGAACGCAGCGAAACGGACGCCGTGATCCACGGGCTGATCGACCAGCGCCGCCGCGGGCGCGGGCGGGGGGACGGCGAGGACGTGTGCGGCAGGCTGCTGGCGGCGCGCAACCGCGATGGCTCGCCGCTGTCGGCGCGGCAGCTGCGCGACAACCTGATGACGATGCTCGTGGCCGGGCACGAGAGCACCTCGGCGGAGCTCGCCTGGGCCTTCCAGCTGCTCGCGCACAACCCGGCAGTGCAGGAGCGGCTGATCGCCGAGATCGAGAGCGGCGGCGAGGAGTACCTCACGGCCACGGTGCAGGAGGTGCTGCGCCACCGGCCGGTGTTCCTGTTCGCGATCCCGCGCGCCGTCAAGCGCCCGATCGAGATCGGCCCCTGGCGCTACGAGCCGCCGGTGCACCTGCTGGCGTGCATCTACCTGCTCCACCACGACCCGCGGCTCTACCCCGAGCCCGAGCGCTTCCGGCCGGAGCGCTTCCTCGAGGGCCAGCCCAGCCCGAGCACATGGCTGCCGTGGGGGGGAGGCAGGCGCCGGTGCGTGGGCATGGGCCTCGCGATGCTCGAGATGAAGGCCGTTCTGCGCACGGTCCTGTCGCTGATGAGCGTGGGCCCGGCGGCGGGCAGCATCGAGCGCCCGCGCTGGCGCAGCGTGATCGTCACGCCGCACGCGGGCGCCCGTGTGGTGCTGCGCGCTCGCGGGCGCGGGCGGGCGGGCGCCTCCTGCGATATCGACCCCTCGAACAACGGTTGCCCTCAAAACAATTAGCGACGCGTCGCTATGCAGCGCCGCCGGAGACAGTCAGTATGACCCCACATGGCGAAAAGAAACGGCAGCCGCACGGCCGATCAAGACGGAAAAATCGCGCTCTCGCTGACGGCGGGGCAGATCAGGCAGGTGGTGCGCGCGGCGCGCAACGGCGAGGCGGAGCTCTCGCTGCTGCTGGAGGGCTCCGCGATCGACGAGGAGGGCACGCTCGCGCTGGAGGTGTGGGAAGAGCGCTATCGCAAGGAGCTCTCCACCGGCAGCGCCTCCTCCTCGCTGCTGCGAGGTCTGCTGGTGCTCGCCTGCTTCCCGCGGGACGGCACGATGCGCACCGTGCACTGGGTGGCCGAGCAGACCGGCATGGAGGTCAGCACCACCCATCGCTACATCCGCACGCTGCTGTTGCTGGGCTTTCTCGAGCAGGACCAGAAGACGCGGGCCTACGGGCGGGCCAACGCGTGAGCGCCACATGTTCACGGCGCCGGGGGGCTCGCTGATGTCCCCCCGGGTCAGCACGAGCTACGCCGACACCTGGAAGATCCCGGAACTGGCCGAACCGCGCTACTCGCAGTCGCTCGAGCGGGGGCTGGCGATCCTCGAGTGCTTCACGCCCGAGAAGCCCGTCCACGGCATCGCCGACATCGCCACCGAGCTCGGCATGAGCCGCCCGAGCACGCACCGCTACATGAGCACGCTCGTGGCGCTCGGGTACCTCGAACAGGGCGCCAGGCGCAAGTACCGCCTCGCGCTGCGGGTGACCGAGCTCGGCATGTCGGCCCTCAGCGGCACGGACCTGCGCGAGCACGCCCACGCGGACATGCGCGAGCTCTCTCGGCGCGCCGGCTTCCCGGTCTCGCTGGCGGTGCTCGACGGCGCGGAGGTAGTCTACCGGGACGTGGTCAAGCGCCTGCGCCGCGGCCCCCAGGGCGGCGAGGGAGAACCGGCGATCGGCGCCGAGCTGCCGGCCCAGTGCGTGGCCATCGGCAAGGTGCTGCTGGCCCACATTCCCGAGCGCGAGCGCAAGCCGGTGCTCGCCGAAGCGAAGCTCGAGCGGCGGGCTCCCAACTCGATCGCCAGCCGCGCGGCGCTGACCAGGGAGCTGGCGCACGTGCGCGAGGAAGCCTTCGCGGTCGAGGACGAGGAGCTGACGGTGGGGCGCATCGCCATCGCGGCCCCCGTGCGTGACCACACCGGCGAAGTGATCGCCGCGATCGACATGAGCGCCAGCCCCGAGGCGATCTCGGTGGCGGAGCTGGTGGACGCGCTCGGGCCTCATCTGGTGGCCAGCGCCGATCACATCTCCGCCCGCCTGGGCTACCGCCGCGAGAACGCCACCGGCGACTGACCGGCGGGCCTTCGCCTCACACGCCGGCCGCGCGCCGGGCGCCGGCGTGGGCGAGCTGCTCGAGCTCGTCGCCCAGGGGCGAGAGCCGCGTCCGATCGATGCCGAGAGCGGTGGCGATCAGCCAGTCGGCGAACCACGTGTTCTTGGGCAGCAGCGGACCGTGCAGGTAGGTGCCGATCGTGTGTCCCTGCATGGCGCCCTCGAGGCCGGAGCGGCCGTCGTTGCCGTGTCCGCGCAGCACCCGCCCGAGGGGGCTCGCGCCGGCGCCGAGGTGGGTGCGCCCGCCGTGGTTCTCAAAGCCCGCCAGCACCGCCGGGGGACCGTCGTCGCCGGCGAGCAGCGTGGGGGAGACCTCGATCGCCACGTTGCCGATCAGCCGCGGGCCGGGCTCGCGCACGGTGTGCGCGTCGAGCAGCCCCACCCCCGCGATCGTCTCGCCCTCCAGGGCGTAGGAGTGGCCGAGCAGCTGGTAGCCGCCGCACACCCCCAGCACCACCTTGCCGCGCGCCCCCGCCTCGCGCAGCGCCGCGGCCTTGGTAGCCAGCAGGTCGGCTGCGCACAGCCGCTGGTCGCGATCCTGGCCGCCGCCGATGTAGAAGAGGTCGTGAGCCTCGGGGTCGAGCGCGTCGCCGAGGCCGCTGGCGCTCGCCCGAAAGCCGATGCCCCGCCAGGCGCAGCGGCGCTCGAGCACGAGCAGGTTGCCGCGGTCGGCGTAGATGTTGAGCAGCTCGGGGTAGAGCGCGCAGACGCGCAGGGTGGGGGAGGGGGAGGAGGGGATCGAGGCGGAAGACTCCATCGCGCTCAGCCGTCCGCCGCCATCTGGTCCGCCACGTAGCCGCCCGTGGCCATCGGGTCCGCCACGTAGCCGCCGGCCGCGAGCAGCTCCCGCAGGGAGAGCATCGCCGTGTAGGTGGGCAGGGCGTAGAGCGGCTCGCCCGTGTCCGCGCCGGCGCCGGCGGCCTCCGCGAGCGCGGAGGCAAGCTGGGGCCGCACGACGATCCGCTCGGGCTCCACGCCGGCGTACTTCAGGCGCAGCGCCATCTCCGCCGCGCGGGTGCCGGCGCAGGTGACGCGGCGCACGCGCCCGGCGAGCAGCTCGAAGTCCGCGTCCCACACCCAGGAGACGTCGCGGCCGTCGGCGATGTTGTCGTTGAGCACCGCCAGCAGGTCGTGGGCGCCGGGCTCCAGGGCGAGGGTGCGCAGCACCTCGTTGGCGCCCACGGGGTTCTTGACGAGCAGGATGCGCAGTTCGCGGCCGTCGAGCTGCAGGGCCTCGGCGCGACCGAACGCCGGACGGGCCTGCGTCAGGCCGGCCACGACGCTCGCCAGCGGCACCTCCAGCGCGCTCGCCAGGGCGGCGGCGGCGAGGGCGTTGTAGACGTTGTAGAGGCCAGGCAGCGCGAGCTCCACGCGCGCCTGGCCCGCGGGGGTGCGCAGGGTGAAGGCGCTCGCGCGCACGCCCGCGAGGGTCACCTCGCTGGCCGTCACGTCCGGCCGTGGGCGGGCCTGGCCGCAGCTTGGGCAGTGGTAGTGGCCGAGGTGGCCGAGGTACACGGCGTCGAACACGTAGGGAGCGCCGCAGCGACGGCAGTGCTTGGCGTCGGCCGCGTGAGCGATGCCCTCCAGCGCCAGGCTGTCGTCCTCGATGCCGAAATAGAGCACCCTCTGGGTGCGCTCGCGGCCGAGGTCGGCGACCAGCGGATCGTCGGCGTTCAAGACCAGCTCTGCGTCGCGCGCGGGGCCGTCGCGCAGGGCCGCCGCCCAGCTGTCGGCGATCGTCTCGAGCTCCCCGTAGCGGTCGAGCTGGTCGCGAAACAGGTTCGCCAGCAGGATCGCCCGCGGGCGGCCGAGCTCGCCGGCGAGGGGAGCGAGCCACAGCTCGTCGATCTCGAACAGCCCCAGCTCACCCGCGATCGCGCCGTGGGGGCGGGCGGCGTCGAGCAGCGTGGAGGCGATGCCGCCCGCCATGTTGGCGCCGGCACGGTTGTGCACGAGACTCACCCCGGTGCGCTCGAGGATCGAGGCGGCCATCGCGGCGGTTGTGGTCTTGCCGTTGGTGGCCGAGAGCAGCACGCTGCCGCGCGGCAGCCGGGAGGCGAGCGCGCCGATGGCGTCCGGGGCGAGGCGCAGCAGCAGCTTGCCGGGGGCGCTCGTGCCCGAGCCGCCACGCCTGCGCGACACGGCGCCCACGGCGCGGGCGAGCGCCAGCTTGGGGCCGAGCAGCCGCGCCATCAGGCCTCGCCCGAGCGCTCGAGCGGCGCGGCCGGCGGGGCCGGCGTGACCGGCGGGGCCGGCGGGGCCGGCGGGGCCGACGGGGCCGACGGGGCCGACGGGGGCGGGGGAGCCGGCGGGGCGGCGTCGAGGGGGGCCGCGAAGGCGGGGTTGGCGATGCGGGGCACGAGCACGCTCACGGCGCCCGGCAGCGCCCGCACGCGCAGGGGCAGCTCGCCGATGGGGTCGCCGTCGGCGTACATCGAGAACGGCCGGTCGGCGCGGATCGACACTTCGGCGGCGCGGAAGCTGTGCACGCAGGGCAGGTCGGTGTGGGAGCCGCTGAAGACCTTGGGCAGCAGGGAGGTGAGGAAGGCGCGCTTGCTGACGTCGGCGAGCACGAGCACGTCGAGCAGGCCGTCGTCGAGCAGGGCATCGGGCGCGGCCTGCATGCCGCCGCCGTAGGAGCGGGAGTTGCAGGCACCGACGGTGTAGGCGGTGAAGGCCTGGTGCTCGCCGGAGGGATGCAGCTCGATCTCGAAGCGGGCCGGGCGCCAGGAGAACAGCGCGCGCAGGGCGCCGTAGGCGTAGACGAGGTTGCCGAGCGCGGGCGGCGCCTCGTTTGCGATGCGATTGGCGACGGAGTCGAAGCCCACCGAGGCGATGCCCACGAAGGCGCGGCCGCCGACCTCGCCGAGGTCGAGGCGCCGGGGGATGCCGTGGACGAGCACCGCGCAGGCGGCGACGGGGTCGCGGGGGATCTGGAGCACGCGCGCGAGATCGTTGCCGCGCCCGCCGGGGAGCACGGCGAGCACGGGGTTGGGCATGGCGCGCAGGGCATCGGCGACGGCGCCGATCATGCCGTCGCCGCTCAGCACCGCCACGACCTCGCCGGCCGCGGCGCCGGCGCGGGCGAGCTCACGGGCGTGGTCGAGTCCCTCGGTGTCGTGGCGGTGGAACTCGAGCCCCAGCTCGCGCAGGGCGCGCTCCACGGCGGGCGCGCGTGCCCGCCCGCGACCTCCTCCGGCGACGGGATTGACGAGCAGGCAGACGGGCGCTGACACGGCTCAAGGGTATTGGCCGGCGGAGCGGCCGGGGAGGGCTAGCCTGCGGTCGCTTTGGCGCGATCTCGCCGGCGGCGGCCGATGGCGGCCACGACGCCGAGGACGGCGAGCACGACGAAGAAGCCGAGCAGGATCGCGGGCGCCAGGCCGATGCCGCCGAAGGGCAGCGAGATCAGCTCCACGATCGCCGCGCCGAGGATCAGCAGCACGACGATCAGCAGGACGATCAGCAGGATGCCGCGGATGCGAGCGAGGATGCCGGCGGATGAGGCCGGCAGCAAGAGGCCCATGGCGCGCAGCGCGAACAGCTGGCGGCCGCTGGGTGGCTCCTGTCCGAGCCGCTCGACGGCGTCCTTGAGGTCGCCGGCGCGACGTTCGGCGAGCGCCAGGGAGGCGTCGGCCATGCGCCGCAGCTGCATCCGATCCTGGGGGCGGGCGGCGGCGATCGCCCGCTGGAAGTAGCCGCGGGCCTTCTCGGCGTCGAAGCGCTCGGAGGCGCGGGCGCCGAGGATGGCCAGGGCGGCCGACTTGTACTTGGTCTCGCTCTCGAGCTCCTCGTCGGAGCGCTGCTCGAGGGCCTGCATCGCGGCCAGCGCGCCGCGCTGCTCGATCCGGATCTGCCGCTGCTTGGGTGCCATGGCGCGGTCATTCTACGGTCTGCGGAGCGGTATGCTCGACGGCGTGAGAACGATCGTGCTCAAAGGCGGGCGGCTCACGGTGCCACTGGCGGCGCTGGCGCTCGCATGGGCGCTGCCGGCGGGCGCCGGCGCGGCGGGGACGGCCGCCACGAGCGGTGCCGCGGCCAGCAGCTCGAGCGGCGCCTCTTCGAGCAGCGGCGCGAGCGGAAACGCGTTCAGCGAACTCTCTCAGGGCGGTGGCGAAGAAGCGGCCACAACCACGTCGGGGACCACGTCCGCGAAGAAAAAAGCGTCGACCACCACCTCGTCGGAAACGACCAGCTCGAGCTCGTCGTCGAACACCGGCACGGTGCTGTGGTTGGGGCTGGGGGCGGCGTTGGCGCTGCTTGGCGGTATCGCGTTCGTCATCCTGCGCGATGCACGGAGCGTCGCGCCGGTGGGCGACGGGCCCGTGATGGGGCGCTCCGCCCGTGACCCCGCCGTGACGCTGCGAAAGCGCCGCGCGAAAGCGAAGGCCGCCCGGCGCCAGCGCAAGCGCAACCGCTGAGGGACGGCCCCGGGGAGGGCCTGCGGGGCGGCACGCCCCACGTGCGGATGCGACTGCCGCCGTCCTCGTCGGAGGAGGCAGACTCGGGCCCGTCCTCCTGGTCCTGGTCCTGGTCGTGGCGGACGGCGCGCATGCGCATCGCCTCGTCGTTGTGAAACGGGATCCAGAGCATGAGCCCGGCCAGGGGCAGCTTGATCAACCCGAGGAGCACGATCACCAACCAGAGCGACACGGTCCTTCGATGCTACTACTGGCCGGTGCGGGCAAGCGAGCGAAAGCGCGAGTTGGAGGCGCTCGAGGAGGAGATCGCCGGCTGCAGGCGTTGCGAGCGGCTCGTGGAGTGGCGCGAGTTGGTGGCGCGAGAGCGCAAAGCGGCGTTCGCCCACGAGCGCTACTGGGGCCGGCCGCTGCCGGGCTTCGGCGACCCCGCGGCGCGTCTGCTGGTGCTGGGCCTCGCGCCGGCCGCCCACGGAGCCAACCGCACGGGCAGGATGTTCACGGGAGACCGCTCGGGGGATTTCCTCTACGCGGCGATGTGGCGCGCCGGCCTGTCCAACCAGCCCACCTCCAGCAGCCGCGAGGACGGGCTGCGACTGCGGGGCGCCTGGGTGAGCGCGGCGGTGCGGTGCGCGCCGCCCGCGAACAAGCCAACGCCCCAGGAGCGGGACAGGTGCCTGCCCTGGAGCGTGCGGGAGCTGAGGTTGCTGGGGCGGATTCGGGCGGTGATGTGTCTGGGTGCCTTCGCCTGGGACGCGGCGCTGCGCCTGGACGGGGCGCTGACGGCCGGCGATCTCGCGTGGGCGACGCGGCCGCGGCCGCGGCCGCGGTTCGCCCACGGGGCCGAGCACAGGGGCGGGCGGCTCGAGCTGATCGGCTGCTACCACCCCAGCCAGCAGAACACCTTCACGGGCAGGCTGACGGAGCCGATGATCGACGCGGTGCTCCGGCGTGCCGTGGAGATCTCGCGGGCGACCTGATCGCGTTGGCCGGGCGATCGCGCGGGCAGCCGATCAGCTGGCCATGAGGATGCGCAGCTCCTCGGGGAGGATGGCGGCGATGTCTTCGATCTCGCCCGCGGTGACGTGGACGCGCAGCACGGCGATCACGGCGGCCACGGCCAGAGAGGCCTCGGTCTCGCCGGAGAAGCGACCCTCGCTGACGACGTGCTCGAGGAAGGTGTCGACGTCGTGGATCGGCATGGGGGTGCCGCTGGGATCCCAGTCCTCGAAGTAGATGCCGCGGATCAGGGTGGGAAGCTGGGCGGAGAGTTTGGCGGCCACGTCGACGGTGAGACGGTCGCGCAGGGCGTGCAGCACTGCCCTGAGGGCGCGGTAGGCGTAGTGGCGGTCCTCGACGGCCAGCTCGGCGGCGATCTCGCCAAGCCAGATATGGGCCTTTTCGGCGCTGCGGTCGATGATGGCGGGGTCTCTGCTGTCGCTCATCTCGTTCTCCCTTCTCGCCTCGGGACCACAGGGTTGCGCATCGCGGGCACGAACGCATCGGCAGAGCGACGGGAGGAGCATCCGTGAAAGCCCACACCGCAGCCAGCCAGCGGTGAGCACGGAGTCAGCGGGCGCGAAAGGCTGCGGCGGACTGCGGAGCAAGCGCAGTAGCCAGGACGGATGTGAGGGCTCGGAGGGCGGGGCATGATCGTGGACGTCGAGCGGTGCCGCCATCCAGGCGGACCGGAAAGCGGAGGTCAAGGAGATGCCACAGATGCCACCGACGA
>DATJMB010000183.1:0-2088 GCA_035508995.1 Solirubrobacteraceae bacterium | reverse complement strand
CGGTCGCCCCGGCGGTGGCAGCGAGCTTCGTGAGCGGGCGCACGAACGGCACGTGGTCGATCTCCTGTAGCGACCCCTGCCCCCAGCGCATCGCGGGAGCCCTCCCTCCGAGCACCACGATCGGGGAGTGGTTCGCCTGCGCGGAGGCCATCGCGCTCATGCCGTTGGTGACGCCGGGCCCGGCCGTCAGCGCGCACACGCCCGGCTCGCGCGTGACCTTGGCCCACCCCTCGGCGGCGAACGCGGCCGTGGACTCGTGACGGACGTCCACGATCGCGATGCCCTCCTCGCGACACCCGTCGTAGATCGAGAACAGGTGGCCCCCGGAGAGCGTGAAGAGCTTGCTCACCCCGTGCGCCTTCAGCCTCCGGGCCACGAGCCGGCCGCCGTGGTAGGTGACGGTGTCCTGGGCGGTCTCGCTGGCCACTGCCCGGCCGACTCTATCCCCCCGCGGGCCCCGGGGTCGCCGTCAGGCTAGGTGCCCGGGACGGGATTCGAACCCGTATGCCCTCGCGGGCGGCAGATTTTAAGTCCGCTGACTTTGCCAGTTTGTCCACCCGGGCATGAGCGATCGTACCGCCGCGGGAGACGCCCCCACATCTTTAGAAAAGCCAAATCGAACGTTTAGAAAGCGCAACTTGGCCGCCGCTACCGTGTACGTAACCCTTGAGACGGGAAGGACTTGTAAGGGTTGTCATGGAGGCTTCCGCACTCACACATACAAGCAGCATGCCGGGTCTGCGGGGCCCGTCCGCTCTGCTGCGCCTGCAGTCCGACGAGCGCCTGATCGCGCTCACCCGCAAGGGCAACCACGCGGCCTTCGAGGCGCTCTGCACCCGCTACCAGGCGCGGCTGCTGGCCTTCTGCCGCCACATGCTGAGCTCCAAGGAGGATGCCGAAGACGTCCTCCAGGAGGTCTTCGCGGCAGCCTTCAACGCGGTCCTCGCCGACGAGCGCGAGATCAACGTTCGCCCGTGGCTGTACCGGATCGCCCGTAACCGCTCCCTGAACCATCTGCGCCGGACCACCTCCATCGGGGTGGACACGATGGACGTCCACTTCGCCGAGGGGGGCCTCTCGACGACCGACAAGGTGATGCGCCGGGAGAACTTCCGTGAGCTGATCGCCGACGTCCAGGAGCTCCCCGAGACCCAGCGCACGGCGCTGCTGCTGCGCGAGATCGACGCCCTCTCCTACGAACAGATCGCCCATGCGATGGAAACGACCGTCCCCTCGGTCAAGTCGCTGCTCGTGCGCGCCAGGATCTCCCTCGCCGAGGCCGCCGAGGCGCGCAAGCTGAGCTGCGAGGAGGTCCGCGTCGAGCTGGGCGAGGCCGCCGAGGGCCTCGGGAAGATCAGCACCCCCGCCCGCCGGCACGTGCGCGGCTGCGAACGCTGCCGCTCGTTCCGCAAGCAGCTGCGCGACAACAACAAGGCGCTGGCCGCGATCTTCCCGGTGGCGCCCCTCTTCCTGGCCAAGAAACTTCTGCTCGCCAAGCTCGGCTCCACGGCCTCCGCGGGCGGCGCCCACGTCGCCGGTGGAGCCGGAGCGGGAATCGGTGCCGGTGCGAGCGCGGGGGCCGGCGCGGGAGCCGCCGCCGGTGGCGGCGCCGGGCTGGCCAGCGGCGTCATGACCGCCGGCGCCGGGGCGATCGCCACCAAGGCCGTCGCCGGCCTCGCAGCCGCCGCCATCGTCACGGCCGGCGCGGTGGCCGTCGACCACAGCTCCGTCACCCGCCGCAGCCACGGCTCGCGCTACGGCGCACTCGCCGCCTCCGCCCCGCGGGACGCCACCATCGTCGTCCACCAGCAGGCTCAGCCGGCCAGCGCGAGCGAGCCCAAGCACCGCGCGCACATCTCCCGCCACCGGCCCCCGACCCCGCCCGCCACCGGCGGCGCGTCCGCCGCCACCAAGGCCTCCGAAGCCGCCAACCCGTCGACCACCACGGCCACCACGGGAGGCTCCTCGCCCACCCCGGGCGCGGCCGTCGCGCCGGCCACCAGCGAAGCCACCGAGGTCACCACCGAGACCACCCAGCTGCCGCCCTCGGCCACCGCCGTCCCCGTCCCGGCCACGACCCAGTCCTCG
>DATJMB010000182.1:0-17827 GCA_035508995.1 Solirubrobacteraceae bacterium | reverse complement strand
GACCCCGCCACCGGCGAATACTCCCAGAGCGCCTACGTCGCCTCATTCGTGGGCTTCGCGCCGGCGATGGACCCCAAGCTGCTCTGCGCGGTGGTCGTGGACGAACCCCAGGCGGGCTCGATCTACGGCGGCACGGTGGCGGCGCCGGCATTCGGGCAGATCATGAGCTTCGCGCTGCCCTATCTGCGCGTCCCGTCGGGATAGCGAGTCGGTGCGGCGTCCGCCGCGAGCTTGCTAGCTTTTTGCTGGGAATGGGCTCGTGGAGGCGACCACCTGGAGGCCGCTCTCGCCGGTCGGCAAGGTCGGCGCGGGGGTCTGGGGCCTTGACGTCGAGCGCGTCGGGGCGGCGGGGGCGGCGCTGGCGGACGACCATCGCGGTGCTGCTCACGGCGGGCGCGCTTGGCGCATGCGCGGCCTCGGCGCCCGCCGCGTCGGCTGAAGAAGCCTGCTACCCCTACGGCGGCCAGTCCTGTGGCCTCAGCGGCCAGTACAGCGGTCACTGGGAAGTGGAACGCGTTAGCAAAGAGTCTTCGGAGACGATCACCCGCAAGCTGTCGTTGAGCTGGAGCGAGTACTTCGACGGTCAGTACTGGGAGCTGTCGAGCGATGGTGGAACGCTCTCGTGCTCAGCTGTGGCCGAATACCCCGAAGGGGCCTGCGCGGGTGTCGGAGGCACGGCTTCCAGTTGCGAAGGTACGCTGAGCCTCGCCTCGGGGGCGACCGCTGCATTTCGCCAGAGCCAGGTCGAAGGGTACGGCTGGGCCGGGGTCGGCGGGTTTGGCTGGATTCCCTACATCAGTCACATTCCGATCCTCGAAGGTGAAAGCCCCGAACGGTGGTACGTGTCGGTGGCGCCGCCGCTGGCCTCCACGCTGCTGCTATTGGCGCCGGACAAATACGAAGAATTCCTTACCAGCTCGGTAGCCGAAGCAGGCTCTCCGTGCGCCTCCAACGTCAACGAACGCCAACTCGACTCCAGTTGGGATGTCGTGGATGGGCCCTGGGTCAACCAGCTCTCTGGAGGTGAATGCCACTACGACGACAGTCCCGAAGTGGAGATCGACTGGGTTTCCTTTCCGCCCAACTCGAGCTACTCGGTGCCCGACGACTGCAGCGCGGAAGCGGTGTCCACGCACGAAAACTGGAGGGCGACGCTAACCCAGAATGTGAGCCTCTCCTCGGCGGGCTTGGTCTCCTCCACCTCATCCGGGCCCTCTCCGCCCCAGAGCAACCCGCCGCCGCCGGCGCAATACGGACCGGAGTTTCCGAAAGCCAAGGAAGAAGCGCTGGAAAGCCTGCGCGACCACGACATCCCCGCGTTGGAGCGCTACTGCGGTCCGGAGGCCGCGGGCCTGCTGAGTCTCACCAGCGGCGTTCTCACCGGCAACGCCGCGCTGTCGGTCGCCGGCGGACTGACGGCGAGCGCCCTCAGTCCGTTCTGCGGGCAGACAATCGTGCGGACCGTCAAGGACTACAAGACCCACGCTGACCCGCCGCTTGAAAGCGTCGATGTCATCGCCAGGCCTGCGGCCGCTGGCACGGTGAAGCTGCCGCCGTGCTCGCGCTACCACAGGACGGTGCGTCCGTTCTGCGAGCGGTTGCGGGCGGCCTACGAAAAGCTTGTCTCAGCCGCCACGCGGACGGCGTCGATCGCGACGGCTCTCGAAGAAACGATAAGCCGCGAGCACGCCGCCTACCTCACCGACGACGCTACAGCCATCGCCGCCCAGGACGCCGACCTGCGGACGCTGGCGGGAGAACTGGCGGGCGCACAGGAGGCCGACACGAGCGCCGGCGAGGAGGTGGCGAAGGCGCTGCGGGGAGGGCACCTGAGGTTTGAGATGTCAAAGAAGCAGTCTCAGAAGGCGATCGCCAAGATGGAACACGCGCTCGCGAAGAACGGCATCGGCGCGAGCGAGCTGAAAGCACTCGACGCTCCCGCGCTGAAACCGGCGAAGACGAACCTGCTCGCCGATCTCGAACGTCTATAGGGACGAGGCGCCGATCACTCGCTCATTCTCCATCTCGATTGCCGGTCTGGCGCTCGCCGCGCTTGTGGCGATGACCCTTGCCGCCCGACCCGCCGTTGGCGCGGTCGTCGAAGCGAGCACGAGGGCCGCGCACGGGCCCGCGAGCGTCAAATGTCGCACCAGGGCGGGGGCTCACGTCAAGCATCCGAAGAAGTGCCCCGCCGGGCGCAGGCCCGGCGTCCACCGCCCCGCGGCACCGGCCAAACCGAAGCAGCCAGCCGCCACGCGCCCGACGACGAGCCCCTCGCCGGTGAACCTCACACCACCGGAGCGGGAAGACTTCGAAGGGATCAACCGGCTGCGCGCAAGGGTGGGCGTGGCGGCGGTCTCGACATCGGCGGTGCTGCAGGCGATCGCCGAAAAACGTGCGCGGGAGATGGCCGAAAAACAGGAAGCGTGGGCCGGTCACGACGTCTATCTAGACCTCAAGGCGGCCGGTATCTGCACTCGCTCCCAGCGCGAGGTCTCGGGCTCGGGAAACCTCTACGAGATGGGGTCGGGGCCCGGCGAAGGCAACGGCGAGGCGCTGGAAACGGAGATCTACGAAATCCAGACTGGGCCCAAGTTCACTGTGCTCGGTGACGCGGTGGTGACGAACGCGACAGGGACCTACGCCGTGGAGGACTTCGCGCAGCCCTGCTGAGAGTCCGCTCCGGGCTGCTTGGAGGTCTGCTCGGAGCTCGCTCCGCGCTACAGGTCCGATCGGACGGCGCTTGGCAAAGCGCCACCAACGGGCGCTATCATCGGGCGACATGGCAGTCGATACCGCGACGATAAGGGTCGCTCGCACCACCCGCGACCTGTTGGCCGAGCAGGCGCACGAGCGAGGCGTGTCGCTGGCTGCGCTGCTGGCGGAGATCGCGCGCGAACGGGAGCTGGAGGCGATCTTCGAGTCCGAGCGGCAGGCTCGCCTCGCCGACGCGCAGAACCCGGCTGTGCTGGAGGAGATGCGCCTGTGGGAGTCCACGCTGGAAGACGGCATCGACTTCGACGATGGCCTCAGCGTCTGAGCCCCGCCGTGGCGAGGTGTGGCTGACCGCTTTCGGCGCCGCGAGGCCGGGGGAGCTGGGCAAGCATCGCCCGGCGATTGTCGTCTCGGTCGATCGCGTGCTCGCCGGCTCGCCGGTCGAGCCGATCGTCGTGGTGCCGCTGTCAAGCTCAGTGCCCCCGTCCCAGCTGCGTCCCGAGATCCACTTCGCGGCAGGTCTCGATCGACCCAGCAGCGCGATTTGTGGAGCACTCCGTGGCGTCGCGCGCTCGCGCCTGCTGGAGCGCCTTGGCACGCTCGCGCCCGAGACTCTTGCGGAGGTCGAGCGAGCGCTCATATTGATCCTCGGTCTGAGGGGCGCATGAGGCTGGGTGAGCTGATCGGGGGCACCGGCGCGGCGCGGGGCGGTGGAGGTGGGGCGGGCGAGGACGTGGAGATCGCCGCCCTCGCCTACGACAGCCGTACGGTAACGCCGGGGAGCCTGTTCTTCTGCGTGCCGGGGTTCGAGGCGGACGGGCACGAGTTCGCCGCCCGGGCGGTGGAGCGGGGGGCCGTGGCGGTGGTGTGCGAGCGGGAGCTCGGCCTGGGGGTGGCGGAGATCGCGGTGGCCTCGGTGCGCGCGGCGGTGGGGCCGCTGGCGGCGCGCTTCTACGGCGATCCGAGCGCGGGGTTGCGGGTGGTGGGGGTGACGGGGACCAACGGCAAGACCACCACGGCCTTTCTCGTGCGGGCGCTGCTGGAGGCCACGGGCGAGCAGACGGGCCTGCTGGGCACTGTGAAGTCGGTGATCGGCGGGCGCGAGCGGGAGGTGCAACACACCACCGCCGAGGCGATCGACCTGCAGGCGGACCTGCGGGCGATGCTCGACGGCGGCGATCGGGCGTGCGCGATGGAGGTCTCCTCGCACGCGCTCGAGCTCGGCCGGGTGGCGGGAGTGCGGTTCGCGGCGGCGATCTTCACCAACCTCACTCAGGACCACCTCGACTTCCACCCCACGATGGAGCACTACTTCGCCGCCAAGCGGCTGTTGTTCGCTCCCGCGGGGGAGGGCCCGGCGCCGGCTGTGAGCGTGATCAACGTCGACGATCCCTACGGCCGGCGGCTGGCGGGCGAGATCGAGGGGGCGCTCACGTTCTCGCTGGAGGAGACCGACGCGGACTACCGCGCCAGCCGGCTGCGCTGCGGCGCGCGGGAGTGCGCCTTCGAGCTGCACACGCCGGTGGCAGCCGGGGAGGCGCGGCTGGGGCTGCCGGGGCGCTTCAACGTGGCCAACGCGCTGGGGGCGCTCGCGGCGGCGCACGCGCTCGGCGGCGACCTGGACGTGCTCGTGAGCGCGCTGGAGCGGGGGGTGCGGGTGCCCGGCCGCTTCGAGCCGGTGGACGCCGGCCAGGACTTCGCGGTGCTGGTGGACTACGCCCACACGCCCGACTCGCTGCAGAACGTGCTCGAAGCCGCGCGGGACATCGCGGCGGGCCGGCTCATCTGCGTGTTCGGCGCCGGCGGCGACCGCGATCGCGGCAAGCGGCCGCTGATGGGGGAGATCGCGGGCAGGCTCGCGGACCTGACGATCGTGACGAGCGACAACCCCCGCTCGGAGGAGCCGGCGGCGATCGTGGCGGAGATCGTGGCGGGGGTGGCGGGCGGCGATGGCGGCTCGGTGGAGGTCGAGGTCGACAGGCGCGCGGCGATCGCGGCGGCGATCGAGCTCGCGCGGCCGGGCGACGTGGTGCTGATCGCGGGCAAGGGCCACGAGCAGGGCCAGGAGCTGGCGGGCGGGCACAGGATCGCCTTCGACGACGCTGCCGTGGCGCGAGAGGAGCTGGCGCGGCGCGGCGGATCGCCAGCGGCGGGAGAGCGGCCCACGACGCCGGCGCGGGCGGGCGGCGGCAGTCGCGGATGAGGGATTGGGAGGCGCAGAGGATCGCGCGGGGGGCGGGCGCGGAGGCCATCGCAATAGCCGCGCCTGGGGACCTCGCGGGACCGGCGAGCGTGAGCGTGGACTCGCGGGCGATCGTGCCGGGGGCGCTGTTCGTGGGTCTGCGGGGCGAGCGGGTGGACGGCGGGGAGTTCGCCTCCAGTGCGCTCGCGCAGGGTGCCTGGGGGGTGCTGGTGGCGCCCGAGCACGCGGGTGCGGCGGCGGCGCTGGAGACGGGCGTGGTGCTCGCCCACCCCGACCCGCTGGTGGGCCTGCAGTCGCTGGCGCGGGCATGGCTCGCGCGGCTGCGGGCGGACGGGGCGCGGGTGGTGGCGATCACGGGCTCCACCGGCAAGACCTCGACCAAGGACATCCTCACGGCGCTGCTGAGCAAGCAGGTGGCGACGGCGTCCAGCCCCGCCAACCACAACACCGAGATCGGCCTGCCGCTGGCGATCCTCGGAGCGCCGGCGGGGACGCGGGCGCTGGTGCTCGAGATGGCGATGCGCGGCGCGGGTCAGATCGCGGAGCTGACGGCGATCGCCGAGCCCGAGGTGGGGGTGATCGTCAACGTGGGCCCCGTGCACCTGGAGCTGCTCGGCACGGTGGAGGCGGTGGCGGCGGCCAAGGCTGAGCTGCTGGCGGGCCTCGCACCCGGGGCGAGCGCGGTGGTGCCGGCCGGCGAGCCGCTGCTGGCGCCCTACCTGCGGGCGGACCTGCGCACGCTCAGCTTCGGTGCCGGCGGGGACTTCGAGCTCGTGCAGGGAGGCGAGGCGGGAGAGGCGAGGGCCGCCGCGGCGCAGGTGACGATCGCCGACCGCACGAGCGGCGAGCGGATCGCGCTGAAGCCGTCGTTCGAGCAGGCGCACAACCTCAACAACCTGCTCGCGGCGGTGGCGGCGGCGCGGGCGCTCGGGATTACGCCCGACGGCGAGGTTAACGTGCGCTTCTCGGCGCTGCGCGGCGAGCGCTTGCGGCTGCCGGAAGGAATCGTGTTGATCGACGACTGTTACAACGCCAACCCGATGTCGATGCGCGCGGCGCTCGACGAGCTCGCGCGGAGCGCCACGGGCCGGCGGGTGGCGGTGCTCGGGGACATGCTCGAGCTCGGCCCCCGCGAGCGGGAGCTGCATGAGGAGATCGGCGCCTACGCGGCGCGGAGAGGGGTGCAGCGGCTCGTGACGGTGGGGCCACTGGCGGCGGCGATGGCCGCGGCGTTCACGGCGGCGAGCAACGGTGCGGCGGGTCGGCAGACGCGCGCGACGGCGGACGCGAGGGAGGCGGCGGCGGTGCTGAAGGAGCTGCTGGCGCCGGGGGACACCGTGCTCGTGAAGGGCTCGCGGGGCGTGGGCCTGGAGCGGGTGGGCGCGGCGCTCGCGGGCAGGAGCTGAATGGGCCGGATACTCATCGGGGGCACGGCGGCGCTGCTGATCTGCATCTTCCTCAGCCCCAAGTTCATCGAGTTCCTGCGCCGGCGGGAGTTCGGGCAGCAGATCCGGGAGGACGGGCCGGAGGGGCACCACGTCAAGGCGGGCACGCCCACGATGGGGGGGATCATCGTGTTCATCGCGGTGTCGGTGCCGTTCCTGATCCTGACGAACTTCGAATGGCGCTCGCTGGGGGTGTTCGGGGCGATGATCGCGTGCGCGCTGCTGGGGTTCGCGGACGACTACACGAAGCTCGTCAAGCGTCGCTCGCTGGGGCTGCGGGCGCGGACGAAGCTCGCGGTGACGATCGCGATCTCGCTGGGGCTGTGGTTCGTGGCCAGCCACGAGGCCCATCTCGCGAGCGAGCTGCGGCTGCGGGTGGTGGACTACACGATCGACCTGGGGCCCTTCTATCCCGTGCTCATCTACCTGGTGCTGGCGGGCACCACGAGCGCGGTGAACCTCACCGACGGGCTCGACGGCCTCGCGGCGGGGTGCGCGGCGATCGTGCTGCTGTCCTACATCGCGATCGCGTTCGTGACCGAAGACTTCGACCTGGCGATGCTGGCCGGCTGTTTGGTGGGGGCGTGCATCGGCTTTCTGTGGTTCAACGCCTTCCCGGCGACGATCTTCATGGGCGACACCGGCTCGCTGGGGCTCGGGGGGGCGATCGCGGGGCTCGCGGTGATGACCCACACGGAGGTGCTGCTGATCCTGCTCGGTGGGATCTTCGTGATGGAGGCGCTGTCGGTGGCGATCCAGGTGTTCTCCTTCCAGACGATGCGACGAAGGGTGTTCCTGATGGCGCCCATCCACCACCACTTCGAGCTCAAGGGCTGGTCGGAGACGAAGATCATCCTGCGCTTCTGGATCATCGCGGCGATCTTCTGCGCGATCGGCTTCACGATCTATCACCAGAGCATTCGCTAGGGAAGCCGCGCGCGGGAGGCATCGTGGGGCGCACGTCGAAGCAGACACGGATGCCATCCGCGCGCGAGCGCCAGACACGGACGCCGGCCAAGCGCGCGGCCCGCGGGGGCGCGCGGGCGACGGCGCGGGGAGGGCAGACGCTCGAGCACCGGATCCTGATCACGGCGACGATGTGTTTGCTGGCGTTCGGGGCGGTGATGGTCTACAGCGCCACCTCGGCCACGGCGCTGCTGCAGGGAAGCGGCAACGGCACGGGATACCTGGTGAAGTTCGTCATCTACGGGGCGCTGGGGCTGGTGCTGATGCGGGTGTTGGCGCGGGACGGGATCGCGCGGATCCAGGGCCTCGTGGGGCCGTTGCTTGCGGTGTCGTTCGTGCTGGTGGCGGCGGTGCACGTGCCGCACCTGGGGGTGTCGGTCAACGGCGCGCGGCGGTGGCTGGGGCCGGGATCGCTGCAGTTCCAGCCCTCGGAGCTGCTGAAGCTGGCGCTGGTGCTGTACGGGGCGACGCTGCTGGCGGTGCGACCGTCGCGGGTGCGGGACCTGCGGGAGCTCGCGCGGCCGCTGCTGGCGGTGGTGGGAGGAGCGTGCCTGCTGGTGGTCACGGAGCCAGACCTGGGGACGGCGATGACGATCGCGTTCACCACGGCGGCGCTGCTGGTGGCGGCGGGGATCCCGCTGCGCAACCTGGCGATCGTGGCGGGCACGGCGCTCGGGCTGGTGCTGCTTTACGCGCTCGCGCGGCCCTACGCGCGGGCGCGGCTGACGTCGTTCGTGGACCCCTGGGCGCACGCCTCCGGCAGCGGCTTTCAGGCGGTGCAGGGTCAGATAGCGATCGGCTCGGGGGGACTGTTCGGGGTGGGGCCGGGGCAGTCGGTGCAGAAGATCTTCTACCTGCCGGAGGCCTCCACGGACTTCATCCTCGCGGTGATCGCGGAGGAGCTGGGAGTGGTGGGGGTGTGTGCGCTGCTGTTCCTGTACGGGCTGATCGCCTACGCGGGCCTGCGGGTGGCGAAGGCGGCGCGGAGCCTGCACAGCGCGCTGATCGCGGTGGGGCTCACCTCGCTGATCGTCTCGCAGGCGCTGCTGAACGTGTTCGCGGTGCTGGGCCTGGCGCCGCTCACGGGTGTGCCGCTGCCGCTCGTGTCCTACGGGTCGAGCAGCATGGTGATGACGCTGGCGGCGATGGGCCTGCTGCTGAACGTGGCGGCGGGAGGCACGGCGCACGTGCGGGCGGTGCCCGGACGGGGCCGGGCGACGGCGAGCGCGCGAAAAGCGCCAGGATGGGGCCGTGAGCGAGACGAGGATCGTGATCGCGGCGGGCGGCACGGCGGGGCACGTCGCGCCGGCGCTGGCGGTGGCCGGCGCGCTGCGGGCTGAGGGAGCGGAGGTCTCCTTCGTCGGCGGCACGCGGGCGGAGGCCCAGCTGGTGCCGGCGGCGGGATATCCGCTGCGAACGCTCTCCGTGGAAGGGCTCAGCCGCAGCAACCCGCTGCGGGCGGCGCGGGCGCTCGCCCGAGCGGCGGTGGCGCTGCCCAGAGCGCGAGACATCCTGCGGGAGCTGGCGCCGGCGGCGGTGTTGGGCGGCGGGGGCTATGTGTCGGGACCGGTTGGCCTGGCGGCGGTGAGCCTGGGGATCCCGCTGGTGGTCACGGAGGCGGACAGCCATCTGGGCCTCGCCAACCGGCTGCTCGCGAGACGGGCGCGACGGGTGTGCCTGGCGTTCCCGATCGCCGGCCGGGAGGGTCCGCGCTATCGGGTGACGGGCCGGCCGATCCCGTTCGCGGACGCCGAGCGGGAGAGCGCGCGGGAGCATCTCGGGCTGGAGCCGGAGGAGCGGTGCGTGCTCGTGTTCGGAGGCTCGCTGGGTGCGCGTTCGATCAACCTGGCGGCGGTGGAAGGGCTCGAGGGCCTCGTCGAGGAGTCCCGGGAGGGATCCAAGGGCGAATCGCCGGTGCGGGTGCTGCACGTGGCGGGACGGCGGGACTATGGGGAGCTAGCGGCACGGGAGCTGCCGGCGGGATATGACCTGCGGGAGTACCTCGAGCTGGAGGAGTTCGCGCGGGCGCTGGCGGCTGCGGACCTGGCGGTGGCGCGGGCGGGTGGCTCGGTGTTCGAGCTGGCCGCCTATGGGGTGCCGGCGATCCTGGTTCCCTACCCGCATGCGTCGGCGGACCATCAGAGCGTGAACGCCCGCTGGATGGCGGATGGCGGGGCGGCGGTGGTGGTGCAGGACAGGGATCTCTCTGGGCGGCGCCTGCGCGAGGAGGTGCTGGCACTGCTCGATGACCGGCGGCGCATGGCGGACATGGAAAGCGCGGCGCGGGCGCTGGCGCGCCCTGAGGCGGCGAGGGACGTGGCGGGCGAGGTGCTGCGGGCGGCGCGGGCGGCGGGGCGATGAGCGGCGGCGCGGGTCCGTGGAGCGGGCGCCAGATGCACTTCGTGGGTGTGGCGGGTGCGGGCATGAGCGCCTACGCGCGGGCGGCTCACGCGCTGGGGGCGCAGGTGAGCGGCTCGGACCGGGCGAGCTCCCCGTACTCGGAGCGGCTGGCGGCGGACGGTGTGCTCACGGCGGCGATCGGGGAGCACGAGGCGAGCAACGTGCCGGTGGGGGAGGAGGTCGAGGTGGTGCACTCGAGCGCGGTGGCCGCCGATAACCCCGAGCGGGTGGCGGCGCGGGAGCGTGGCCTCGTGGAGCGCTCGCGGGGGGAGCTGCTGGGAGAGCTGAGCGGTCTGCGGCGGACGATCGCGATTGGGGGAACGCACGGCAAGACGACCACCTCGGCGATGGCGGTGCACGCGCTGCGGGAGGCGGGCCTGCGGCCGGACTGGCTGATCGGCGGCTCGATTGGGCCGGGGGAGGCGAACGGGAGCTGGCGGGAAGAGGGGGAGTGGCTGGTGGTGGAGGCGGACGAGTCGGATCGGTCGATGCTTCAGCTGAGCTTCGAGATCGGGGTGGTCACGAACGTGGAGCTCGACCACCACGCCACCTTCGCCACCCTCGGGGAGCTGTGGGAGGCGTTTCGCGAGTTCCTGGCGCGGGCGAAGCGGGGGATCGTGATCTGGGACCGTCCCGAGCTGCTCGCGCTGGCGCCCGCGGGGGGGGAGGTGGAGGTGGTGGCATTCGACGTCTGCGAGCCGGTGCTGGCCGGCGGAGGCGTGCGCTTCGGCTGGCGGGGGCACGATGTGGCGCTGCGGGTGCCCGGAGAGCACAACGCGCGCGACGGGTTGGCGGCGCTGGAGGGGGCACGGCTGGCGGGCGCGGATGAGGCGCTGGCGGTGGCGGGCCTGGCGGGCTTTCGGGGCGCTGGGCGGCGCTTTCAGCTGCTGGGAGAGAGCGGGGGAGGTGCGCGGGTGTACGACGACTACGCCCACCATCCCACGGAGGTGGCGGCCACGCTGGCGGCGGCGCGGACGCTGGCGCACGAGCGGCTGGTGGCGGTGTTCCAGCCCCACCTCTACTCGCGCACGGCGATGTTCGCGCGTGACTTCGGGCGGGCGCTCGGGGAGGGAGCGGACGTTGTGGCCGTGCTCGACGTGTATGGGGCGCGGGAGCGGGCCGCGGACCATCCGGGGGTGAGCGGCCTGCTGGTGGCGCAGGCGGCGGCGGACGCGGGCGGGGGCCGGCCGGTGTACTGGCTGCGCACGCTCGCCGACGCCGAGCCGGTGCTCGGCGGGCTGCTTCGGGAGGGGGACCTGTGCGTTGTGATGGGCGCTGGGGACGTGGATCGGCTGGCGCACGGTCTGGTGGAGCGGTGAGCGGCCCGCGGCCCTCACCACGGGCGGCAGGGGCGCCGCGGTCCGTCCCGCCGGTGGCGGTCGAGGAGGGCTTCCCGCTTGCGCGGCTGACCACCGTGCGGACGGGGGGGCCGGCGGAGCTCTTCGCACGGGTGGGCAGCGTGGGGGAGCTCACGAAGCTGCTCGGGTGGGCGCGGGGAGAGCAGCTGGATGTGGCGGTGGTGGGCTCGGGCTCGAACCTGCTGGTGGCGGACGGGGGGGTGAGGGGTCTCGTGGTCAAGCTCGACGGGGAGCTCGCGCGGATCGTGCGGGACGGCGCCTGCCTGGAGTGCGGGGCGGGTGCGCGGCTGCCGGCGGTGGCGGCGTTTGCGGCGCGGGTGGGCCTGTCGGGGATCGAGTTCGGGGTGAACATCCCGGGCACGGTGGGGGGAGCGGTGAAGATGAACGCCAACGCCTACGGCGGCAGCCTCGGGGAGGTGCTCGAGTGGGTGGAGCTGGCGACGCCGGCGGGGGAGATCGTGCGGCGGATGCCGGGGGATCTGGGGTTCGGCTATCGCAGCTCAAAGCTCGGGCGGGGAGAGATCGTGACGGGGGCTCGCTTTGGGCTGGCGCAGGCGGAGGTGGCTTCCGTGAAGGCGACGCTCGCCCAGATGCGGGAGCGCCGCCACGAGGCCCAGCCGCGGGGGATCAAGACGTTCGGCTCGACCTTCAAGAACCCGCCGCAGGGGGAGCTCACGGCGGGACAGCTGCTGGCGGCGGCGGGCTGCAACGGCCTCGCGGTGGGCGGGGCGCGGCTGGCCGAGAAGCACGCGAACTTCGTGGAGAACACCGGCACGGCGACGACGGCGGACGTGATCGCGGTGATGGCCCAGGGCAGGCAGCGGGTGCTGGAGCGGTTCGGGATCGCGCTGGAGCCGGAGGTGCAGATGCTGGGAGACGTGGACTTTCCCTGGTAGGGGATCGGGGGTGGGCAGCGAAGAGGGGAGGATGGAGTCCTCCGGTCTGGGCCTGGGGCGGCCGCTTCGCTCGGTGTGGCCGCCGCGGCTGCCGCGACTGGGGTCGCGTGGCGCTCGCTCAGGCGGCTCCCGCGCACGTACGCGCACGCGCGGGCGCCCGCACGCGCGGGTCCCCCGTTTTTGGAGCATCCGCCTCGCCCGCCTCTGGCAGCGCCGGCGGGTGCGGCTGGCGACGATCGTCCTGATCCCGGCGTGCGCGCTGCTGGCGGGCGGCTGGCTGTGGCTGCGGCACTCCTCGCTGGTGGCGGTGGAGCACGTGCGGGTGGCGGGCCTGTGGGGGACGCCCAACGGACAGGGGGCGCGGATCGCGGGGGCGCTCGAGGAAGCGGCGCGGGGGATGAGCACGCTGGACGTGAGCGAGGCGCGGCTGCGGGCGGCGGTGGCTGCCTTCCCGATCGTGCGCTCGGTCAGCGCTCAGGCGAGCTTCCCGCACAGCCTGCGCATCGTGGTGGCCGAGCAGCGGCCGGTGGCGGCGCTGGAGCTCGCGGGCACGCGCACGGCGGTGGCGGCCGACGGGGTGGTGCTGGGCGCCGCCTACCTCTCCTCCGGGCTGCCGCTGGTGAGGGCCGGCAGGGCGAGCTCGGCGGGCGCCGGGGCCCAGAGCCAGCCGACGGCGGCGGGCGGGCACGTGAGCGACGGTGAGCTGCTGCAGGAGTTGACTGTGCTGGGGGCGGCGCCGGGACCGCTGGCGAAGCTGATCGAACGGGCCTACACCGGCCCGGAGGGTCTCACGGTGGCGCTGAAGGGCGGGGTGCTGGCCTACTTCGGCAACGGGGAGCGGCCGCACGGGAAGTGGCTGGCGCTCGCGCGGGTGCTCGCCGACCCGAGCTCGGCGGGGGCGATCTACGTGGACGTGCGCCTGCCCGAACGGCCCGCGGCGGGGTTCGCGCCGGGCACCAAACCGGCCGCGAGCGAAGCGGACGCGGCGGAAGGCACGCCGGTGGCGGCGCCGGCCACGGAGTCCGAACTGGCGGCGAGCCTCGAAGCGGCGGTGGCGGGCAACAGCTCGACCAGCGCCAGCCCATCCCCGGCGGCTAGCGCGGCCAGCGAACAGGCCTCCGGGCAGACCTCTTCAGCAAGCGGCGGGGAAGCGACGGCGGGGCCCGGCGAAGGGAGCTCGGAAGGAGGCGAAACGGACGAGGCGGAACCTGCTTCCACGGGCTGAACCTGAACTCGAGGTTGAGGGTCATCTGGGAGCGTCTCTCGGGGGCAGGTCGAGAGTTCCTTGATCTGCAATGATCCTTGCAGGACTGGCGGGTGTCGTTGACAGGGCGAAGTTCCCTGCATAACGTCCACAATCCGGCGGCTCGGAAAACGCGCCCGAGTTAACGCTCAACTACTAGTAAAGGCTTCGGACGGAAGATCATGGAGAGCGGGACCCACAGCAGCGTGGCGGGCGGCAGCTATCTGGCGGTGATCAAGGTGGTGGGCGTCGGCGGCGGCGGCACCAACGCGGTGAGCCGTATGGTGGAAGCGGGCTTGAGGGGCGTGGAGTTCATCGCCGCCAACACGGACGCCCAGGCGCTGGCGATGTGCGACGCGGACGTGAAGCTGAACATTGGCCATGAGTCCACCAAGGGGCTCGGCGCGGGCGCCAACCCGGATGTGGGCCTCACGGCGGCCTCGGAGTCGCGGGACGACGTCAAGGAGGCGCTGAAGGGCGCGGACATGGTGTTCGTGACGGCGGGTGAGGGCGGCGGTACCGGCACGGGAGCGGCGCCGGTGATCGCGGACATCGCCAAGAACGAGATCGGGGCGCTCACCGTGGGAGTGGTGACGCGGCCGTTCGACTTCGAGGGCAGCCAGCGCTCGCGGCAGGCGGCGGAGGGCATAGAACGGCTGCGTGAGGTGGTGGACACGCTGATCGTGATCCCCAACGAGAAGCTGCTCGCGGTTGTGGAGCGGCGGACCTCGATGCTGGACGCCTTCAAAGAGGCCGACGACGTGCTGCGGCAGGGCATCCAGGGGATCACCGACCTGATCACGATCCCGGGCCTCATCAACCTCGACTTCGCGGACGTGCGCACGATCATGCACGACGCCGGCTCGGCCCTGATGGGCATCGGCGTGGCCGGCGGCGAGAGCCGCTGCGCGGACGCCGCCCGGGCAGCGATCTCCTCGCCGCTGCTGGAAGAGTCGGTGGACGGCGCCACCGGCATCCTGCTGAACATCACCGGCGGCAAGGACCTCGGCCTGTTCGAGGTCAACGACGCCGCGGAGATCATCCAGAACGAGGCGGACCCGAACGCGAACATCATCTTCGGGGCGGTGATCGACGAGTCGATGTCCGACGACGTGCGGGTGACGGTGATCGGCACCGGCTTCGATCACAGGCCCGGCCACGCCACCCGGCGGGACAGCCGCGCGCGGCGCGACCGCAGCCCACGCATCGACGATCGTCAGCGCTCCTCCCTGGAGATCTCCGACGACGACATCGACGTGCCGCCGTTCCTGCGCTAGCTGGATCCATCGAGCTTCAGTTGGGGGGACGGCGCGCCGTATGCGGCTCCTCGACTGACCTCACGTCCGCCTGGTGGGTGATGATTGGGCGGGAAGCGCTTCTCGCCCAATCAGAGCCATGAGTTCACCGCCATCAACCGCAATCCGCAACGTCTCCGCCCTTCGGAAGGCTCGGGGTGCGTTCTTCACGCCCACGGCTATCGCCGACTTCCTCGCATGGTGGGCTGTGGGCGACGATGCCGATGCGAAGGTGCTCGATCCCACATGCGGCGAGGCGGTTTTCTTGCTGGCGGCGGCACGTCAGCTACGCGAGAGCGGCGCTGCTGCTAACCGCATCGAGCGCCAGGTCTTCGGTGTAGACATCCATAAGAGCTCGTTGGTCGAGGCTATGCGGCTGCTCCAAGCTGAGGGTCTGGGCGCTCATTTGATCAGGGAGGACTTCTTCAACGTACCCGCCCCCGCTGAACTGGGCTGCCCGCTGCCGGAACTGGATGCGGTCATCGGCAATCCGCCATTCGTGCGCTATCAGGAGCACGTCGGAGCGACGCGCAAGCGATCGGCCGCCGCGGCACTTGCTCAAGGAGTGCGTCTCTCCGGCTTGGCTTCGTCTTGGGCGGCCCTGCTGGTCCACGCCTGCGCCTTCCTGAAGCCCGAGGGGCGTATAGCTATGGTTCTGCCGGCGGAGCTTCTGACGGTCCATTATGCGGAGCCGGTTCGCCGTTGGTTGCGCGAACGCTTCGCAGCCGTACACCTGGTGATGTTCGAGCGGCTTCAGTTTGCTGACGCGGTCGAGAAGGTTGTTCTCGTGGTTGCACAGGGATCCGGGGGGTGCGATTCGTTCTCGCTCTATCACGTCGACGATGCGGCGGATCTATGTGACCTGCGACCGTTCGATCATTTCAACGTGACTCCGGCGGACGAGGGCAAGTGGACGGATCTACTGCTTTCGATCGGTGATCGGCAGCTGTTCAAGCGTGTGGTCGCTGACGGCTTTGTGTCGCTTGATGAGTACGGAGCGCCTGAGCTGGGAGCGGTCACGGGCGCCAACGCTTTCTTCACTCTGTCGGAGTCGACTCGTTGTCAGTATCGGCTGCGCACTAGTCAACTCGCTCGTATCAGTCCTCCCGGAACGCGGCACCTGCGCGGCCTGTCGTTTACATCCGCCGACTGGTCCTCTCTGCGAGAGTCCGACATGGCGGTGTGGCTGCTTAGGCCGGCGCTTGACGACGTGAGCAGTGGACTTCGTAGTTATCTCCAGCTTGGTGAGGAGCTAGAAGTGCCTGGCGCCTATAAGTGTCGGATACGGGAGCCATGGTGGCGTCCACCGCTCGTATCGCCGCCTGATCTCTTTTTCACTTACATGAGTCATCGCTATCCTAGGCTTGTCACAAATTCTGCGCGCGTGTCTTTCTTGAATTCAATGCATGGCATTCGACTACGCAAAGGTATCGCGGCCTTCGTCAAGCAAGCCCTGCCGCTGCTTGTGCTTAATTCGGTTACCATGCTTGGAGCGGAGCTTCACGGGAGGTCGTACGGCGGGGGCGTACTCAAGATGGAGCCTCGGGAGGCCGCGAAGCTCCCGGTCCCGGATCTCCGTTCGCTGGCGGCCGCCTGGCAACTGCTCAAAAACGAGAGAGCTACACTGGACCGTAGGCTGAGAAATCAGGAATGGAAAGTGGTAGTGGATCGGGTGGACGAGGTGCTTTTGCTCGAGGTTCTGGGCCTCAGCACGGCTCAAGGGACGGAACTACGCAACGCTGCACGATTTCTCAGGCAGCGCCGAGTCGGGCGCGAGTAGACAGCGACTGGAGATGGCTGAAACGCTTCTGGAGGTGCAGCGTCGCGTTGGCGACCCGGTCGTAAAGTGGGACGGGCTGAGAGCGATGGTAGAAAGCGAGTCGACCAGGCGGTTTGCAGAGGTGCAAGACGCGTGGCTGGACCTCATGTGGACACTAGATGCATACCGTGTCGCCAGGGTTCTACCTCCCAGTTTCGAGGATTTCGGGGCGTTTAACCGCGGCAAGGGCAATTGGTTCGCCCAGCTTGTCGGTCTTCTATTGCGGAATCGCACTCATCACGACATCGCAGCGCGTCAAAAGGTAGCCGGATTCTCACAATGGCATCAAGTGGATATTGCGTGGCCCGCGCGCGGCGAGGATCCGCTGGTCTGTTGCGAGACGAAGGTCACGGGTGCTCCCGCATTTGGCTCAACGCCAGCCCGTCGAGCGACGAGCGATTTTTCTAATCGTCGCAAGGAGCTCAAGTTTGCCGCAACCGATCTGAAGCTGTATCGACGCCAAGAGCAGACAAAGATTGGACATTGGGATGTCTGGCGTCGCAGTGAGCCGCCCAAGGCCTATTTTCTGTGGGCAGCTCGACTTGAGCCAGGCAAGGAGCGCATTGATGTGCTGGTGCGCGAGGCGCGAGCTCTCGTTGACACCTATCTCGACGGTGCCGGGCTGTTTGCTTGGAGTGTTGCGGGTGATTGCTACGAGCATGTTCCACTTCCGCTCGGTGACAGAGTCACTTCGCTTGACGATGTGCTCTATCGCATCGCAAGCGAGATTGAGTCCCTTGTAGATGATCGCGGTCTGCCGCCGCCGCCTGTGAGGCCTGAGCGGTTGGCTCTGGATCAGGGCGCGCTCGACGGCGACTGAGCTGGAACGTTCCGGTGAGCGGACGCCACGCGCTCGCGTTGCCGTGGTCCGTCCTATGCGTGACCTATAGTCGACGTGGGCGTTCGGGAGGCTACGTGGCAGATGCCCCGACGTAGCAACCTCGACGCATTCTACTACGACTGCCTGTACCCCTCACGAGGGGTACCCCGAGCGCTCCGATATCCCGCTAGCCTGAGCGCGCATGACGCCCGCTCCGCGCCGCAGCCCTTTGCACGACAGGCACGTGCAGGCGGGGGGCCGGTTGGTGGAGTTCGCCGGCTGGGAGATGCCGGTCTATTATCAGGGGCCCGCCCGCCCCGAGGGGGGGCCCCGGCCCTCGGCGCCGGTGCGGGAGGAGCACATGGCGGTGCGGGAGGACGTGGGAGTCTTCGACGTCTCGCACATGGGCGAGATCGAGACCTCGGGGCCCCAGGCGGGGGAGCTGCTGCAGCGGCTGCTCTCCAACGACGTCGCCAAGATGGCGATCGGCGGTGCCCAGTACTCGGTGCTCTGCCGCGAGGACGGCGGCGTGCTCGACGACCTCTTCAGCTATCGCCTGGAGGCCGATCGCTGGCTGACGGTCACCAACGCCGCCAACCACGCCCGCGATCTCGAGTGGTTTCGCGCCCGTGCCGGCGACGTCGAGGTCCGCGACCGCAGCGACGAC
>DATJMB010000181.1:0-3538 GCA_035508995.1 Solirubrobacteraceae bacterium | reverse complement strand
GCGCTTCTTCGTCACCCGCGAGCACGCCGCCACCTTCCGCGCCGCTCCGGGGGTGGGCGCGCTGCGGCCGCGGGCGCGCACTTCGCTGGCGGGCCTCGTGCTGGCGGGAGCGTGGACGGACACCGGCTGGCCGGCGACGCTGGAGGGAGCGGTGAAAAGCGGGCACGCGGCCGCGCGGGAGGCGCTGGCTTGGCTGTGAGCAAGCTCGTGATCGCGGCGCCGCTGGGCGTGGAGGCGGCGCTCGTGCGCTCCACGGCGCCACGGGCGCTGGTGCACAAGACGGGGATGGGCCCCGAGCGGTCCAGGACGGCCGCCGACGTGCTCGCGCGGGCGCCGGGCGGGGCGCTGCTGGTGCTCGGCTTCTGCGGCGGCCTGGACGAGCACTCGGCGCCGGGCGAAGTGATCGTGGCCGAGCGGGTGAGCGCGGCCGTCGACGAGGGACACGAGCCCGCGCGGGTGGCGTGCGCGGATGCGGGCGCGATGCGGGCGGCGCTCGCGGGCCGGGGGATGCGGGTGCGCAGCGGGGAGATCGTGTGCGTGGGCAAGATCGCCACCGGGCATCGGCGCGGCGAGCTGCTCGCGGGCGGGGCGCTGGCGGTGGACATGGAGTCGGTGTGGCTCGCCGCGGGTGCCGCCGGAAGGCCCTTCGGGGTGGTGCGGGTGGTGCTGGACAGCCCCAGCCACGAGCTGTTTCGCCCCCGGGCGGCGGCGGGCGCGATGCGCGCGGCGCGGGCGCTGCGGCGGGTGGCGGCGACGCTGCACGGCTGGGCGCCAGCGGACGGGGTAAGGTAGCGGCGAGATGGCGGTGGCGATCAGGCAGAGCACGCGGGTGGGCTGGTATCTGTTCCGCCAGCGGCTGGCCAAACGGGAGCGCTTCCCGCTGATCGTGGAGCTGGAGCCGCTGTTCCAGTGCAACCTCGCCTGCTCGGGCTGCGGCAAGATCCAGCACCCCGAGCACGAGCTGCGGCGGCGGATGCCGGTGGAGCAGGCGGTGGGGGCGATCGATGAATGCGGCGCGCCGATGGTCTCGATCGCCGGCGGTGAGCCGCTGATCCACCCGGAGATTCATGTGATCGCCGATGAGCTGGTGAAACGCAAGAAGTTCGTCTACCTCTGCACGAACGCGCTGCTGCTGGAGCGAAAGCTCGAGAAATTCAAGCCGAGCCCCTATTTCGCCTGGGCGATCCACATCGACGGCCTGCGGGAGCGACACGACCAGTCGGTGGAGCGGGAGGGCACATTCGACAAGGCGGTGGCGGCGATCGAAGCGGCCAAGCGCCAGGGCTTTCGGGTGACGACCAACACGCCCTTCTTCACGCACGACTCCGCGCAGACGGTGCGGGAGGTGCTGGACTTCCTCAACGACGAGCTGCAGGTGGACGAGATGATGATCTCGCCGGCCTACGCCTACGAGAAAGCGCCCGATCAGGAGCACTTCCTGGGGGTCTCCCAGACGCGGGCGCTGTTCCGGGAGGCGTTCGCGGGCGGGCGGCGCAAGCGCTGGCGGCTGAACCACAGCCCGCTGTTCCTCGACTTCCTGGAGGGAAAGGCGGAATTCGACTGCACCGCGTGGGGCATACCGAGCTACTCGCTGTTCGGCTGGCAGCGGCCGTGCTACCTGATGTCCGACGGCTACGCGCAGACCTATGAGGAGCTGCTGGAGAGCACCGACTGGGATCGCTACGGACGCGGGAAGGACCCGCGGTGCGAGAACTGCATGGCCCACTGCGGCTACGAGCCCACCGCGGTGCTGCAGACCTCGCGCTCGCTCAAGCAGTCCCTACGGGCCATCGTCGGCTAGCGACAGCGGCGGCGGGATCTCCTGCTCGCGCCGGCCGGGCCGGATGTCGCGCCAGGTGAGGCCCTCCGCGAGCAGCGCCGGCACGCCGAGGCCGAGCGCGGTGAGCACCTCGACGGCTTGCAGCAGGATGCCGTAGGCCAGGGCGGGCCCGGCGGCGACTCCGTAGGCGGCCAGCACCACCAGGCAGGCGGCCTGGAAGACGCCGACGTTGGAGGGGGTGGCGGGCAGGATGGCGCTCACGTTCACCGCCAGCAGCACGGCGGCGGCGGCGGCGAGGGGGGTGTGCACGGGCAGCGCCAGGGCGCGGATGAGGGCATAGCAGGAGAGGCACTGCAACGCCCACGCGAACAGCTGGGCGGCGACCGAAGGGATGCCGTGGCGGGGGCTCACGAACACCACGAGCCCCTGGCGGGCCAGCGCCAGCAGGCGGGCGACGGCGCGGGCGGTGCGGCGGGGGCGCTCGAAGCGGGAGCGCTCGGCCAGGCGCAGCAGGGAGGGTCCGAAGAGCACCAGCAGGACCAGCGCGAGCGGCACCGCGAGCACCGCCAAAAGGCCCGAGAGGTGGTCGTTGACGAGGGGGACGCTCGTGAAGGTGATCGTGGCCAGGCAGGCGAGGGCGAGCAGGTTGATGAGGGTCTGGGAGAACACGGTGCCGGTCACGATCGGCAGCATCCGCCGTGCCGGGCCGGGGAGGCGGCGGGTGAGCACGAGGATGCGGGTGGGCTCGCCGATGCGGCCGGGAAACACGGCGGAGGCCATCACGCCGATCATCGTGGCGCGGGCGACGGCCAGCCAGCCGATGGACATGTCCGGCAGCGCTGCCCGCAGGACCTCGTGCCAGGAGATCGAGCGGAACACGAGCGAGAGGGCCATCACGGCGAGGGCCAGCACGATCCACTGCGGGCGGGCGTGGATCAGGGCGTGGCCCACGCGGGCGAGATTCAGGCGGGTGAGGGCGTAGGCGAGCAGGCCGGCGAGCAGCAGGGCGGCGAGGACGAGGCCCACCCGCACGAGGCCGGTCCGTCCGAGGCGGCCGGTGCGGCGTCGCGGCGGGGGCGGCTCGCTGTCCTGCATCGTCGCTGGGTCTATCAGAGCCCGACGCCGACGGGACGGGCGCGTGCTCCGTGACCGGCCGTTGGCGTAAAGTTCCAATCTATGATCCACCTGGTCAGCTGAAGACCGTCGTTATCTAGAACCTGGCTTGAGGGGGTAGGCGTGCGCGTCAGAGACCGCGCGAGCCCACGCGAAAGACCACTTGGGGAGAGATGAGCATGAGCAATCAGGACAGTGGCGAGGACATCGCGATCACGCTTTCGCCGACGCAGGTCGAGCAGGTGCTGCGAGCCGCGAGCAGCCGGCCGGGGGGGACGATCTCCAACCTGCTGCTGGCGGCGCTCGACAACGCCCACGATCCGCCACCCGGGAGCCGGCGAGTCGCCTATGACCTGCAGCGGGCCTCTCAGGAAGCGCTCAACGCGGCGCTGGAGGACACGCAGCTCTCGCAGTCGCTGCTGCGGGGCCTGTCGGTGCTCGCCTGCTACGGACCGGACCGCCGCTGGCGGCCGATCATCGAGCTCGCCAGCGAGCTGGGCATGTCGCCCTCGACCACGCACCGCTACGTCAAGACCCTGAAGACGATCGGCCTGCTCGAGCAGGACCCCGTGACCCGCGAGTACCGGCCGGTGGATCTCGAGCCCCAGCGCCACTACGCCACGGAAGAGCCGCCGGGGGAGCGGG
>DATJMB010000180.1:0-6056 GCA_035508995.1 Solirubrobacteraceae bacterium | reverse complement strand
ACCTCGCCGCCGCCCGCAGGCCGACGGTGACGGGCGCGATCTCCGAGCTCTCCCGCCGGGGTCTCGTGCACCAGGTGGACGACGGATGGCAACTGCTGGGCAACCCGCCGGGGGAGCTGCTCGAACTGGTGAGCGTGCCCTCGAGCCTCACCCACGGCGAGCGTGGTGGGCCCTCCGCCGACGAGCCCTCCGCCCTCGACGGGCCTTCCCCCGACGGGCCCTCCGCCGACGAGCCCTCCGCGGACGAGCCGCCGGGCGCGGGGTCAGAAGCCTGACGCCGCCAAGGCCCGGAGCGCACCTCCAGGAGTCGGACGGGTCTCGGGAGCGATGAGGAGACTGCTTTGGACAGGAGACCGGATGGCGCGAGCGGGATGGCGCGATCGGGATGGCGCGAGCGGGATGGCGCGAGGCGGATGGCCTGGGCCGCCGCGCGCGCAATGGGCAGGCGGGCACGCGGCGGCACAAGCTCACTGGAGCGCCAACGCCGCCGGCCACCCTCCTCCCGACGCGACCGGCGGCAGCTGCTGGCTGCACACTCCATCCGACAGAGCGCAGCCTGTCAGCGAGCGGGGGCGCGCGCAAGGCGCCGGGAGCAAGACGGTCAGAATGCTGACTGGGCGCCACTGGAGCCTCAGATGAGGCAGGGGCGGGGATGAGGAGCGGCAGGCGGGCACTGGTTGGAGCGCTCGCGGCACTGGCTCTGCCGGCGCTGCCAGCGGCGAGCGCACAGGCGCTGACGATCTCACCGCTGAACGGCACGCCGGACGCCTCGCCGGAGACGCAGGTCAGCTTCCTGGGGATCTCGCCGCGGGAGATCGGGGCGGTGTCGGTGGTGGGCTCGCGGAGCGGCTCCCACGCGGGACATCTGCGGGCCTACGCGAGCGAGCCGGGCGCCAGCTTCGTGCCCGAGCGGCCCTTCGAGCCGGGAGAGAGCGTGAGGGTGAGCGCGGAGGTGGGTCCGGCGACACACCGGGAGAGGGCGACGAGCAGCTTCACGGTGGCGCGACCGGCGGACTACGAGATGTTCGCGCCCCGTGCACACGACTCGGATGTGACCCGGCGCCGGGAGCGGGAAGCGGCGCGGGCGAGCGCGACGCCGCCTGCGGGGGCGGTGCAGAGCTTCCTCTCCACACCGGAGCTGCGACCGCCGAGCGTGTTCGTGACGATGAGCTCCGCGCAGGCGAGCCCCGGAGACCTGTTCCTGGCGCCCGACCGGGGGTTCGGCCAGTACGGGCCGATGATCGTCAGCGGCTCAGGCCAGCTGGTGTGGTTTCAGGAGGCGCCGGCGGGAGAGGTGGCGATGGACCTGCAGGAGGAGCGCTACGAAGGGCGGCCGGCGCTGGTGTGGTGGCAGGGCAGGATCGCCTCCATCGGGGTGGGCATCGGCAGCGATGTGGTGTACGACACGAGCTATCGCCAGGTGGCGCGGATCGCGGCGGGGAACGGCTATCAAGCGGACCTCCACGAAGCGCAGCTCACGGCGCGGGGGGCGGCGTTCATCACCGCGTATGCGGCCGTGGACGCGGACCTCTCGCCGGAGGGAGGCGCGTCACACGGGATGCTGCTGGACTCGATCCTGCAGGAGGTGGACGTCAAGACGGGCCTCGTGATGTTCGAGTGGCACGCCTTCGGGCACGTGGCCCTGAGCGACTCCTACACGGCGCCCCATCCGGTGGCGAAGCCGTGGGACTTCTTTCACATCAACTCCGTGTCCCTGGACCCGTGGGGGGACGGGAACTTCATCGTCTCCTCTCGGAACACCTCGGCGGCGTATGAGATCTCAGGGCACACCGGAGAGGTGATGTGGCGGATCGGCGGCCGGCGGCCTAGCTTCAGGATGGGGGCGGGCACCGGCATGGCCTACCAGCACGACGTGCGCTGGCAGGCGGACCACACGCTGACGATCTTCGACGACGGCGCCTATCCCAAGGTGCACGGCCAGTCGCGGGCGATCCGGGAGCGAATCGACTGGGGCGACCACACGGTGAGGCTGGTGGGCCGCGACGTGCACACGCCGCCGCTGCTGGCGGGCAGCCAGGGAAACGACGAGGTGCTGCCCGACGGGAACTCGTTCGTGGGCTGGGGGGAAGAGCGCTACCTGAGCGAATTCAACCCCTCCGGCCAGCTCGTGTTCGACGCCCGGCTGGCGCCCTACGGCCAGTCCTACCGCGCCTACCGCTTCCCCTGGAGCGCCACGCCCGCGAGCCCGCCGGCGCTGGCGGTGCGAGCGAGCGGAGGCGGTCAGGCGAGCGCCTACGCCAGCTGGAACGGAGCCACGGGGGTGAGCTCCTGGCGGATTCTCGCGGGCGCCTCCGCCACCTCCCTGGCGCCCCTCGTGACGGCGCCGCGGAGCGGCTTTGAGACGAAGATCGCGCTGAGCACCTCCGACCAGTGGTTCGCCGCCCAGGCGCTGGGTGCGAGCGGACGGGTGCTCGGCACGTCCGCCACCCTCAAAATCTGAGCGATCGGCCAGCTCCGGAGGCCCGGGAGCGGCGGCATCTTCCTTCGACCGCCTCGGCGTCTCCAGCGTGAGCCGGCCCCGGTGTCTAAAGCACGGCGTTGATCTCGACGGCTTCTTCGAAGGTGGCGGTGGCGGTGAGGGTGAGGCCGGCCGCTTCGGGCGCGCCCGCGTTCAGCGACGCGGCGAGCTCGTCGTCGGGTTCGCCCGCGAAGCTGGCTGGCTTCTGGACGCCCTTGCTGGCCTTGTATTTGAGCTTCTGGGTTGTGGCCGCCTTGTCGGCCTTCACGGGCACGAGCAGGGAGCCGGTGAGCTTCACGGCTGTGGCAGCGCAGCTGAATTCGAAGAAGGCGCCGGCGTGGGCGAGCGGGTAGAGGTCGAGTGCGACCTTGTTGGCTTTGCCTTTCTCGAGCTTTTCGATGCCCAGTTCGCCTTCCAGGGCGAAGCTCGCGATTTCCCCTTCGGCCGCTCCGGAGCTCTTGCATTTGACGGCCCCGAGTTCGCAGCCGGTGAGCGTGATCTTCGCGGCGGCCACGGTGCGCTGGCCGGAGATTTCACCGCTCTCGCTCGCGCCTTTGCAGAGGATCTTCGTTTTGGCGGCCGTTTCGATGGTGGCGGAGGTGGCGGTGGCGGTGAACTTCGGTTTGACGATGGCGGCGCTCCATTCGTAGTCGCCTTCCACCTTCTCGCTGCTGCAACCGGAGCTCGCGAACTTGCCTTCGCCCTTGTTGGCGGTCTTCAGGCAGCGACCGAACACGGGGTGGGGTTCCACGGTGGCGCTCACGGGCGTGGCGTCCGACGATGTGGATAGCCGCACCTCGCCGGCGGGCGGGTTCAGGAGGCCTTCGATGGTCAGTTCCACCTCGTCGCCCGCGGCGATGGGGGTCGTCTGGGCGACGTACACGGTGGCGGTTTCGCCGGTGACGATGGCGGCGGCCGGGGTGTAGCCATGGATGGCGCCTTCGGGGCCGATGACGGTGAAGTAGTAGTCGCCCGTGGCGGTCGGCAGTTTCGCTCCGGCAGGCGCCGTGAAGGTGACGTAGCCGGGCGCTTCGTGGAAGTAGAGGGCGTTGCCGGAGGTGATGTTGGAGGTGGACAGGAAGCGCTCGGTGTAGGTGGTGGCGAACACCTCGGAGGTGAAGTCGCTCACGGCGGTGGCGGCGGCGACCGGGAATGACGCCGGCACCGGCGTGACATCCGATGAGGTGGACACCGAGAGGCTCGCCCCGCCGTCGGCGGCGGTGGGGTTCTTCACGCCGTAGGCTTCCACCGTGACGGTGTCGCCGGCGGCCACCGAGAAGCTCGTGGGTATGTACACGTCCACCACGTTTTCGCCGGCGCCGCCGGGACTTACCACGACTCCCGCGTTGGCGGCGCTGGCATGTGCGCCGTCATGGATCTCGTAGTAGCCCCCGTCGCCGGAGAACACGGCGCCGGCCGGCGCGGTCAGCTGGATGAAGCCGGGGCTTTCGTCGAAGTAGACCGGGTTGCCGTTGGTGAGCGGGCCGGTGGCCTTGAAGCTCGTCGTGTAGAGCACCTGGGTGGCGTTCGCGGAGGTGACGTTGGCGCTCGCTTTCACTTCGCTCACAGCGCTCGTGGCGCCGATCGGGAAGGGGCTCGAGACGGGCGTGACATCGGAGGAGGTGGCGAGCGAGAGGGTCGCGCCGGCGTTCGCGCTGGCGGGGTTCTTCGCGCCGAAGACCACCACTTCCACGGCGTCGCCCGCGGCCACCGAGAAGCTCGTGGGGATGTTCACGTCCACGACGTTTTCGCCGGCGCCGCCGGGGTTGAGCACCACACCCGCGTTCGCCTCGCTCGAGTGAGCGCCGTCGATCACCTCGTAGTCGCCGCCGTTGGCCGGGAGAACCGAGCCCGCGGGGCCCGTCAGGCGGATGTAGCCGGGGCCTTCCTGAAAGTACGCGGGGTTGCCGTTCGTGAGCGGCCCGCCGGCCTTGAAGCTCGCGCTGTAGACCACCCGGGTGGCTCCCGCGGAGGTGTCGCTGGCGCTCGTTGTGAGGTTGCTCGGAGAGGCGGCAGCGGAGATGGGCAGCGATTTGGAGACGGCGGTGGCATCCGAGGAGGTCGACAGGGACGCGCTGCCCGAGCCGTTGGCGGCGCTCGGGTTCTTGACGGCGAAAGCCACAACTTCGACCGTGTCTCCCGCCGCCACCGAGAACGTCGACGGGAGGTTGACGTCCACCACGTTTTCGCCGGCGCCGCCGGGGCTCACTTTCACTCCGTTGGCCGGGAAGGAGGAGTGGGAGCCGTCGATCACCTCGTAGTCGCCGGCGGCCGCCGGGAAGACGGTGCCGCTCGGGGCGCTCAGCTGGACGTAGCCGACGCCTTCGTCGAAGTAGTGGGTGTTGCCGTCGGCGATGGCGCCGGTGGCCTTGAAGCTGGCCCTGTAGACCGCCTGGGTGGAGCCCGCGGTGGCCGGACTGGCGCTCCAGGAGAGTTCGCTGGGGCTGGTGGCGGCGGTGATGGCGAAGGCCTTGGAGACGGCGGTGGTGTCCGTGGAGGTGGCCACCGAGAGGGTCGCCCCGCTGTTGGCGGCGGTGGGGTTGCTCACGCCGAAGGCTTCCACCGTGACGGTGTCGCCGGCGGCCACCGAGAAGCTCGTGGGGATGTAGACGTCGACGACGTTTTCGCCGGCTTTGCCGGGGTTCACGGTGACGCCGGCGTTGGCGTAGCTGAAGTGTTCGCCGTCGGTGATCTCGTAGTAGCCGCCGTTGTCGACGAACACGGTGCCGCTGGGAGCGGTGAGCTGTACATAGCCTTCGGAGGCTTTCAGGGCGGTGGTGGCCTTGAAGCTGACCGTGTCGGCGACCTTCGTGGCCTTGGCGGCGAAGGTGTCGGCGGTGGCGGACACGCTGGTCACCGATGAGGCGGACGCGCTCGCGGCCAGCGACAGCAGGGTGACCAGACAGGCGAACGTTGTCGCGAGCAGCCTTCTGAGCTCGATCGGTGCGCTCAACATCTCCATGACCCCCTGCGGTCGTCGTGTACGAGCGATCGTCGCCGGCCCGCCCACAAGTCCACGCCCAGGAGGGGGCTGGCGCGGCTGCCGATCCTACCAAGCGCGGCCGAAGGTCGCGGGGCGCCGAGCGGCCGGGCAGGCGCTACGGGGCGGCGACGCCCACCCGGTGGCCGAACACGCGACCGGATGGCAGTTCCACGTATGTCTCGGACACCCGGCGACGAGGGTCGGAGTCGAACAGGTGACGATCGGGGTCGACGATCTGGACGTAGGCGAAGCGGCCGTGCAAGCCGGTGACGTCGATCCACTGTTCGGGATAGCTGTAGGGGTAGATGTCAGACCAGCCCACTGAGGTGCCGAGCACGTCGTGGCGCATGTCGGGGTTCTGGCTGCAGCCCGGATAGACGGCCTGGGCGGGAGAGATGGGCGAGGGATGGGTGCGTTCGAGATCGCGCAGGCAGTAGTCCACCTTGGGGCCCGTGCGCACCAGCTTCAGGGCCTGGCGGTGGCGGCCGATGGACCACAGCTGAAAGGCGGCGGCGTGGGCGAGCTTCCAGTAGCTGGCGGCCCCCAGGTTCCCGTATCCGTAGCGCTCGCCGGGGATGTACTTGTAGACGAGGC
>DATJMB010000179.1:0-5298 GCA_035508995.1 Solirubrobacteraceae bacterium | reverse complement strand
CCGGCCAGCGCACCCATGCCTTGGTGCCGCCGTCGTAATCCCCGCAGAGGAGCACGAGGGTGGCGGGCTCGCCCAGCGCGATGCAGGGCTCGGCGCCCTCCGGGTCGAGGCCCCGCCAAACGCGGACGAAGGGGTTTGCCTCCCACTCCTCGGCCACCGTGGTGGAAGCGGCGTGGCCGGGATGGATGACGGTCTCCGGAGGGAGCTCCATCAGCGTGCCCATGATGGAGTCCCGCAGGTCCATGTAGGTCGTGTGACCGGGCGCCCGCACGCCCCCCACGGAGCCGGCGAAGAGGGTGTCGCCGGTGAACACGAGGCCATCGGCGCCCGCGAAGCCCCCCGGGGCGGCGCTGCGCGAGGCTGGAGCCGGGGAGGAGGGCCCGCCGGCCTCACCGGGGTCACCGGTGTCGCTCACGAGGAAGGAGAGCATGCCGGCGGTGTGGCCTGGAGTGTGCAGGGGACGCACCTCGAGGCTCCCGAAGCGCAGCATCTCCCCCGGCGCGAGGGGCTCGGCGGCTATCTCCCCGAGGGCCTCCCGCTCCACCGGGTTGATCAGCACGACCAGCTCGGGCCAGCGCTCGCGCAGCTTGGGCACCTCGCTGACGTGGTCGAAGTGGTGGTGGGTGAGCAAGACGTGGCTCGGCTCGAGCCCGTGGCGCTCGGCGGCGGCGATCAGCGGCTCCACCGGCCCGCCGGCGTCGATGAAGAAGGCGGGCCCGCCGTGACCGTCGGCGAGCAGGTAGGTGTTGGAGACGAACTGGGGATGGGTGACGCGCTCGAGAATCATCCTTTGGTCCATCCTTGCACGAAGGGAGCACTCGACGGCGCCCCGGCGAGTAGACGGCCACGCCGACTCGGGGCCGGTGTTTGCGGGCGCGGTCGCGCCGCTGCGAGCGCGGGCCCACGCGTACACTCAGGCTATGGCCCTCATCCACACCTGCTACCGCATCACCGAAATCGACCGTTCGGTGGCCTTCTACGAAGCGCTCGGCTTCGAGGAGGTCGGCCGACTGCCGATCAAAGACGAGGCCGTCAACGTGTTCATGAACCAGCCCGGCGACGGCGACATGCCGCGCCTGGAGCTGACCTACAACTTCGGCGTGGACTCCTACGAGATCGGCACCGGCTACGGTCACATCGCGATCACCGCGCAGGACCTCGACGCGATGCTCGCCAAGCTCGCCGAGCAGGGCATCGAGCCCGAGAAGCCGCCTTACTCCGTACGCGAGGGCGGCAGCCGGCTGTGCTTCGTGCGCGATCCCGATGGCTATCGCATCGAGATATTGGAGATGTAGATTGAGCCCTGAGCCAGGGCCTCGACCCACGAGGACACGCATGTGCTACCATGTGACGCACAATGGCGGCTACCCCTCAAAGTACAGCGAGCACGACCGTCGGCGTTCGTGAGCTGCGCCAGAACCTGAGCCGGTATTTGGAACGCGTCAAGGATGGCGAGACTTTGACCGTTACGGAGCGAGGGCACGAGGTCGCACGACTGGTGCCCTCGCATCGCGCCGTCGACCCTTACTACCTAGAAGTGGCCGAGCAGTATGGCGCAACGATCCCAACGAGGAACCTCGTCACCGTCATCGACAATCTCCCCCCGAGGCGTAGCCGCCCCGCCGGCACCACCGACGCTTTTCTCGACGAGAGTCGTCGCGAGCCGTTCTGAACATACGGGTGCGCACTGTATATCTCGACACGAGTGTCCTCGGACGCGTTCTGCTCGACGAGCCCGACACGCCGGCGATCAGGCGCGAGCTGAGCCGTTTCGAGCGACATATCTCAAGCGGCCTGCTGAGCGTGGAGCTGCATCGCCTGGGACTGCGCGAGAACATGCTGGCGTTCGTATCCGAGCTCCTCTCAGGAAAAGTCCTGATCCCGGTGGACGCAGAGATCCTCGCAGCGGCGGAGACAATCGCTCCACCCACCGTCGCCACGCTCGACGCCATCCATCTCGCCACGGCCGTCAGCCTTTCGCGTACGGGCAAACTGGACGCACTCATGACCTACGACAAGCAGCTTGCGACCGGTGCTCGCGAGCATGGCCTCGAAGTCCTTGCGCCGAGCTGATCCCGTGACCCGGCCCCGGCGTCGAGTCACCGCGACGTGAGTCGCGAACCATCCACATCCCGATGGCTATCGCATCGAGATATTCGAGCTCCTCCCGGGCACGTCATCTAGCTCCCCTGCTTGCCCTCTCCTGGCTTCGTCCCCACCCAACCTTCGCCCCTCGCCGCCGTTAAGGGGGTCATAAGCGCATCGACACCGCCGGAGAGACCGCGGAGGATGGAGCAGAGGTGGGCATGAGCAACGAGGCAACCAGCGGCGGGACCGGGGCCGGCCACGCCATCCCGGCATGAGGCGCCTGCGGACAGCCAGGCCGCCCCGGGAGGGTGCACGCGCGGGCGCGGCGGGAAGGCGCGTGGGTGTCGCGCCCTCCCGCCGCCGAGCGCCTTGCGGCATGTGGCCGGCGCCCTGCCTGCCGCTGCGCGGGCGCGGCGTCAACGGCGTGCTGCTCCTCGGCCAGAGAACCCGCCGGAGAGAGGCCATGTGATGTGAGAGCTTGGGAGCGGGGCGCACTCGACCTGCCCATGAGCGCGCGCCGCAAGAGGGTCCCAAGGCTTGCGACACGTCCTCGTACCCAGCTGACGTGTCGTAGGTCCCGACGACTTGCGGCGCGCTCTTCGTACCCGTCGAGCGCGCCGCAAGCTCTTTTCGCTCCATTCGCACCCCTTTTGCCTGCCACGCCCGCCTCCACTAAAATATGCAGCGGCCATTGAGCATCCTGGGAGGGGTCGAGAGGGTGGTTCGAGTTGGGTCGCACAGCAGCAGCCAGTGGCGACATGGAGCTCGCGAGCGAGCCGGGCGCGTCGCGCTCGCGGGAGTCGCGAGCCTAGTCGTGCTCCTCCTGTGCAGCACAAGCGCATCGGCGCTGATCGCCCGGGTTGACGATCACCGCCTGAGCTACGAGCCCGCTCCCGCAAAGCTCCAGAGCAGCGCTTCGCGTCAGGTCCAGACCGGGCATCTCGAGACCGTGAAGCCCGCCATCTCGAACACCCCCGTGACCTACCACGGCGGTCCGGTGATGAGCTCCAACACCAACTACGCGCTCTATTGGGATCCCCCGGGAGCCTCCGAATACCCGGCCGGCTACGAGACGGGCATCGACAGGTACTTCGAAGACGTCGCCCACGACAGCGGCGGGCTGCAGAACACCGACTCCATCCTCACCCAGTACTACGACCAGGCGGGCGAACACGCCAACTACGACTCCCACTTCGCGGGCGCACTCCTCGACACCGACCCCTACCCCGCCAACGGCTGCTCGGAAGCGCCCACCTGCCTCACCGACGCCCAGTTGCGCAACGAGCTCCGCGCCTACGTGGAAGCTCACAAACTGCCCATCGATCTCGCTCACGAGTACTTCGTGCTCACTCCGCCCGGCGTGGAAGGCTGCTACGAAGCCGCCGGCCATTCCTGCTCGGCCGGCACCAAACACGCCGCCTACTGCGCCTACCACAGCTTCATCGCCACCGAAAAAGGGACCCTCGTCTACGCCGACAACCCCTACGTCGCGGGCCTCGGCTGCGACCCCGGCGAAGAACATCCCAACGACAACCCCTCCGACGCCACCATCGCGGGTGGACTCGCCCACGAGCACAGCGAGTCCGTCACCGATCCCGAAATCAACGCCTGGTTCGACAGCAAGGAAGAGGAGGTCGCCGACAAGTGCCGCACGTTCAAGCCGAAGACCGAATTCGGTGAACCACTCGGCCAGGCGCCCGACGGCGCCAACTACAACGAGGTCATCAACGGCGACCTCTACCTCTACCAGCAGATCTGGAGCAACGAAACCGGCGCCTGCGAGCAGCGCGTCGCGGCCTCGCCCACGATCAAGAAGCTCGCCCCGAAGACCGGACCGACGAGCGGCGAAACGGCCGTGAAGATCAGCGGCGCGAACTTCACGAGCTCAGCCACCGTGAAGTTCGGCGCGGCTGCCGCCACCGGGGTGACCTTCGAATCCTCCACCTCCCTGACCGCCTACTCCCCCACAGCCTCCGCCGGCACCGTGAACGTCACCGTCACCACCGCCGCCGGCACCAGCGCGATCGTCAAAAAGGACCAGTTCAAGTACAAGGCGCCGAAGAAATGAGCGACCGCGCCGATCTCATCGCAGCCGGCTCCCGCGTTCGCCTGCGCCTGGCGACCGACGAGAAGCTCGTGGCGAGTGTGCGCCGCGGCAACATCGCCGCCTTCGAGGCCCTTTACGAGCGCCGGTCTCGCGAACTGCTCTCCTTCTGCGTCTACATGCTCGGCTCCCGCCAGGACGCCGAGGACGCCCTCCAATCGACCTTCGCCGCCGCCTACCGTGCCCTGCGCGCGGACGAGCGCGAGATCGCCCTGCGACCGTGGCTGTTCGCGATCGCCCGCAACGAGTGCCTGACCATCCTCCGTGCCCGCCGTCCCACGGTGGAGCTAAACGGCGAGCCCGCCCTCACCGGCGACCCCTGGCGCGAACTGGAGCTGCACGAGGAGATCCGCGCCATGGTCGCCGATCTGCGCAAGCTCCCCGAGCGCCAGCGCTCCGCCCTCGTGCTCGCCGAGATGCACGGCCTCAGCCAGAGCGAAATCGGCGCCGTGCTCGGCGTGCGTGCCGAACAGGTGAAGTCCTACGTCTACCAGGCCCGCTCGAGCCTGCTCTCCGAGCGTCGCGCACGCGAGGCCGACTGCCACGAGATCCGCGAACAGCTCGCCAACGCACGTGGCGCCGCTCTGCTGCGCGGCCGCCTGCGCCGTCACGTGCGCTCCTGCGAGAACTGTCGCCTCTACGCCGACGGCGTCGCCCGCCAGCGTCGCCAGCTCGCCGCCGCCCTGCTCCCCTTCGTGCCCTCCCTGGGCCTGCGCTATCGCGCCCTGCGCGACATCCTCGGCAGTGGCGCCGCCGAACCCGCGACCTATGCCGGCGGCGCCGCCGTGGGCGGCTCGATGGCCGCCGGGGCCGCGGTGGAGGTCGCCGGCGGTGGCGGCATGGCCGCCGTCGCCGGCAAGGTGGCCGCAGGCCTCGCCTGCCTGTGCGCCGGTGCGGGCGTCGGCGCATCCGTCCTCGGCGTCGCCCCCAGCATGCCTCTCGAACAGGTGGGCCTCGGCTCCTCCTCCCACACCAGCGCCTCCACCCACCTGGTGGCCGCCGTGGGCTCCGCCGGCCTCGGCAACACGGCGCTCCCAGACCCCGTTCTTGCCACCGTGCCCGGGGCTGCCCCCGCGGGGACGAACGTACTCGCCAACCCCGGCCCG
>DATJMB010000178.1:0-4984 GCA_035508995.1 Solirubrobacteraceae bacterium | reverse complement strand
CGCGCGGGCACCCCGTTTTGGGAGTCTTCCTTCACGCACCGCCCATCCGCCCGAGGCGGGTATCCTGCGGACCGTGCCAACCTGCCTGGTCACCGGAGGCGCCGGCTTTCTCGGCTCCCATCTCTGCGAGGAGCTCCTCGGTCGCGGCCACCGGGTGATCTGCGTGGACAACCTCGAGACCGGCTCCCTCGTGAACATCGAGCACATCCGCCAGCCCCAGTTCGTGCACCTGAACGTCGACATCATCGACCCCTACTTCGTGGACGAGCCCGTCGACTTCGTCTACCACCTCGCCTCTCCCGCATCTCCCATCGACTACCTCCGCCTGCCCCTCCACACCCTCAAGGTGGGCTCCTACGGCACCCACCACACCCTCGGCCTCGCCAAGGCCAAGCGCGCCCGCTTCCTGATCGCCTCCACCAGCGAGGTCTACGGCGACCCTCAGGAGCACCCCCAGTCCGAGGGCTACTGGGGCCACGTGAACCCCATCGGCCCCCGCGGCGTCTACGACGAGGCCAAGCGCTACGCCGAGGCCCTCACCATGGCCTACCACCGCCAGCAGGGCGTCGACACGGCGATCGTCCGCATCTTCAACACCTACGGCAGCCGCATGCGCCCCCACGACGGCCGCGCCATCCCCACCTTCCTGCGCCAGGCACTCGCCAACCGGCCCATCACCGTGTTCGGCGACGGCAGCCAGACCCGCTCCTTCTGCCACGTCTCCGATCTCATCGCCGGTATCATCGCCCTCGCCGAGTCCGGCTATCACGACCCGGTGAACATCGGCAACCCCGACGAGTTCACCCTGCTGGAGCTCGCCGAGACCGTCAAGGAGCTCACCGCCTCCGCCTCGGAGATCATCTACGAGGCTCTTCCCGTGGACGATCCCAAGCAGCGCCGCCCCAACATCGCCCTCGCCAAGGAGCTCCTCGGCTGGTCCCCTCAGATCTCTCTGCGGGAGGGCCTGAAGCTCACCATCGAGCAGTCCGGCGTCGAGGTCCTCGTCAGCGGCCCCAGCTGAATCCCGGGCGGCTCCAGCTGACGCGCGACCGCTCCATCTGCAAGTCTGACGGGTTGTGAGCAGAGAGATGGGACCACGTTCTTCCGGAACGTCCGCTCCGCCCACCGCGAAAGCCCCTGCCATCCCGGCACGGTCGCCTCATTCGGCGACCCCCGCCAGAGGCGTCTCGGCGGCCGTGTCCGCCCAGTCCGCCCAGTCCGCCACCCCCGTGGCCACCCAGCAGGCCACCCCCGTGCCCTCCGTGCCCATCCTCTCTCCCGTCACCGCCCGCAGGCAGCCCTCCGGCCGGGACATGCGCAGCAAGCGTCCCCCCGCCCTCTCTCTGCTGCTGCGCATGGACACCGCCCGCCGTGCCCTGCGCGTGCTCTCCCTGCTGGCCCTCGACTTCGCGGGCATCACCCTCGCCATCTTCACCGCCCTGGCCCTCAAGGAAGCCGCCCTCGGCAGCCTTGGCCTGCAGGGGGTGCTCGAAGAGACCAAACACTTCGTCCCCTTCGCCTACCTCCTCACCGCCCTCCTCTTCGCTCGCTCCGGCCTCTACGCCACCCGCTCCCAGCGTCCCGGCCTCTCCCGCATCGTGGCCTGCCTCTTCCAGGTGGCCTTCGTGGCCCTCATCTTCGCCGTCGTCAGCGGCGAACAGTTCTCCAGCTACTACATCTTCTGGGGCTCCCTCCTCTTCGCCCTCCTCTACGTCTCCACCCTGCGCGCCGCCTATGAATGGCTCACCGCCACCCTCATGCGCGCCGCCGGCTACCGCAGCCGCGCCGTCCTCGTCGGCACCGGCCAGCACATCCGCGACGTCGCCTACGCCCTCGGCGGCGGCCCCCACCACTCCGCTCTGGACATCGTCGGCTTCATCTCACCCAACGCCCTCCCCGGCGAGGACCAAGTGCGCGAGCTCGGCCGCCTGGAGGATCTCGATCACATCCTCACCGCCGAGCACATCGACGAGGTGATCATCGCCGACCCCGACTTCCCTCAGGTGGAGGCGGTGGAGCTCGTGGATCGCTGCCACCAGCGCGGCGTCCGCGTGCGCATCGCCCCCTCCACCATGGAGATCCTCATCCACCGCGCCGAGTTCGTCCCCGGCCAGGCCGTCCCCCTGTTCGAGCTCGGCCCCCCCGTCTTCGAGGGCATCGACTTCGCTCTCAAGCGCACCTTCGACATCGTCGGCGCCACCCTCCTGCTCGTCCTCCTCAGCCCCCTGCTGCTGGCCATCGTCATCGCCGTCCGCCTCTCCTCTCGCGGGCCCATCCTCTATCGCTCCGTCCGCCGCGGCATCGGCCAGCGACCCTTCAAGTGCCTGAAGTTCCGCACCATGCACACCGGCGCCGAGCACCGCCAGGCCGACCTCGAAGAGCTCAACGAGGCCGACGGCGCCCTCTTCAAGATCCGCGAGGACCCTCGTCTGACCCCCGTCGGCGGCTTCCTGCGCCGCTTCTCCCTGGACGAGCTCCCCCAGCTCGTGAACGTGGTTCGCGGCGAGATGTCCCTCGTCGGCCCCCGCCCCCTGCCCGAACGCGACTACGAGATGCTCGAGGACTGGCACCGCAAGCGCTATCTCGTCCTCCCCGGCATCACCGGCCTGTGGCAGGTCTCCGGCCGCGCCGAGCTCGACTTCGACGACCTCGTCAACCTCGACTTCATCTACCTCGAGCGCTGGTCTCTGGCCCTCGACTTGACAATCCTGCTGAAGACCATCCCCGCGGTCGTCTCCCGCCGCGGCGCCTACTGAGCTCGGGGCCGTTCTGAGAGCCCTGGGAGCGGGCTCGTCGGCGGCGCGAGAGATCTTCGAAAAACGACCCCCCGCGTGCGCGCGCGTGCGCGCGCGGGCCCTCGATTTTCGTTATGTCCCTCCGCCCGCCTACCGGCAGGCGGCGATCGCCCGCTCGTACACGTTCCAGGTGGCCGTACCCGCGTCCTCCCAGGTCCACCGCGGGGGATCCGGCGCTGGCCTGCCCACGGACTCCGCCGCCCGGATCAGCGCCAGCAGGTCGCCGGGCTCCACGAACGTGGCCCGCTCCCCCAGCACCTCCCGCAGCGCCGGGATGCCGCAGGCCACCACCGGCGTGCCGCACGCCAGCGCCTCCACCGCCGGCAGCCCGAAGCCCTCGTCCTCGGAGGGCAGCACCAGCGCGTGGGCGCCGCTGTAGATCGCCGCCAGATCGTCGTCCGGCACGTGTCCGGTGAGGGTCACGTCGGGCAGGTCGTGCGCCCACGGGCTCGTGGGTCCCGCCAGCACCAGCGGCAGCTCCCGCGGCGTGGCCGCCAGCTTGTCCACGTGCTTGCGCGGCTCCGGATGACGCAGGCAGCCCACCCACAGCAGGTACCGCTCCGGCAGCTCGTATCGCAGCCGCGCCTGCTCCACCTCCTCCGTCTCCCGCCGGTACATCGCCCGGTCCGGTGCCTCCGAGATCACCGCGATCCGCTCCGGCTCCACCGCCAGCCGCGAAACCGCGTCTTCGGCCACCGCCTCCGTGGGCACGATCACCCGCATCGCCCGCTGCACCGCCAGGTGCCGCAGCCGCATCCTCATGCCCATCCGCAGGTGCTCGCTGCGCCGCTTGAGCGACGCCAGGTCGTGCAGCGTCACCACCATCGGACAGGGACTCCGCAGCATCGCACCCTGCATCCACGGCGCGTGGAACACGTCGTCCGCCTGCCGCGGCCGGTGCGTCTCGACGATCTCTCCCCGCGCCGCCCCCGTGTCTCGCAGCGCCCGCAGCAGGCACCGCGCGTAACGGCCCACTCCACGGGTATCGCTCGAGGGCCGGCTGTCGAAGGCCACCTTCACCGCTTCATCTCCCGGAGACCCACCCGAGCAACATAGACCCATGCGCAGATCTGTGCAGAGATGAGAGCTTTGCTGCACCCCTCTAGCCTTCCCCACGTGCCCTCCCGCGACCACTACGAGGCCCTCTGGGAGGAGCTGCCCTCCGGCCTGCAGCCCGCCCATCTCCAGCTGCGCCGTCGCTTCCTGCTGGACCGCGTCCGCCCCGGCCAGCGCCTGCTCGACGTCGGCTGCGGCGAGGGCCTCTTCGCCGGGGCCCTTCTGCAGGCCGGCCTCCAGGTCGTGGCCGTGGACGTCGCCGACGCCGCCCTGCGCCGCGCCCGCGAGCGCGTGGCCGGCCTCGACGCCCGCCTCATACCCTTCACCGGCTCCTGGCCGCTGGAGGACGCGAGCTTCGACGTGGTGTGGTCCGGCGAGACCATCGAGCACGTCGCCGACACCGCCCCCTGGCTTGCTGAGATCCGCCGCGTGCTGCGCCCCGGCGGACGCCTCTTGCTCACCACCCCCAACCACGGCCCCCTCACCCGCCTGTCTCTCGCCCTCTCCTCCCGTGCCTTCGAGCGCCATTTCGACCCCCTCGGCGAGCACCTGCGCTTCTACACCCGCCGCTCCCTCACCGGCCTCCTCCACGGGCTCGGCTTTCCAGAAGCGCACGTATTTCACCCCTTCTGGCCGCCCGCCGCGCGAGCCGTTCTATTCGCCGACGCCGTGCCAGCGCCCTGGTAGAAGTGGGGCCGAGCGCTTTGTGTGCCGCCTGGGTGGTGGCTTTCGTTTTTGGGCTGCCCGCGCCCGCGTGCGTGCCCGCGCGCGCCCGTGCCCGTGCCCGAGCGCGCCGCTGTAGCGCCGTCCCCGCGGCTCCCGCTCCGGCCGCCGCGGCCGCTCTGTGAGCCTGCTGGGCGCGCAGCGCCTCGATGTAGTCGTTGCGCACTTCGATCGCTTCCGGGTTCCCGTCCGCGATCGCTTCGGGGGAGATCGTCTCGGGGTTGAGGTAGATCGCCGCCTGCAGCGCCTTCACCGCCGTGCCGGGGTTCCGCGTGAGCTCGTACCGCCCCAGCGTCAGCCACGTCTGCGGGTTGGAGGGCTGCTTGCTCACCGCCTTCTGCAGCGTCCCCAGCGCGGCTCCCGGTTTGCCGGCTGCCTGCTCCACCGCCGCCAGCGTGAACAGCGCTTGC